>JAILKU010000144.1 GCA_024693505.1 Bacteroidaceae bacterium | reverse complement strand
ACGGTGGATGGGGAGTATTCCTTCAGCTTTGAGCACCCGCTGATGAACAAAGTGATGAAGGTGGTTCGCGATATGGATGCCAGAATTGTCAGCCAGTCCTTCGATATGGATTGCCAGATGACACTATCCATCCCCAAAGGCCTGATGCCTCAGCTGAAGGAAAAAATAGGCAAAGCATTATCACCTTTCTGATTGAAACCCTAACCTTAACCTTAACCCTAACCTTAACCCTAACCTTAACGAATACTCGGAATACTCAGATTACTCTGAGGCATTTTCCTCTCTTTCTTATCGTACAAAGGGATTGTATTTGGCTTCGTACCCGATAGTGGTGTGAGGGCCATGCCCAGGCAATACTGTTGTCTCAGCCGGGAGGGTAATCAGGCGGCGAAGACTTTGGAGAAGCTGGTTCATATCACCTCCTGGCAAATCGGTACGACCTGCACTGCCCTGAAAGAGTGTATCTCCACTGAACAGAAGATGCTCGTCGGGCAGGTGAAAGCATACACCTCCTGGTGTGTGACCTGGTGTGTGAAGGACGCTTATCTTGCTGTTACCCAATGTGATAATACCTCCTTCCTGAAGTGTTGAATCGGGCTTTGGGAGAGCCTCTTTCATGTGGAGACCAAAGCGGCTCACCATATCTGGCATATCGTAGTAGATTGTCTCGTCAGACAGGTGTAGGAGAGGTCTGAGGCCGTATGTCTGGAAGAGCCAGGGCACTCCCCAGATGTGGTCGAAATGAGCATGGGTCTGCAAGACGAGATGCAGTTGCAGATGCCGGGCACTGATAAAGTCAGCAATCATCTGCCTTTCCCCGTCAATCCAGGCTCCACAATCCACGATAGCTGCTTCGAGGGTCTCTTCGTCCCAGATCAGGTAGGTATTCTCCTCGATGGGATTTACTGTGAATGATTTGTATTTCAGCATGTTGTCTGTCTCCTATATCCGTTTTCAGTTATCTCAAAGGCATGTATATACCACTTTCTTTGTTTGGAAATACTCCTCGGTAAAGAAGTCTGAGAGTGGCGTAATGATAGTAGAGCGTTTCATGGGCAGCACTTCGTGTTCCAGCTCGCCACCCTTCAGGCAGATAATGCCATTCGGCAGGGCATTGAACTGCTCAGTACTCATGTTCTTTCGTATAATCCTTATCAGGTCTGTCAGGGGCATCACAGCTCTGCTGACGACGAAGTGAAACTTGTCTTTCACCTCCTCAGCCCGTGCCCATTGCGTAGTGACGTTTTTCAGTCCCAATGCATTGATGACTTCCTGGCACACCCTTATCTTCTTTCCTACGGAATCAACCAGGTGGAAATGCACCTGAGGGTACATTATGGCCAGGGGGATGCCTGGGAAGCCTCCTCCTGTTCCCAAGTCCATGATGCGGGTTCCATCGCGAAAGTTTATAATCTCGGCTATACCCAGAGAGTGGAGTACATGATGCTCGTAGAGGTTGTCAATGTCCTTTCGCGAGATGACATTTATCTTGCTGTTCCAGTCGTGATAGAGCTCGTCCATCATGCGGTACTGCTCCACCTGCTCAGGGGTGAGGGCTGGAAAATAACGTTGGATTAATTCACTTTGACAATTCATAATTCATAATTCACAATTCATATTTTCCACTCAAGTGAAAAGCATCATTCATTTGATAAACGGTTTCAGTTCTTCATAGGGCAGGAAGACAGAAATGGTGCCGTCGGCATAGCTTGCTATCTCGTAGGTGTTATAGACAAAGGTTATGCCCTCTGCCTCGAGAGTAAAGTTCTTATCGACATAGATATCCCCCAGCATTGTGATGCCAGTCTTCTCCAACAGCTCTTCGCGGTCCTTGCATCCATTATCCTGTGCCAGCCGCAGGGTGATGGCCTGCAGAAGCTCTTCTTCCTTGTCGGCCTTGAAGACATCAGCCTTCGTGAGCTGTTTGCCTGTCTTGCTGTCTATGTTCAGGTAGAAAATGTCATGAGAGCCATGAGCACCGCCCAGGTAGGTCTCCACATAGAAGGAGTATGCAATGCAGCCAGGCCTGGGATTCTTGGCTATATTGCCCGAGGCAAACCAGGTGTATTCACTGCTTGGCACTTCCTCATCGGGGTCGTAATACTCCATCAGTTCCTCTGAAAACTGTTGTGCCAGAGAGTCGGCATAGTGCTGGATAGCCTGACGAGGCATAGACTTGCTTTGCAGGAATTCCTGGCAGATGGACTGGTTTATGGTCTGTGCCAGCTGATTCTCGCCCTGTGCAAAAGGCATGACGATATGGATGTCGTAGCTTGGTCTGTCGTGCCCCTCCACCAGATTCTTGTGGACATTCAGGGATAGGGTGTCAAAGGTGATTCCTTCTGCCTTCAGGGTGCTGTCGTTGGTGAGCAGACCGTCTGTGGATTGCTTCTTGCGGTCGATACAAGAGGTCATGAGAAGTGCGGCACAGAGTGCCAGACTAATGTACTTGCTTTTGTTCATGATGAATGAAAATGTAAATGGTTGCTATGACTCCCAGAATGTAGGGATAGTATAAATAAGGTATAATCTCCAGGGGGTTGACTGCAGCCAGGCCGCAGGCAATGAGCATCTGTGCACCATAGGGAATAAGACCCTGGGCAAAGCAACTGAAGGTGTCGAGCAGGCAGGCACTTCGTCTGGGATCTACTCCATAGTGGGAGGATATCTCCCGAGCCAAAGGCCCTACGGTAAGGATGGCTATGGTGTTATTGGCTGTGCAAAGGTCGGTGAGTGTGACCAGGGCTGCTATGCTACATTCAGCCCCTCTGCGTCCACGGATGTGACGGGTGAGCTGCTGCAACAGGAAGTCTATGCCACCAGCCTGGCGGATGACACCAATCAGACCACCAGCCATCAGGGTTACGATGATGAGTTCGCTCATCCCCATTATGCCTTCACCCATAGCCTTCATTCCACCTATCACATCAAAGGCGCCCAGGCTCAGGCCCATTCCCAAAGCCAACAGGGTGCCAATGGTAAGTACCAGCATAACGTTCATTCCGGCTATGGCTGCAATGAGGACAAAGAGGTAGGGTAGGACACGGATATAGTCAATCTCATTTGTGGTAGCCAATGCGTTTTGCTCATATCCGATAAAGGCATAGAGAATCATTGTGATGATGGCAGCAGGCAGAGCTATGCGCAGGTTCATCCGGAACTTGTCACTCATTTCACAGCCTTGAGTGCGCGTAGCCATAATGGTTGTGTCGGAGATGAAACTCAGGTTATCACCAAAATAGGCACCTCCCACCACGATAGCCACAATCATAGGCAGGCTTTGGCCTGTCTGTCCTGCTATGCCGGCTGCAATAGGTGTCAGGGCTGCTATTGTGCCTACACTGGTACCAACACTCAGCGAGACAAAACAGGCAGCCAGGAACAGGCCTGGCAGGATAAGGCTCTCAGGCATAACGGCAAGAGTCAGGTTAACCGTTGCATCTATGGCTCCCATCCCTTTGGCAGCCGAGGCAAAAGCCCCAGCCAGGATGAAGATCCAGATCATCAAGAGCAGGCTGGGAGAACTGGCTCCCTCTGTAAGTACCTGAAAACGGTCTGAAACAGAACGGCCCCTCAGGACAACAAGTGAGTAGAGGCACGACAGCAGGAAAGCTACCGTGATAGGCATGGCGTAGAAGTCACCCACCAGCAAACTAAGTGCCAGATAGAGCAGCAGAAACATGATGAGCGGACTCAGCGCGAGGAACCCTCTGAGGGGAGATATTCTTTCTTCCATGTCGCGAAGGTATATCTTTTTCATCGAATTTGAAAGATAAATGGGATAAAATCTTTCCTACTTTCCCTATCTTTGCAATAATTTTGTCAATACTTATACTTTCTTTACAAAAAAAGCATTAACTTTGCAAGCGAAAGTATGAAATGATTTATCAACAGGACTTCTATGAAGAATAAGATTGTAACGATGGGCGAAATTATGCTGCGCCTGTCAAGTCCCCAGGGAAAGCGCTTTGTGCAGAGTGATTCGTTCGATGTAAACTATGGCGGAGGAGAGGCAAATGTGGCTGTTAGCCTGGCTAATTATGGTCATGAGGCCTATTTCGTAAGCAAGGTGCCGGCCCATGAAATCGGCCAGTCTGCCCTGAACAGTCTGCGCCGTTATGGTGTTCATACAGACTATGTTGCCCGTGGAGGTGAACGTCTTGGCATCTACTATCTGGAGACTGGGGCCAGTATGCGACCCAGCAAAGTCATCTATGACCGTGCCGGCAGCAGTATCAGTATGGCTTCAACAGATGATTTCGACTTTGATGACATTTTCCAGGATGCTGTATGGTTCCATTGGAGTGGCATAACTCCAGCCATTAGCGACCAGAGTGCAGACTGTCTGAGAGCAGCTTGCCAGGCAGCACGAAAGGCAGGTGTGACGGTGAGTTGCGATCTGAACTACCGTAAGAAACTGTGGACACCAGAGAAAGCCCAGTCCATTATGCGTCCGCTGATGGAATATGTAGATGTTTGTATCGGTAACGAGGAAGATGCAGAGCTGTGCCTCGGTTTCAGGCCCAACGCAGATGTTGAGAACGGGCAGACTGGTACTGAGGGCTACAAGGCCATTTTCCGCGGCATGATGGAAACATTTGGATTCAAGTATGTCGTGAGCACGCTTCGCGAGAGCTTTAGTGCCTCTCACAATGGCTGGAAGGCCATGCTCTATGACGGAAAGGAGTTCTATGTGAGCCGTCGCTATGATATCCTGCCCATCACAGACCGAGTGGGTGGCGGTGATTCCTTCTCTGGCGGACTTATTCATGGTCTTACCTCAGGAATGTCACCAGCTGAGTCGCTCGAGTTTGCCGTGGCTGCCAGTGCCTTGAAGCATACCATCCCAGGTGATGTGAATCTGGTTTCGGAAGCTGAGGTAAAGGCATTGATGAAGGGTAGTGGCAATGGCCGCGTTGAACGATAAAATCAATTGATAAAGCTAAATTCCTATGGCAAAGTTTGATAAGATAGCAGTACTGCAGAAGATTGGTGCGACGGGAATGGTCCCCGTCTTCTACCATAAAGATGCCGAGGTGGCAAAGCATGTCATAAAGGCTTGCTATGAAGGCGGTGTAAGGGCCTTTGAGTTTACCAACCGTGGAGAATTTGCCCATGAAGTCTTTGGCGAGTGTGCTAAATACGTGGCACGCGAATGTCCTGACTTGGCATTAGGCGTGGGTTCCATAGTGGATGCCCCTACGGCTGCACTCTACATTCAGTTGGGTGCCTGTTTCGTGGTAGGTCCACTCTTCAATCCTGAGATAGCACTGGTCTGCAATCGCAGACTTATACCATACTGTCCAGGATGTGGCACGGTGAGCGAGATTGGCAAGGCTCAGGAAATGGGTTGCGACCTGACGAAACTCTTCCCTGGAGATGTCTATGGCCCTGCTTTCGTAAAGGGAATCATGGCCCCTTGTCCTTGGAGTAAAATCATGGTTACCGGCGGCGTTTCACCTACTGAGGAGAATCTGACGGCTTGGGTGAAGGCTGGTGTTTATTGCGTAGGAATGGGCAGTAAACTATTCCCTAAAGACCGTGTGGAAGTTGGGGATTGGGACTATGTCACGAACAAATGCCGGGAGTCCCTGGCCTTTATTCAGCAAGCCCGGGTATAATTTTTACTAGAGGCGGGTGTAAATTTTACTAGAGGCGGGTGTAAATTTTACTAGACCCGGGTTTAAATTATACTAGAGGCGGGTGTAAATCGAAGCGACATAGTCACTATCAGTTTTTTTCCCAGGTCCGGCGGAACTGAAATATTACTGAAACGAACTGTCAGGCAGGCAGAAAATGATTAGGCTAAGTGTCATCATACCAGTATACAAGGTCGAAGAAACACTCGACAAGTGTGTGGAGAGTGTTCTTTCTCAGGACATTATGGATATGGAAGTCATAATGGTCGATGACGGTTCTCCTGATGCCTGTCCTCAGTTGTGTGACAAATGGGCGGCAAAAGACAGCCGCATCAAGGTCATTCATAAGCTTAACGGCGGACTGAGTGATGCCCGTAATGCAGGCATAGACAAGGCAACAGGTCATTACCTCACTTTTGTCGATTCCGACGACTATCTGGAGAAAAACACCTACAGCCCCTTGTTAGCTGTTTTGGACAGGCATCCCGAATACGACATTCTAGAATACCCCATCTTCCAGTATGAAGGCGATAAGGCCAAAGAGTCGCTATTATCGTTCCAGGACCAGCTCTTTACTGACATACATTCTTATTGGTATTCCACTCTGGCCTATCATCACACCTATGCCTGCAACAAGATATACAAGAGGAACCTATTCGAAAACATCCGGTTTCCTAAGGGAAAAGTATTCGAAGACGTTTTGACATATCCCCGAATCCTGGAAGTGGCACATAATGTTGCCACCTCTGCTCAAGGACTATATCATTACTGCCTTAATCCAAATGGTATCACATCGCTTGCTGATGGCGAAAAGTGGCGTTTCTTGCTAGAAGCCCATCTGAATATTATCAGCAACCCCTTGTTCCTTCCTGTATCAGAAGAGTATTGCCTACAGTTGCTGAATATCCAGCTGTATACATCAGAACTTACGGGTGATCCACCCCGCATCCCACATATTCGCTTTCATAGAATCTTGAATACAAAAACGCTATTGAATAATCTCCTGGGAATAAACATCTTTTGCAAGCTGAACAGATGTTTCCGGAAGATAGTCAAGCGCCGTTAGTGTTTTTTCCTTCGCTATACTACATCAGGAAAACGTCGCTCAACCGGTGTGTTATTTATATATAAAAAATAGAGGGTGTGCCAATTGTGACACACCCTTTTTTTCGCAAAGCTCCCATTATCTCAAAGCGGGGCTTCTATGTCACTTACTTAAACAGATTCTCTATGAAATCGGAGAGTTCCTTTCCCCTGAGTTTTTCAGCAATAATAATCCCGTTCTGGTCGATAACGAAAGTTGAGGGGATATACATTACTTTGTACTCGGTGATTGCCTGACGGTTAACGTCGAGGTAGTTGCTCCATGGCTCTTTAACTTCTCTCAGGGCATCCAGCCAGATTTCTTCGTCGTGGTCGGCACTGATACCAACGATATCAAGTCCCTTATTGTGAAAACGCTCGTAGATACGCTTCAAGTTGGGAATCTCCTTCCGGCATGGTTCACACCAGCTGGCCCAAAAGTCGAGAATGAGGTATTTGCCTTTTATCTTGTTAAAGCAAAGGATCGCTTCGTTACCAAGTGTATCGGTTACGCTGACCGAAGAGGCTTTTTCCTCTATCATGGTCTGAGGATATACTTCATCGTGAACGGCCTTTCCGTAGTAACTTTGTTGGGCAGAAGAGCTCATCTTGTCGTATTGGGGACGCCATTCCTTATTGAGCGGTCCAGCCAAACGAAGAAGCAGTAAGGGACCAAGGAAAGTGTCACCGTAACGTTCTACCGTCTGAACTAAGTAGTCTTTCCGCTCCTGGAATGTCTGCACAACGCGGTCTATATAACTCTGACCGTGCAAAGTCTGATACATATCGGCAATAGCCTGTTCATCATTGTTGGCTTTGGCTTTCTCTATGAGACGATAGACATCCTTATACTCGTTGAATACGCTGATGTCTATGCTGTCCTGATGCTGCTGGTAGGCCTGTATGATTCCCTGATACTCTTCTTGCATGTTAGCGCCTTTAACGTGCATTCGACGGAAACTGGCAGTTAGGTTCTTCTCTTCATTCTCCTTTTTCACTCGTCCATTAAGGACAACATCTTCGCCGGGCGAGATCAGCAGTTCGTAGTTCCCTTGACAGCCCTTGAGGCTGAGTACAAGGAGTCTTGGTTCGTCGAGTGGAATGACGAAAGGTGACTGATCGCTGATTCCCTTCTTGCCAATCAGCGGATTCATACTCTTATTATTGGCTCCCCACTGCAGTATTAGCGTGTCAGTCGGGGCTAATCCCTTCAGGTCGAAACTCAAGCTGGAATTATTCTGCGCCTGGGCAGAAGCCGTGAGTACTAACGCAAGTAAAAATGTCTTGTTCAACGGGTCTGATTTTCAAATTTTACGAGTTCATACTCATGAGGAATTCCTCATTGTTCTTGGTGTTCTCAAGCCGCGACTTCACTTCGTTCATGGCCTCGATGGGATTCATGTCGCTGAGGTACTTACGCAGAATCCACATTCGATCGAGAGTCAGTGAGTCTTGCAACAGATCGTCGCGTCGGGTAGAGCTGGCCACAATGTTGACAGCAGGGAATATGCGCTTGTTGCTGAGCATGCGGTCGAGCTGAAGCTCCATGTTACCGGTGCCTTTGAATTCTTCGAAAATGACTTCGTCCATCTTGCTGCCTGTATCGATAAGGGCTGTGGCTATAATGGTTAAGCTACCCCCATTCTCGATGTTTCGTGCAGCACCAAAGAAGCGTTTGGGCTTGTGGAGTGCATTTGCATCGACACCGCCGCTAAGGACTTTTCCACTGGCGGGGGAAACAGTATTGTAGGCACGGGCCAGTCGAGTAATAGAGTCGAGGAAAATGACTACATCGTGACCACATTCAACCATACGCTTAGCCTTCTCGAGCACGATGCCGGCTATTTTTACATGACGGTCGGCAGGTTCATCAAAGGTACTGGCGATGACCTCAGCCTTTACAGTGCGTGCCATATCGGTAACTTCCTCGGGACGTTCGTCAATCAGCAGCATCATCAGGTATGCCTCGGGATGATTGGCGGCAATAGCATTGGCAATATCCTTGAGGAGCAGCGTCTTACCAGTCTTGGGCTGGGCAACAATAAGGGCGCGCTGTCCCTTGCCAATTGGGGCAAAGAGGTCAACTACGCGGGCTGAAGTAGAATCGTTCCTGCCGTTGCATAGCTGGAATTTCTCATCGGGGAAAAGTGGAGTGAGGTTTTCAAATGGACTGCGGTCACGCACAACCTCTGGATTACATCCGTTGATGGTAGTAACTTTCAACAACGGGAAATATTTTTCGCTCTCTCTAGGAGGACGGACAGGACCTTCCACTACATCCCCTGTCTTAAGTCCATAGTGGCGAATGGTCTGTGCACTGACGTATATGTCATCGGGGCTGCTCAGGTAGTTGTAGTCGCTACTGCGAAGGAAACCGTAACCCTCGTTCATGACCTCGAGTACACCTTCGCCACGGATATTCTCTCCGAAGTCAAAACGGCGTTCATCCTCGACTGGTTGCTGATCAGGCTCTATTGGTGCCTCAACAACAGGTTCTGCTTTTCGATAGCTGATTTCGCGCTGCTCTAAACCAAGGTTATGCTCGGCGATGAAGGCCTGAGCCTGTTCCTCCTCGGAAGGTATGTCCTGAATGATGATGAAATCCTCCGGCCCGGCATATCCCATGCCAATTGGTGCTTCAATGTCTGCCAGCTCCTCATCCTGAGGCACTTCTTCTTCGGGCATTTGAACTTTCTTCTCGGCACGTTTCTCTGCGCGCTTTTCAGCCTCCATTTTCTTCACTTCTTCCAATGCCTTTGCAGCTTCTGCCTTAGCTTCGCCAATACGCTTGCGACGCTTCTTTTCTGGAGCTGCAGGAGATTCTGTAGCAGTTTCCTCGTCTACATGGGTTTCTGTGGGTTCGGCCGGGACTTCTATCAGGGCGTCTTTTACTTCGCTAGCCGATTGCTCTTGTGTAGCTTCTTTCTCTGCCTTAGACTTACGAGTGCGCTTTGATGGCTGCTTTTCCTCAGTCTTAGGTTTCACCTCTTTCTCAGCTTTTGGCTTATCCTCATCCTTAGGCTGTGGCTGCTCTTTTTCCTTAGCTTTCTTCGTCGTTTTGGAAGGCTTGGCGGGTTTTGCTTTCTCCGGCTCATCTGCAGTTTTGGTCTCTGCTTCCTTTTCAGCCTTAGGCTTGCGTCCTCGCTTAGAAGGCTCCTTTGGCTCCTTGGATTTCAGAATGGCTTCTGCGTCCAAAATGTTATATATCAGATTGGTGACATTCTCACTAATCTCTGCATTAATTTCCTTGGCCATAGCTTTTAGTTCGTCAAGGCTCAAGGCTTCGAGTTCACTCATTGTGTGATACATAGCGTTTCACTTTATAATATTAAATCAATTTTATTTAGGGGAAATAATTTGGCAGTGATTCCTGCCCTGTCTCTTAAAACAATGCAAAGGTATACCTTTTCTGTGTATTCTCCAAATTTTGCGGTCACAAATATTCTAATATTTCATATTTTTTTATACTTTTGCAAGAAAAAAACGATGATTTCATATTTGCAAGTACATGGATTGACCCGTAATGTGGGTGACAGGACGCTTTTCCGTGATCTCTCGTTTGGCATTGCGCAGACTCAGAAAATAGGTCTCATTGCACAAAACGGGACGGGAAAATCCACACTACTGAACATCCTGGCTGGAAAGGATTATGCCGATGAGGGGGAGGTCGTTTATCGCAAAGACCTGCGCATTGGTTATTTGGAGCAGACACCACAGTATCCACAGGGAATGACGGTAATTGAGGCATGTTTCTGGCATGGAAACGAAACCACCAATCTCATTCGCGAATATGAGCGATGCATGGCTACGCCTGGCAATCCCGGCTTGCAGGAGATTCTGGACTTGATGGATCAACGCAAGGCGTGGGACTATGAGCGCCAGAGTAAAAGTATCTTGAGCAAACTAGACATTACTGATTTCGACAAGCCCGTATGTCAACTTTCAGGCGGACAGGTAAAGCGTGTCGCACTGGCCAACGTACTCATTACCGACCCCGATATGCTTATCCTAGATGAACCAACAAACCATCTTGATCTCCAGATGATTGAATGGCTTGAGGGCTACTTGAGCCGTAGTCATGTCACCCTGTTGATGGTTACTCATGACCGCTACTTTCTTGACCGCGTCTGCTCGGTAATTCTGGAACTTGACGACAAAACACTCTACACCTACCGGGGTAATTACAACTATTATTTAGAAAAACGCCAGGAACGACTTGACGTGGCCAGAAGTGAAGTTGCACGTGCCAATAACCTATACCGCACAGAGCTGGAATGGATGCGACGGATGCCTCAGGCACGCGGACATAAGGCACGATATCGCGAAGAAGCCTTCTACGAGTTGGAACAGCAGGCAAAGCGCAACCTTGAACAGCAGCAGGTAAGGTTGGAGATGAAATCAACATATATCGGCAGTAATATCTTTGAAGCACAATACGTCTCGAAATCATTTGGCGACAAAGTCATCGTGCGAGACTTTTACTATAACTTCTCTCGATATGAGAAGATGGGCATCGTAGGCGCTAATGGTACAGGGAAAACTACTTTTATTCGCATGCTACTTGGACTTGTTCAACCTACCTCTGGGCGCTTTGTGGTGGGTGAAACGGTACGTTTTGGGTACTTCAGCCAGGATGGCATAGAGTTTGACGAGCAGATGAAGGTCATTGATGCTGTGCGTAAAACGGCTGAATATGTTGACCTGGGTGGTGGACGTCATCTGAGTGCTATGCAGTTCCTACAGCACTTCATGTTCAGTCCCCTGCAACAACAAAACTATATCTACAAGCTTTCTGGTGGTGAGAAACGTCGTCTGTATCTCTGCACAGTGCTTATGCAGAATCCGAACTTCCTTATCCTTGATGAGCCGACGAACGACTTGGATATTGTTACTCTGCAGTTACTGGAACAATATCTGCAGGATTTTCACGGCTGCATTATTGTGGTTAGTCATGACCGTTATTTTATGGACAAAGTTGTTGACCATCTGCTTGTATTTCGGGGAGATGGTGTGGTAAAGGATTTTCCGGGAAACTATACTCAGTTCAGAGAATGGGAGGCGCTGGAGGAAAACCAGTCGAAAGCCAGCTTATCTTATACAGAGGAAAAGGGACAGAAAGAGAAGAACGGGCAGAAAGAGAATAATGACAGAAATGCTTCGAGGCCTCGCAAGATGTCATTCAAGGAGAAACAAGAGTTTCAACAGCTGGAGCATGAGATTGAAGCTTTGGAGAAGGAGAAGGCTGACATAGAATCAGCCCTGAGCAGCGGTTCTATCTCGGTGGATGAAATCACCCGTTTGAGCAAACGACTGCCAATACTAAACGACGAACTTGATGAGAAGTCCACAAGATGGCTCGAACTCAGTGAGTTGGCTTAACGCCTGCTACTTAATCTGTGGCGGCTCTTTCAGTCCGCCGCCGGCATTATATTCCTGATCATTTACTATGCCCGGACGTCCAATGCCCTGCTTCATCAAAGCCTTTAATTCAGGCAAATGATGCTGATAGATGGCTCTTGGCATACAATTGTTGCGTTTGCACAAACTGGCGGCCATACCCACGACTTCGCCCATCATGCCAGTGGTTCGCATTACACGAATGCTGCCATGTGCAACGTGTGTAACACTGATGCAGCGACCTGCCATGAAGAGGTTGTCGACATTACGGGAGTAAAGGCAACGATAGGGAATAGGGTAGGGGTAGATTTCTGTATGTTCGGTCTGCGCCTTAAATTCTGAGCCGGGAAAATTTGCTGTGTTGGCCGGGTCTGGAAAATGTAGGTCAATAGTCCATGTGGTTGCCGCTGTACCGTCTTCATGCAGAATATAGCGGCTCATATCGTCCTGCTTCATAATGTAATCGCCCAACAATCGACGGCTTTCGCGCTTGCCGGCAATATAGGAAACCCAACCCAGCCGGCGTTTGCCATATCCCAATGAGTCGGGCAAATGGTTTTTCAGATAACTCCAATTGGCATAGATAACCAGCATTCCATAGTCCCGGACGCGCTCCAAATACTTGGTCTTATCAATATTCATGCCTGTCTCCCATGTCCATTCACCCATAGTCACACGTTCACAATTTTTGTCGTTGAAATGCATTCCATATACGAACTCGGGGAATTTGGACGTTTTTTCATCGGTGACAGAATACCACATTACTGATGCGCCCAGCGTCATGGAATCAGCTTGTTCTGGGGCACGCGATTCATGAAACTCATTACGTCCCTCGCGCCCCATCCTGTAATCGGCTCCGGCAAGATAGCCGACTGTGCCGTCACCAGTGCAGTCGCAAAAGAGCGGCGCAGTAAACCTTAGTCTCGTACCGTTCTCAATGTGCTGGGCAATTACTGCCTGAATCTTTCCGTTCTCCATGTCGACATGATTGATATGACAATTAAGGAAAAGGCTGATATTAGGCTCATTATTTATGAATTCAAGCTTTTTCTTATCTTCATAAAAGTCTGCAGGTTGGGCATTTCCGCCTCTGCTCGGATTGAACTCTTTCTGCAGATCACCTAGACGCGGATATGGACCTACGTTAATACGGCCACCCATGTGAACCCGAATCTCGGAGCTGTTATTACCACCAATTACCGGACGGTCGTTTATCAAGGCAACCTTCAAGCCGAGACGGGCTGCTGTTGCTGCTGCGCTGATTCCGGCCGTACCGGCACCACATACGACTAAGTCAAAATTGCCTGCCGTTTGGGGATCGTCGGGCTGACTTAAAAGCTGCCGACGCCATTTCGTCATTGCAGTTACGTCTGTTGGCGGCACATCACTAGGATCTGTAGTGAAATAGACAGCATCGCATCTTCCGTCGAAACCTGTCAGATCATGCAAGACGAGTTGACCGTTAACGTCGTTTATCTTCACCTTTCCGGCTTGTTGCCATGTCCAGAGACTCCCTTCGGTGCCCAGAGGCTTAGTCGTCGTCCTTTTACCATTAACGAATAATTGAAAGCTGCCGGGGCCGGGTCCCTGATGCCAAGGTGATGTCCAGTTGAAGGTCCTTATATAAATATAATATGTACCGGCTTCAGGAAATTGAATGTCCGTGTAGGCATCTTCTACCGGAACCCCCATGCCGTGTGCAAGCAGATATGGAGATCCCATTTCGTCCATAAACTGCTGATCAAGTGCCCATCCGCCTTTGTGGATGAACGACTCTGCTTCGACCAATAAATTGGCCGAATGAGAATTAATGGTTGCCGTGAATACAGCGAATAGCAGGAGGGTATTACAGTACGAAGAACATTTCATAATATTGTGATACTGACTGAATGGATAAAGTGAATTTTCAAATTAGTAAAAAAGACGGCCTTGTGGTCGTCTTTCTAAGTGGAGAATATCGGAATCGAACCGATGACCTCTTGCATGCCATGCAAGCGCTCTAGCCAGCTGAGCTAATCCCCCATATCTGTCTTTTGCGCTGCAAAGGTAGACATTTTTCCTGAATCTGCAAATGTTTTATTTGTTTTTTTGCGGCAATGAACCTTTTTTTGTAATTTTGCAACGGAAAAACGATTTGAAATGCATATACTGAAGAGTTTTCTCACGAGTACGATTTTGTTGGCGTTGGTAATTACCGTTTATGCTGTACCGGCAAAACGTCTGCGCCGTACATTCACCTTGGTCGACGGCAGCCAGGTTGAAGCTACGCTGATAGGCAATCAGGATGTATCGTATTATCTGACTGATGACGGACAGGTTGTTATGCGTACAAGCAGAGGATTTGAACTGGGTGAAAGTGATGACGCTGAACTTGAGGAGTATGTCACAGAGCGGGTGCGGCAACGTGCTCGCAGGATTGGCAGTCAGTCGGGAGCTCCGTTGGGCAGTAAAGGGAGGAAGTTCGTGCCTTTGTTGCTTGTGGAGTTTCAGGACTTGCCGTTTTCCGTCCGGCAGACGGCCGATTCTCTCCGTACATACTACGATCTTTATTGTAACGGGCAGAGGAACGGCGAACGCTATACCGGGCATGGAAGTTACGGCAGCATCAAGGACTATTTTGTTGAACAAAGCGGCGGCCAGTTCGATCCGGAATTTGTCGTGATAGGTCCCGTAAGGTTAGACAGCGTATACGCATACTACGGAGGTGACCGATACAATTCAAGCGGGAAGGTCCTTTCGCATGATGAGAACTTTGACTTGTTCCGGAAAGAAGCAATCCAGAAAGCGCTGGAGCTGCAGGTCGACTGGACTCTCTTCGACAACGACAAGAACGGGAGTGTGGATATGCTGTATCTCCTCTATGCCGGTCTCGGACAGAACAACGGCGGCGACGATGGCACGATCTGGCCGAAGGAAACCACATCCTCCGTAACCATCGACGGCATCAGCTTTGCCACGAGTGCTACGTGCTGCGAGTTGCAGCCGAAAAAGAAGGACGCCCAGGGAAATGTCATAGAGACTGAGGCCGACGGCATAGGCGTCTTCATACACGAACTGAGCCACGCGCTCGGTTTGCCCGACTTCTACGACACTCGGGGAACGGCATTCGGAATGGACATCTGGAGCGTGATGGACTACGGAGAGTACTGCGGCAACGGATATTATCCCGTTAACTACACCGCCTACGAGCGCGACTTCATGGGCTGGGAGACCATTACCACGGTCAGCGAGCCGTCCACTCTGCACATTACGTGCTTTGCCGAAGGAGGGGGAGGCTATAAGGTTGTGAACGACAAGAACGACAACGAATATTACATCCTGGAGAACAGGCAGAAGATGGGATGGGATGCGACGCTTGGGCGTATTGCCACTGGTCTGCAAGTCACTCATGTAGATTTCTCCAGCTCCAGGTGGTATGCCAACACGGTAAACACCGACCGCAGTCATCAGCGTATGACAGTCATCGCGGCCAATAATCTCTACCTCGGCTCCTACACGGCGAAGACTGACGCGGAGTACAGGAACACCATTGAGGGCCAGCTCTATCCCGGGAAAACCGACAATCATGAGCTGACCGACGAGTCCACTCCCGCCAGTGTCGTCTTTACCGGAGACTTCCTGGGCAAGCCCATTGTGGAAATACAGGAGGAGAATGGCATCGTCACGCTGAAGTTCTGTCCGCGCGGTACGCTGGCCCAGGCTGCCAATCTCGTTCCCGGAGACATTTCCGACGACGGGTTTACCGCCTTCTGGGACGAGGTGCCCGACGCGCAGTATTATAACGTAGAGCTGTGGAGCAACGATGAGCTCCTGGAGCGGCGGGACAGCGTCGATGCCACGTCCCTTACCTTCGAGGGGCTGGACAGGGGCGACATGTACGTCTTCCGCGTACAGCCGATTGCCGACGACTTCCTGAACGCCGACTGGAGCGAGTCCGGCCCGGTTCAGATTCAGGGGAACGACATCGTGCTGCAGCCGGAGAGCGAGACGCTGGTGCGCGTCTTCAGTCTTGGCGGCTCGTACGTCATGCAGTGCTATGCCGACGAACTCCACCGCCTGGGCCTTCGTAGCGGCGTTTACGTCGTGCGCCCGATGAACGGCGCCCCCGCGGTCAAGATTTTCATCAAGTGAGGAGCCGCCCCCTCCCGCACTTCGGGGCGGGGATCGGAGCAACGCTAATATATAATATAATAATGTATAGAAGACCTTTCATATTTACCTTTATGATGCTGGTGTGCGCAGCGTCCTATGCCGTGCCTGCCAAGCGCGTGCGCAGCTCGTTGCGGCTCCGCGACGGCTCAGTGGTGGAAGCCACGCTGACCGGCGACGAGCACGTGCACTATTACCTGACCGACGACGGCCGGGCCCTGCTGCCCGACGATGCCGACGGCGCCTCGTTCCACTATGCCGACCGCGATTCGCTGGCGGCCTCGCATGCCGAGAAGCTTGCGCGGCAGAACCGGCGGCGCATGCAGAATAAGATCCGCGGCCGTCGCGCGTGGGGAGCCGAGAGCAATCCCGTCAGCGGCAGCAAGCGAGGACTGGTTATCCTCGCCAACTATGCCGACCGGGAACTGTACTTCAGCGCCGACGTCTTCCAGCGCTTCTTCAACGAGACGGGCTTCCAGGACTACGGCATGCACGGCTCCGTGCACGACTACTTCCTGAGCCAGAGCTACGGCATGTTCGACCTCGAGTTCGACGTCGCAGGCCCCGTCACCCTCAGTCGTGAGATGAGCTACTACGGCCAGAACGACAAGTCCGGCGACGACCTTCACGCCGCGGAGATGGTGGCCGAGGCATGCAGGCTTGCCGACGGGCAGGTGGACTTTGCCGACTACGACTGGGACGGCGACGGACGCGTGGACCAGGTCTTTGTCATCTACGCCGGATACGGCGAGTCGCAGGGCGCAAGCTCAAAAACCATCTGGCCCCACGAGTGGAGCATGACCGAGGCCCTCGACTACAATGACGGCGACGGGCCCTTCCAGCTTGACGGCGCATGGATAGACACCTACGCCTGCAGCTGCGAGCTCGCCGGCTTCCAGGGACAGAGCATCGACGGCATAGGCACGGCCTGCCACGAGTTCAGCCACTGCCTCTACATCCCCGACATGTACGACACCGTAGGCACAGCCCCGGGCATGATGGCATGGGACGTGATGGACGACGGAGCATACAACGGCGGCAACTACGACGGACTCTGCCCCGCGAGCTACACCAGCTGGGAGCGCATGTACTGCGGATGGCTCACGCCCACCGTCCTCGCCGACGACCGGACCGTGGAGCACATGCAGCCCATCACGAGCGCGCCCGAGGCATACATCATTTACAACAGCGCAAATCCCTCGGAGTACTACCTCCTCGAGAACCACCAGTACGAGAGCTGGGACAAGGAAGCCTTCGGCCACGGCATGCTCATCCTGCACGTCGACTTCGACCCCGAGGCCTGGACGTTGAACACCGTGAACATCCACAAGGACCACCAGCGCATGACGCTTATCCCCGCCGACGGCAGGCTGAAGGGACGTTCCTCCACGGAACTGCAGGGCGACCCCTGGCCCGGCCTGAAGCATAACACCGAGCTGTCGGCAACCACCACGCCCGCCGCCACGCTCTACAACGAGAATGCACTGGGCGAGCTGACGATGGAGCACACCATCTCCGACATCGCCGAGAGCGACGGGCTGATAAGCTTCCGGTTCACGTCCGGAACCGCCTCGGGCCCCGACGGCATCGCCCTGCAGCCCGGCGACCCGCAACCCGGCGCCACCGTCTGCGACCTGCAGGGCCGGCGCCTCAGCGGCCTCTCCCTGCGCCCCGGCATCTACATCGTCAACGGCCGCAAGGCCTTCGTAAAATGAGACGAACGACAGGAATTATAACACCGGCGGCGGCGACATACCGAGCCATCAGGTGGCGCAATATTTTCCGGTGGTTGCATAATATTTCCGGATAAGTGCACGATATTCCAAAATAATTGCGTACCTTTGTGGCGAGATTACTTTCTAAACGCGCATAATTATGTCAAACGAAGAGAAAAAGGAAAGGATGGCAAGAAACTACGCCATCAACTCGAAGAAGACTCCGAGGACAAGGAGAATGGCCTTTACCGGTATTTCAGATATGCGAGAGATTGTGAGAAATATAACAAAGTTTAACACGGATTATTTGGTTATTCCGATAATTCGTGTAAACACACACACACACACACACACACACACACACACACACACACACACACAGTTATACCTTATTAAATAAATATACGCGCATGCGCGTACCGAAAGATGCGGCTCCTCTCGTCCCGGCCGGGACGGGGGGAGCCGCTGTGTCTTTTATACCCAACGGGACAAATAGAGTTAAACCATAATACAGTCAAGAAAAAGGATGAAAAGGATTTCAAAAAATAAAATGGAAAAGAAAAACTTTTTCGCGCCCTCGTCCAAGGGGCTGGGCGCAACGCGACGGGCAGCGATGATGCTCCTTGTGATGCTGCTCACGATGGCGCAGACGGCGTGGGCGACAGACGAAACAAAGGTGTTTACCATTTCCCATGCGGTGGGTGACCCGAACAATGACTATTGCGGCACCATCACATACGATGACTATGATTTTCTCATTCCCGACGGGAACATAATGCAGAACCAGCGTTATGATGACCGTATCACCATGAGAACTAAAATGAATAATTCCGGCAAAGAAGGCACAATCAAACTCTATCCTCGTATAAGCGGCAAAGTGAGGAGTCTGACGTTTAGTAGTGCAAGGGTTATGTTTGGTGCCCCTGTCGGCACGGTGCATTATGTAAAAATCGGAAAGGGGGATATCTGGACGGACTCATATACAGAGACTATGAACACAGCAACGACGCTTACCTTCACCTTCAC
>JAILKU010000067.1 GCA_024693505.1 Bacteroidaceae bacterium | reverse complement strand
GCAGAAGGCAGGATAGTAGAAGGCGCCAGGCCATTGGGGATGTGCCATGATTAGAAAAAGCGAGGCCAAAGCCTCGCTTTTTCGTATCTCTCCCCTCCCTGACGGGAGGGGCAGGGGGGTGGGTCTGTTGGGGGAGGGTCTATTCTTACTCCATCCCATTATCGGGATCGTCGTTGCCGCCGCCCGGCTCTGTCGGAGTAGTAGGAGTAGTCGGGTTATCCCCTGCGCCCGGATCATCCCCTGTGCCGGGGTCATCGCCAGCGCCTGGGTCATCGCCTGTGCCGGGATTATCTCCAGCTCCAGGGTTATCTCCCGTTCCCGGGTTGTCGGTAGTTCCCGGCGAATCAGAGTTCTGCGTGCCGCCTGAGTTGCCTGTACCGGTTGACGTACCCCCCTTCTTGTCGATAATCTGCTGGATGTAGCGAGTCAGGGCGGTGTTCCATAGGGTGATGAACTCCAGGTAGGGCGTGGGGTCGTCGGCCATCAGGGCGGCGGCCTCGATGATGTTGAGAACGTCGTTGTAGGCCTTGTCGCAGTCCCTGCGGGTCTGAACGAGAGCCCCCTTAACCTTGCCGTTCAGCTCGTCGTCGCGCTGGCGGATGAGGGTCTTCATCAGAGTGTAGCACTCCTGGAGCACCTGCAGGGGAACACCTATGCCGAGCGTCTGGATGTAGGCCGCGTATTCGGGCTTCTGGATGTCGGAGAGGAAGTTGCCGATGAGCCCCCACTCTTCGTCGTACTGCGCTCCGGTATTAATCCTGTAGAGCTTGAAGACGCGGTTGAGTATCTCAGCGGCCTCGGCCTGAGGCTGGAACTCCTTGCCCGCCCAGGCCAGCACCACGGAGTGGGCCGTGCCGTAGGCCAGGTCGCCGCGGTGGTCGGCATTGTATATATCCTGGCTCAGATAGGAGCCCTGCTGAATCTTCAGGTACTTGTCGATGAGTGTCAACTGCTCGTCGAGAGCTGCCTGGCGCGACGTGATGGCCGCGGCGGTGAAGGCTGCTATCTGCAACTGCTCGCTGAACGCCGTCATGAAAGAGAAATACTGAGGGTTGGTCAAGCGAGACTTATCCGGTCGATTAAATTTATTGTCCATAGATTACATAAATTATTGGTGATGAAATGTGATTATTCTCTGAGATATTTTCCCGAAACCTTGCCGACACCCCCCGGGAGACTTTCGGGGCAGCCCGAAACCTTGCCGACACCCCCCGGGAGACTTTCGGGTCAGCCCGAAACCTTGCCGACACCCCCCGGGAGACGTTCGGGTCAGCCCGGGCGGAGGGCGCGAGTCCTTGTGGTGGGATTTTCTTTTCATTGTCTTAATTATATCAGGTTCCTGTCCGAACGCGAAGGTTTAGGGCGTGACGGAGTAGTCCTCCACATTCCAGAATTTGGGGATGCCATTAGCGCCGTCGTCGTCATCGTCTCTGGGCCAGGTGGCTCCCGGGGCCTTGTAGAAAGTAGGTTTCTCTCCGGAATATGGATTGCCTGCGTAGTACAGCATATCGTTTATGTTACCAACAATATACTCCGTGGCGAGGCAAATCACACTCTTCAGGCTGCCGCAGGAATTGAACATGCCCTCATAGCAAGACAGTTTCAGGCTCGTGGCGGGCAGCAGGGGTCCATGCTCCAGGCTGCCGCAGCTTTGGAACATATTCTTATAGCAAGCATCCGCCAAATTGGTAGCGGGCAGGGCGGGCGCCACGGTCAGGTTCGCGCAGCCAGAGAACATGGACTCATAGCAGTCGTTTCTCAGCGTCGTGGCGGGCAGCAGGAAGGGGCGCGCGGCATCGATATTGATATGCTTGTTGCCATTGAACAAGTCTTGGAAAGTTTGTTCTTCCGTCAGTTCCTTCAATGCGGGAAAAGCCATGGGGTCGATAAGGCTCATCACGTTGCCGTAGAGGTAGCAGTTGCTGGTGCAGGAGATGGTAGATTGGTCATACTTGGCGTTCGTGCCGCGGAAGCACACCTTGTCGCCCGTGGCGGGGAGGGTGATTCCCTTATTGCTGGTGTATCCGGTCCATGCGCCCCACGTGCCGGACAGACATGTGCGGTACTCAACGGGGCGGGTGACGGCGTCCGAGAGCTTGAACGACACCTCGGCGCCGTTCTCCCAGGCCTCGATCGTCAGGGGCATTAAGCGGCTGTCGGTGGTGGCGGGCGTGGTTACGCTGATGGGATAGATGTTGTTCGCGACGAGCGCCTTGCCCGTGACGCTCTTCTCGTAGAACTGCGCGCCGTCGTTGGGCATCAGCTTGATGGTCTGATCCGTGCCGACGGGATAGAGGGCCACCCATATCTCGCTCGCCGAGGACGGGGTGACGAAGTAGGTGTGGGCGCCGTCCTCAATCAGGAGTTTCCGGAGCGAGGCGGTGATGTCGGCGGATCCGTCGCTGAAGGTGAACTTGGCCAGGGCGAGCTGGTTCTGTAGCGTCAGGGCGGGCAGGGCCGGCGTGCCGCCGCTGTAGTCGATGTTGCCTGCTGCCTCGGCATAGTCGAACTTTTCGGCGAGCTTGGCCAGGGAGCCGTCCTGCTTGTTCTCGAGGATAGAGGCGCGGCCGATGTCACTCTCCAGGTATGCAGGATAGACGTAGCGGATGTCGGTCTTGCCGACGACGGGGTCGGTGAGCGTCACGGTAATCGTGGCCGTCTTGCCTTCGTCGGTGATGTCGGCCGCCGTGAGCGGCTCGCTCGTGGCCGTCTCATAATCCCAGTCCTTGCCATTCTTATAGTACTTCACGGCGATCTGGTCGCCCACGGCGAAGGTCTTCACGCCCGCTTCGGTTAGCGCGCGGGTCTCGCCGCCGCCGTCGAAGGTCAGCGTGGTGGTCAGGGTGTAGGCTGTCGTGCTCTCGGGCTGCATGCCGCCGGGGACGGGTTCGTCGTCGCCCGAGCAGGCCGTCATGGTGGCGCCGGTCAGGGCCAGGGCCGCCATCGTCATCAGATGTCTGAACTGTTTCATAGCTTCATTGTGTTTAAGGGTTACCAACTCTGCGACGGATTCATGTTGTAGTTCTGCACTCCGCCGCGGCCTCTCTGGCTGGCCTGCATCATCTGCGATGACTGCTGCAGCTCCACGACCGTCATCATTGGCCGCTCGTAGATTCTCAAGTTCTTTTTCTTCTTCATAATGGTCAAAGATTAGTTGTTTCTGCCTGCGAAGATACACATTATATTTATAATATGTAGCGATTTCCCGAAAAAAAACAGGGAAGGCAGTCAAAATCGAAGCAATGAGGCGATTCGGAAAGGAAAACGAAGGCTAAGCCTCACCGCTCCGGGAAGTCGACGAGATAGGTGCGGTTGTCGCGGTGCGTGTTGAAGGTGCTCCTGACCAATCCGTTCACGACGAATCCGAAGCCCTTGCCGGGCTGGTTGGAGAGGCAGTTGTTGCAGATGTGGTGCAGGCGGATGCCCGGGTTTGCAGGCACTTCCACGCTGCTCTCGATGCGGATATCGGTGAAGAGGACGTCGTAGATGCCGAAGGCGGTGGCGAAATGGTTCTGCACGTGGTCGGCCACCTTGTAGGCGGCGTATCCGTCGCGTGTGCCGCCCTCGCTCATGTAGGCGGACTGGCGGGGGGCGTCGTAGGGCGTCTCGCACTGGAAGAAGTAGGTGCGCCCGTGCTCGCCGTTCCACAAAGTCTGGTACTGCTGGAAGTGCTCGTTGAAGAGGCCGTAGAGGGTGACGCGGTCGCCATTGACGACAAGGCCGTTGGGAGCGGTGTTGACATCCCACCCCACGCTGCCGCGCACGCCGTGGTCGGCCCGCCATATCCAGAAGTGGTCGCCGATGACATCTGAGCTGTTGATGACCACCGTCTCGTCCACATGGACGGGCGCAGGACGGAATCCGCCCACGCGAAAGAAGAGGTCGGCAAGGAGAGTGGGACTGGACGTTGAACCTTGAACCTTGAATTTTGAATTCTGAGTTCCCACTTGCAGCAGGGAGCGGGAGGAGTAGTGCGCGTCGAACATCAGCGAGGCAATGGTTACGCCGTCCACATCCCCGACCAGGATGGCGGTCTCGGGATTGTGCTCGCCGGGAATCAGGGTGGCCAGTCCCAAGCCGAGGACGATTGTTCCGTCCCTGGTGATGCGGAGCGGCTCCTCGAGCGTGAACATGCCGGGGGTGAAGAGCAGATGGCGGCCGCGCCTGAGCTGTCGGTTCAGCTCCCTGGCCGTCACGCCGGGCCTCGCCACGAAGAAGTCGCGCTCCAAGTCGAACACCTCGCCCTCGCCCATCGACTCGGGCGTATAGGAAAGGCCCTTGCTGTCGCGCCGCAATGCGGGACGGAAAACCTTGTACCGGCCGTCGTCGCCGAGGAAGAGGAAGGGCTTCTCGCGTATGACAGGCGTGGTGGGAATGAACGTGACGTTGCCGCCCTCGGCCCAGTTGTCGCGGTAGGTGTCCATATCAACCCCGGGTCCGAGCTCGACGCCCTGGAAGCAGTAGTTGTACTTGATCTCCCGGAACTCGCCGCGCCCCTTGTTCAGCACCGAGTTGCGGTAGTACCACTGCTGCTGGTGGTCGCTCCCGGCAGGTGCCACGAAGTAGCAGTCGGCAGCGAAACCGCCGCTCACCCATCCGTGTCCCCACTGGGTGCGCATCGTGCGCGTGCTGTAGATGCGGCGCAGGGGAGCCGCCTGCGAGACGGCCCACTTGAAGGTCTCCGGCTCGTCGTAGGTCTCGGGACCGATGACCGACAGGTTCTCCGCCGCGCGCCAGAAGGTGCAGGTGCCATTTTCGTCGCGCAGGGGTGCGGGAGTGTGGATATTGCTGACCTGCACCTCGTAGGGCGTGCGTCCGAGGCCCGCTATCTGCATGTAGTAGGGCACCTTCAGAAGTCCGGCCTCGCGATAGTCGCCGGGCTGGAAGAGCACGGCATAGCGGTGGGGGCTGAACTGGTCGTGGAACATGCGCTCGTGGATGCCGTTCACCTCTGCCCCGACGGCCTTCATGTCGTCTGCAGGGCTGAAGACGAGTACGTCGGGACCGAACAGTTCCTCGTTCATGGAGGCGGAGAGCAGGACGCGCCCGCCGCTGTCCGTCACCTTATAATAATAGGCATAGGGGCTTCGCGCGGCAGTCTTGTCGGCAAAGGTACGTCCGCTCATCTGGCCAATGGGACGGAACACACCGGTGCGGCCCTCGGCACGCAGGACGGTCAGGGGCGAGGATCCGCGGGAAGAGACACAGCTGTCGGGAAGCGTAAGCACGGGCCGGCCGCCCCTGACACGCACAATCTGGGCTGCAGCGCTGACGCCAGCGCCGGCCAAAAGGAGGATAAACAGGATTTTCTTCATAAAAAACGCATACTTTCGGGATGATTACACCGCAAAAGTATGCGTTTTCTTTCAATGGACAAGCAAAAAACGTCCAAAAAATCTCCAAAAAACGATAGAAATCATGCCGGGGTGCCGGAGGCCTACGCCTTCTTGGGGCAACCCACGTTGTCCTTGAAGATGAAGTCCTCGCCGTGCTCGCCCTGGTCAACCAGCATCTCGTCCATGTATCCGTTCCAGAGGGTGTTGCCGGAGATGACGCAGTGGGAGAGCTTGCGGAGCATGAAGCCCACCTGGGGCGTGAACTTGCCCTGCCCGCCGTCGTCCTGCCCGGCCAGGCACGCATTGCCCGTCATGGCTACGCCCTGGCAGTCCTCGAGCCGTACCTGGCACGAGCGCTCGCCCTCGGAGAGGTAGCTGGAGTCCTTGCCGCAGCGGCGGAAGACATTGCCCGTGACCGCCACGCCCCATGCCTTCAGCGCGTAGAGGCCGGCGCCGTGGTTGCGGTCGAAGGAGTTGCCCGTCACGTTCCAGTCGTCGCCGTTATGGATGAAGAGGCCGTATCCGCCGTTCCACTCCACGCGGTTGGCGGTGAACATCACTGTGGCGCCGACCTCCTCGCAGCCGAACCCGTTGCCGCGGTTGCCCGAGAACTGGTTGTCGGTCACGAAGCCGTCCCAGCCCTGCAGGCGGATGCCGTCGCCCCGGTTCGACATGAAGATGCTGTGCCGCACGATGAAGAGCCAGACGCGGCGGAAGAAGACGCCGTGGCCGGAGAAGAGCATCACCTTCGTGTCGTCGATGACGATGGTGTCCTCCTTGGGACTCCACTTCTCGGGGTTGTTCAGGTAGATGCCGTGGATGGGCTTCTCGGCCTTGGGGTTGCCGCAGAGCACCATGCCGCGGATGCGGGCGGCGTAGGCTCCGGTGATGTCCAGCAGGCACGTGGCATCGTCGCTATCCAGCTCAAGCACGGCTCCCACCTTCTCGCAATGGTATATCCAGCAGGGTTCTGCCAGCAACGTCACGTAGGGCGGCACCTTCAGGTCGTGGCAGCGGTAGATGCCGGCGGGGAACCATACCGTGCCGTTCATCTTTCCGGCCTCGTCGAGCGCCCGCTGGATGGCTTCCGAGCAGGGCGTCTTGCCGTCGCCCTTCGCACCGAAGTCCAGGACGTTCAGCATGGAAGCCGTACTGCCGGCTGCAGCGGGTGCAAACGACTGCAGTGTGAAAGCCGCCGCTCCCAGCCCGGCCATTCCCGTAAGCCCGGAGCGGCGTATGAAATCGCGTCTTTCCATAGGATTCAGTTTTTCCAGAGTGTCATGCAATCAACATTGGGCGCCCAGGCCGTCGCGTTGGAGAGGCGCACGCGGTTGTATCCCTTCTTCAGCTGCATCTTGACCGTCACCGTCTTCCAGTAGGAGGTGAAGCTGCCGGAGTTGATGTCGTTCAGCACCTGCGTCGGCCCGTCGTTCACCTGAACGGTCATGCTGCGGTTCTCGGCAGAGGCGCAGCGGAAGGCAATCGTGTACTCGCCGCCGGTCTGGCTATAGACGTTGCGCCATTCGAGGTAGTTCTCGGGGTGGTTGCCCAGGAAGCCTACGAAGACGCCCTGGTCGGCTCCCATCGCGTGCTGGTGGTTGGCGGTCTGGAGGTTCTTTATCTCCTGATAACACTTGAGCCAGGCTTCCTCGGCCTGATAGACCTGACGCTCGCCGCGGGAGCCGGTAGCGAAGTAGGCCAGCGAGCCGTGGGCGGGAACGGTCACGCTATAGGTGCCGACGGCTGCCGGCTCGACAACCTTGTGGCTGAAGCAGTCGTAGAACTTCACCTTGCCGCTGAAGTCCAGCTTGGCCAGGTCGAGGGTGACGGTGGCCTCCTCGTCGGAGAGGTTCGTCACGACCACGGCACGCTGGGGACCGCGAAGCTGCTTCATGTCCTTTGCCATCACATAGACCTCGCCGAAGCGCTGGACCACCGGAGCGCCAAGGCCGAGACGGTCCTGGTTCATCGCCAGCAGGTCCTGGTTCTTCAGCAGGTCGAGCGAGTACTGCGGAATCTTCGACACGTCGCAACCGATGAGCATCGGCGCGCTGGTGATGCACCAGTAAGCCATGTGGGTATTCTCCTCGTCGTGGGAGAGGGTGCGCCCGATCTCGAGCATATCGGGATCGTTGTAGTGGCCGTCGCCGGTGAAGGCCTGCAGGTAGAGGTTCTCCCTGATGATGGCCCGCAGCGAGCCCCAGGAGCAGTTGATGTCGCCCGTGGTACGCCACGAGTCGGCGATGTCGGAGATCCACGTGCCGGGATAAGCCCAGCGGCAGACATTGAAGACGATGCCCTTCTTGCCGCAGTTCTTGATGGCGTTGGAGATCTTGGTGTACTGCTCGCGTTCGTCGAGGCCCATGTGTGCGCCGCCGCAGTAGTCGACCTTGATGAAGTCGAAGTCCCAGTCGATGAAGTAGAGGTGGCAGTCCTCCTCCTCGTGTCCGGCGAAGCCTACGCCGATGCCCCAGGCGTGCCGGTTGCCCGACCCGCAGGTGTTGTCGCCCGCGTCGCTGTAGATGCCGGCCTTCAGGCCCTTGCTGTGGATGTAGTCGACGAGGGCGCGCATGCCGCTGGGGAAGAGCTTGGTGTTGAGCCGCAGCTTACCGTCGGCTCCGCGGCCGTCCCAGTATCCGTCGTCGATATTGATGAACTTGTATCCGGCCTTGTCGAGCCCGGTGGCCACCATGGCATCGGCCTGACTCTTGATGACGTCCTCGTTGATGTTCAGGGCGAAGGTATTCCAAGAGCTCCATCCCAGCGTCGGAGGATTAAAGGCAAAGGCACTGAGCGATGCCATGCATATCAGTGCAGAAAGTGAAAGCTTTTTTCCTGTCATAACTGTCATATTATTATGTTATTTCTCAATCCATTTAACCCATTTCTTGTCGCGGCTGTATCCGGCCTCGACCATTGTCTCGATGAACTGCAGTCCGCGCAGGCCGTCATTGACGTTGGGGAAGTCGAGTTCCTCGGGAGCGGGCGTCTGCCCGGCGGCCTTGGCACGCACGGTCTTCACGAAGTTGCGGTAGATGTTGGCAAAGGCCTCGATGTATCCCTCGGGATGTCCGCCCGGCGTGCGCGTGTTCCACTTGGCCAGGGGGCTCATGTAACCGTTTCCGGTCCGGATGATCTCCGCCGGACGGTCTGCCCAGCGAATGATGAGCGTGTTCGGCTCCATCTGATGCCATTCGAAGGTTCCTTTCTCGCCCGAGACGCGGATGGCGAGGCGGTTCTCCTCGCCGGCTGCAACCTGGGTGGCATGCAGTACGCCGTGTACGCCGTTCGTGTAGTGCAGGAAGGCCACTGCGTCGTCGTCGATGGGCCTTCCCTCAACGAAGGTGCTCAGTTCGGCGCAGAGTTCCTCCACCTGCTCGCCGGTGACGTACTCCGAGAGATGCCAGGCGTGCGTGCCGATGTCGCCCACGCAGCCTCCCTTGCCCGAGAGGCCCGGATCCGTGCGCCATCCGGCATTGTTCCCGCCCTGCAGTTCAATGCGCTGAGAGAGCCAGCCCTGCGTGTACTCCACATAGACGAGCCTCAGCCTGCCGAGCTCTCCGGCCTTGATGCGAGACTTCATCTCCTTGACCGCCGGATAGGCCGAATAGGTGTGGGTGAGGGCCAGCGTGCGCCCCGTCTGCTCCACTTTCTCCTTCAGTTTTATGGCCTCCTCGAGGGAGAAGGTCATGGGCTTGTCGAGGACGACGTCGAAGCCCTTGTCGAGGGCCAAGGCGGCCTGCTCGTAGTGCACCTTGTTCGGGGTGACGATGGCCACGAAGTCCATGCGCTCGTCCGCGGGCAGGGCGGCTTCGCGCTCCATCATCTCGATGTAGTCGTGATAGATGCGCGACTCGGGCACGTGCCAGGCCAGGCCCGTCCGGAGCGATGTCTGATAGTTGCGGCTGAAGCATCCGCAAACGAGTTCAATGTCATTCTCCATCAACGCTGCGCGCAGATGGATGGGACCGATCATGGCGTTGCCACCGCCGCCGACCATCCCCATTCTGAGTTTTCTGTTAGTCATGATAGATGTCGTTTATGATTTAATAGCTGAGTCGAATTTAATGTCGCTGGCGGGGAAGTCTATCTTGCGCACGAACGCACAGGCCTCGCGGGCGCCGAATTCTCGGTCCATGCCGGAGTCTTCCCACTCCACGGAGAGCGGGCCCTGATAGTTGTAGGCGTTCAGCACGCGGATGATCTCCTCGAAGTTGACGTCGCCGTGACCGAGTGAGCGGAAGTTCCAGCCGCGACGCAGGTCGCCGAAGTCGATGTGGGAGCATAGGATGCCGTTGCGGCCGTTCAGCGTGACGGCGCAGTCCTTCATGTGGACGTGATAGACGCGGCTGATGAAGTCCTCCAGGAAGAGGTGGGGCGAGATGCCCTGCCACTGCAGATGGCTGGGGTCGAAGTTCAGGCCGAACTCCGGGCGGTCGGCCATCTTCTCGAGCAGGCGCTTCGTCGTCCAGTAGTCGAAGGCGATCTCGGCCGGATGTACCTCGAGGCAGTACTTGATGCCGTTGTCGCGGAAGACGTCGAGGATGGGGAGCCACAGGTCGCGGATCTCCTGGAAGCCGCGCTCGATCATCTCCTCCGTTGTCTGGGGGAAAGAGTACATGTACTTCCAGATGGTTGAGCCCACGAAGCCCGTCACGCAGTAGGCGCCCAGCTTGCGGGCCGCGACGGCGGCGGCCTTCATCGTCTCGGTGGCCCAGGCGCGGATCTCGTCGGGCTTGTCGGCCAGAGGGGCCGGGGCGAAATTGTTCAGGCGCGGGTCGGCATAATCGCCTACGCACTGGCTGGGGACGTGGGCGCACAGGGCCTTCACCACCAGTCCGTGTTTCTTAAAGATTGACTTGATCTCGTCCACATAGGCATCGTCCTTCGCCGCGCGAATCGGATCGAGATGATTGCCCCAGATGGCGAGTTCAATACCGTCGTAGCCCATGTCGGCAGCCTTGCTGCACAGGGTGTCCAAGTCCATGTCTGCCCATTGGCAGCTCATAAGTGTTACTAATCTAGCATTCCTCATAGTGTTTAAGTTATTTAGTGTTGATAATTTGGCGGCACAAAGATACGCTTTTTTTTTTAATCCTCCCCATTTTAACGTTGTTTTTTCCTATGCACTGTCAAATATGTGTGTCGCGCCGCAGTTTCAATCCGTCAGCAAGGGCAGATTACCCTCTGAGAATCTCTAACATTCCATCAGGGCAAAAAGAATCGGAGCGGTCAGAGAACATCACATTCTCCGACAGCTCCGATTAATCTATTCTATGCGTCCGGTTTAATTGTTCTCGGGACGCAGCTTGCGGACCACTTCCGCCGTGCGCCACATCTCACTGTCGCGCAGGGCTGCCAGCTCCTTCTCGAGGCCCACACGGTAGTCGGGCTTAGAGTTGGCGTCGATGGAGATCTGAGCCTCGTTGCCGCACTTCACGCTCTGGTAGAGCTCCTGGACGACGGGCTTGATGGCGTCGTGGAAGCGGGGATACCAGTCGAGTGCGCCGCGCTGGGCGGTGGTGGAGCAGTTGGCATACATCCAGTCCATTCCCTTTGCAGCGAAGAGGGGCATCAGGGACTGCGTGAGCTCCTCCACCGTCTCGTTGAAAGCCTCGCTGGGCGTATGTCCGTTCTCGCGCAGCACCTCGTACTGAGCCAGCAGGAGGCCCTGGATGGCGCCCATCAGCGAGCCGCGCTCGCCCGTGAGGTCGCTCGTAGCCTCGCGCTGGAAGGTGGTCTCGAAGAGATAGCCACTGCCGATGCCGATGCCCAGAGCCAGGGTGCGCTCCAGTGCGCGGCCGGTAGCGTCCTGGTAGACGGCGTAGGAACTGTTCAGTCCGCGGCCCTCGAGGAACATAGTGCGCAGACTCGTACCTGAACCCTTGGGAGCGACCATGATGACGTCAATATCCTTCTGGGGGACGCAGCCGGTGCGGTCGTTCCACGTGATGGCGAAACCGTGGCTGAAGTAGAGGGCCTTGCCGGGCGTCAGATACTGCTTCAGGGTGGGCCAAACGCTCATCACGGCAGCATCGGAGAGCAGGCACATGACAATAGTACCGCGCTGGGCAGCCTCCTCGATGCTGAAGAGGGTCTGGCCGGGTACCCAGCCGTCTGCAATAGCCTTCTCGAAGGTCTTGCCCTGACGCTGGCCGACAATCACATTGAATCCGTTGTCCCTCAGGTTGCACGCCTGGCCCGGGCCTTGCACGCCGTAGCCTATCACTGCAATCGTTTCGTCCTTCAAAATCTCACGAGCTTTCTCCAGTGGAAACTCCTCGCGTGTCATCACCTCTTCGATGACACCGCCAAAATTCATTTTTGCCATAGTTGATAAATAATATTAAATGTTAAACTTGCTTTTCCTACTTACTTAAACTCCACGCGGGCCCTGCAGACTGCGTCGCCGCCGTTCTTGCGGACCTCGATGTCCGTCGCCGCCCCGCTCCCGGTGCCGGCCCGGTAGAAGTCGAGCCGGTCGCCGCCGTGGGCCTCGGCCACATAGGCGATCTCGAGCCGGTGGAAGCGGTGCCCGCGATACCAGTCGACGGGCCACAGGTCCAGCAGATGCTCGATGTACTTCACGCTGTTGATGTGTCCGTTGATGTCCACATCGTTGTAGTATGTCTCGATGGAGCGGACGTGCACAACCTCGTCGGGCATCTTCACCCGCCCGCCCTTGGCAATCGGACACTCCTTCTCCTTCTCAATCCATTGGTTGATAGCACCGTCGTCGATGCTGAAGATGTCGGTGGGCTGGCGCGACTCAGTGTCTATCATGGCCCAGATGCTGCGCCCGTAGCCGAAGGTGTGTCCGTCGAGCCCGACGACGCGGAAGTTACGGCTCGTGAAGTAGCGCATCGCCGACTCCACCCATGTCTCCACGACGAAGCGGTCGTACTGCTGCGGCACGTCCTCCATTTCGATGGCCAGGCGGGATAGTACCCACGAGCGGTTAATGGTCTGAAGATACTTCATGCCGAAGCCGCGGTCGGTGGAGTGGAAATCTGCGGCGTTGAGCATGTGGTTGCCCAGGTGGCCTATGAACAGACGCCCTGCGAAGTCGCAGTGGAACGGCTCGGCCAGGAATTCGTATCGTCCTACTTTCTCCATCTTATTATATTATCGTCCCGTACGGATCATTTCTGGGTCTTCTCGCGCTGCTCGAGGAACTTGCTCACCTCTTCCTGCATGCCGCGGGTCACGGCGATACGACCGGAACGGGTGTACTGGAGCACGCAGCCGAACTCGTCGAGGGCACGGTAGAGCGAGATGATGTGGTCGGTGACACCGTACTTCATCACGATGCTGTAGGTGGGGTTCACCTCGATGATGCTGGCATCGTGGCGGCGTATGGTGCGCGAGATCTCGGGGTTCTCCAGCACAGCCTGGGTGGAGAGCTTGTAGAGGCCCGACTCGCGGATGAACAACTGGTCGTCCGTGAAGTAGTTGGCCTTCACGACGTCTATCTTCTTCTCTATCTGCTTGGTGATCTTCACTATCTGGTCCTCGTCGCTCCACGCCGTAATCGTGTATTTGTGCACGCCGGGGATGCTCGAGGCCGACACGTTCAGGCTCTCGATGTTGACCTGCCGGCGCGTGAAGACGGCGGTAATCTGGTTCAGGATACCGGCGATGTTCTCCGAGTAGACCAGCAGGGTATATAATTTCTTCTCTTCCATATTCTTCTATACTTGGATTTCCAGCATCATGTCGCTGACACTCATGCCCGGAGGCGTCATGGGCATCACGTCGTCGTCCTCCAGGATGGCACACTCCATGATATACGGTCCCTCGGCGGCCAGCATTTTCCCGACGGCGTCCTTCAGCTTCGCGCGATCGGTGACGGCCTCGTAGGGGATGCCGTATCCCCGGGCGATGAGTTCGTAGCAGGGATTCATCATCTTCGTGAACGACTTGCGCCGCTGCCAGAACATATCCTGCCACTGGCGGACATTGCCCAGATAGTGGTTATTCATCAGTATCATCTTCACTGGCGCCTGCTGTTCCATGATGGTGCCCAATTCTTCTATGCACATCTGGAAACCGCCGTCGCCCATGAAGCAGCAGACGGTGCGGTCGGGAGCGCCGAACGTGGCGCCGATGGCGGCGGGCATGCCGTAGCCCATCGTGCCCAGGCCGCCGCTGGTGCAGATGCTGCGCTGGTGATGATACTTGAAGTAGCGGGTGGCGAACAGCTGGTTCTGCCCGACGTCGGTCACCAGGATGGCGTCGTCCGGAGCGGCCTCGGCCACGGCATTCACGACCTCGCCCATGAGCAGCGGGCCTTCCTTCGGATGGATGGCCGGCTCGATGACCTTCTGCCTCTCCTTCTCGGCCAGGGGCAGGAAGGAGTCGCGCCATGCCTTGTGGTCGCCCTTGTCGACGAGGGCGGTCAGGGCGGGCAGCGAAACCTTGCAGTCGGCCACGACAGCCACGTCTGCCTTCACGTTCTTGTCTATCTCGCTGCGGTCGATGTCCAGGTGGATGACCTTGGCTTGCTTGGCGTACGTCTTGACGTTGCCTGTCACGCGGTCGCTGAAGCGCATGCCGATGGCGATGAGCACGTCGCACTCCTGTTCCTTTAGGTTGGGGGCGTAGTTGCCGTGCATGCCCAGCATGCCCACGTTCAGCGGATGGTTCGAGGGCAGGGCGGACAGGCCCAGCATCGTGCGGCCGGCGGGGATGTCGGCTTTCTCGAGGAACTCCCGGAGTTCCTGCTGGGCATTCCCGAGCTCCACGCCCTGTCCGACAAGTGCCATGGGTTTCTGCGCCTGGTTGATGAGCGCGGCGGCACGGGCCACGGCCTCGCCGTCCAAGTCGGGATAGGCCACGTAGGAACGTACGAAATCCACGTGCTGGGGGATGAACTCCACCATCTCGGTCTGCGCGTTCTTGGGGAAGTCGAGCACGACTGGGCCCGGGCGACCGCTGCGAGCGATGTAGAAGGCTCGGCTGACGGCCCAGGCGATATCCTCGGCGTGACGGATCTGGTAGCTCCATTTCGAGATGGGCTGAGCCACGCCGACGAGATCCACTTCCTGAAAGGCATCCGTACCCAGGGCGCCGATGGGCACCTGGCCGGCGATGACCACGATGGGCGTAGAGTCCAGCATGGCGTCGGCCACGCCCGTCAAGGTATTAGTGGCGCCGGGACCGCTGGTCACCAGGGCCACGCCTACCCTGCCCGTCACGCGGGCATAGCCCTCGGCAGCATGAGTGGCGCCCTGTTCGTGGCGCACCAGGATGTGGTCAAAGGCTTTCTTCTCTCCGCGCGTATAGTCGTAGAGAGCATCATACACAGGCATGATGGAGCCGCCGGGGTAACCGAAGATAGTCTCCACGCCCTCATTCTGCAGCGCCCGCATCAGGGCTTCACTTCCAGTTATTTTCTTTTGCATATCTATTTGGTTATATCCTCACGCTGGCTGTCTGCACCGTCATAAGTTAGTTTTTCTTGTCGTTGAACTCGAACCTTATCTCCAGGTAGTTATTGGGATCATCCACGTATGTGCTGCTTACGCTCTTGGCATTCTCATCACTAACTTCCCATCCGTTCTTGGGCGTGTATTCATTTTCCTCCTTATAATAATAGGAATCTATTTCGAGTCCACCTTTCACTGTAGCTTTGAATGTGAAATACGAGGTGGAGCCAGGTATGTACAGAATTTGGTCGGCCGCGATGGACTTAGCTTTCAATCCCCACTCCATCTTGTAATCCACATCACAACTTTCACTCACAGTTTTACCATTCCTGTTTACCTTGACATCCAGGTTGACCAGCTTGCACGTCTTATAGTTGGGTACGAAGTTCTCAACGTCGAAACTGATTCGATACATGGCATCCTCAGACTCTGATATTTCGTGATTGTTCCTCGCTGTAGCATCCACATGGAGGGTAGTTCCCGTAAGTGTACCGTTAATGGTGGTATTATTGTCAGGATTTAGCTTTGCCCACGGGTAGTAGGGATAGTTGTTGGTCTCCTTTTTGCCATCGAGTCTTATAATTGTCCTTTTTGCCAACACGGTTCCGCCCAAATAAAGTTCCGAGATATTCTGTGGAATACTGCTTCGCACTTCACATGTAATGTTAGCAGACTGTTTGAAATTGTTGCTGTTCACGCTGATTACATAAAATGCGTAAGGCATACCCGTCCCGAATAGTGCCTCCGCTGCATCGCCATTGATTACAAGCGAATCACCTGGTTCAATCTTCTTGTCGTAAGCCTTGAAAGTCTTACATTCAATGTCTGCGCAAGCCACAACAAAGGTCATCACATTGGGTTCTGTCTGCTTGATAATAATTTCCCGGCCCTTGAGGGAACGTACGCCCTCGCTGTTCCTATATGTACTGAACTTGAACTGCCTTGACGTTATCCCATACGCATTACATTCCGTTTTCTCACCAACTTTATCGTCATTCTGCACACTAAAAGTTTTTAGCGTAGCCTGCGCTAAGTTGGCAGGATTAATATGATCTTTGTCATCAATTAGTTTTCCACTAAAGAGTTGGAATACATAGTCGTAGTAATTGTCATTTTCCAGTATCTTGCAATGGTTTTGTGTCAGCCACTGTTTGAAAGGCTCTATCGATTTGTCAGACATTCCTTCTACGTTCCATATATCGTACATATCAACAACCTTGTTCTCTTTGATCTTGCCCGTTTTTGTTATATAGTAGAGCAATGATGACATGCCATAACCATGCTTGTCGTATGACGTCCCGGCTGCTTTAGGATCAAGAGCGCTCTTCAGGAATCCATCGAGATATTCAGCAAGAAAACTACCTACCATCTTGCCGTTATTCATGAATTGTTCAGACCATACGGCTCCCATTTCGTACATCACCAGTCCCTCACCGCTATATTCCTTCTTGGATTTCTTGAAGTTCGACCGGGGGTCGTAGGATATAGATTGAAACCAATGGAGTATTTCATGTATCACAGTGCATTTGATATCTCTTTCTGTGGTTTCCGCATCAAGCAGTTTTTTTATGCCCAGTGATACCCACATGCTCCAGCCTCCTTCTCCTGGAATACCACAAGCTTGAAATCCTCCCCAGCCATCATCACCCGAAAAGTCTATATAGAGCGTTTTCTCTCCATTTACAGTAAAGCCCAAGTCAAATATCTCGGTTAGCGCCGACTGAACATAGCTGGCAATGTCACTGCTCATTCCTTCCAGCTTGCCAAGTGTCTTGCTGTCGTAAGTACAACGTGTCCACCAGGGGAAACGTATCTTGTATGTCACGGTCCCCACCTTCCCCTCTTGCAGCACTTTGTCAGCGAGGCCGCGGGTCTTGGCCATTGCGGGGTCACTGGGCATGTAGCCAAGGCCAATCGTGAAGCTTACGCTCTCGCCTTCAACGTCTCCGTTGATAGCGGGAATCGTAGCGTAGTATTCCCCATTGGAATAGGTGGTGTTATAGGTCAGCTCGGCTTTCTTCTCAGTATTTTCTGACATGCAGTAAGCGTTGGAATAGGCCACGAAGGCGATGTCTTCATCCTCCTCCAGGCTCTTCATCCTGATGGTCAGGGGCTTGCCTGCCGTGCAGGGCATCGTGACTTGGTAGAATGGCGAAGCCTCATTCTTGCCGCCTATTTCCCCTTTCTTCACCTCGGTGATGGCCACCTGCTCATCCTTCGTGAATGTTCCTGAAGGGAATGTGATGGCTATGTCGCCCTTTTCAATGGTTCCGCCACTAACAGGCACGGCCTGGTAGTCTTCCGGATTGACTGGTGTAACGGGTGTGTCAGGCTTGTCAGGTACCTCGGGATCGTCACTGTCGCTACAAGCGGTAAAAGGGGTGGCGAGGAGTAGCGCCGTACACACGAGGCAGAACGTTGCCCATACTTGTCTGGTGGTAGTTCTCATGATTATCGGGGTTTTAATTGGAAATAAATATTATTCTATTCTTTAATCTTCAAGCAACCTCACGCCGCCCTTATCGGCACTTGCCACGCTCTGCGCATAGGCCTTGAGCGCCTTGCTCACCTGGCGCTGACGGCGGAGGGGCTGCTGCGGACGTGCGGCCAGTTCCTCGTCGGAGAGGCGCACGTTGATGCTGCGGTTGGGGATGTCTATCTCGATGATGTCGCCGTCGATGATCTTGCCGATGTTGCCGCCGCTGGCAGCCTCGGGGCTGATGTGGCCGATGCTGAGCCCGCTCGTGCCGCCCGAGAAGCGTCCGTCGGTGATGAGGGCGCACTGCTTGCCGAGGTGCATCGACTTGATGTAGCTCGTCGGGTAGAGCATCTCCTGCATGCCGGGGCCGCCCTTGGGGCCTTCGTGGGTGATGACGACGACGTCGCCGGCCTTCACCTTTCCGCCGAGGATGCCCTCGCAGGCGTCCTCCTGGCTGTCGAAGACCACGGCGGGACCGCTGAAGCGCCAGATGCTCTCGTCCACGCCGGCAGTCTTGACGACGCAGCCGTCCTGGGCAATGTTGCCGAAGAGGACAGCCATGCCGCCGTCCTTGGTGTAGGCGTGTTCGATGTCGCGGATGCAGCCGTTGGCGCGGTCGGTGTCGAGGGAGTCGTAGTATGTTTCCTGTGCGCCCAGCTCGTTGCAGAACTTGCCGGCGGGCGCGCTGCTGTAGATGCGGCGGGCCTCGGGGTCAACGTTGGGCTTCAGGATGTCGTATCGCTCGATGTCCTCGGCCAGGGTCTTGCCGTTCACGCGCTTCACGCCGGTGTCGATGAGTCCGCCCTTGGCCAGCTCGCCCAGCAGGTTGAGCATGCCGCCGGCCCGTCCGCACTCCTGCACGGAGTACTTCTGGCTGTTGGGCGCCAGCTTGCACAGGAAGGGTGTGCGGCGCGAGAGGCGGTCGATGTCGGCCATCGTGAAGTCCACGCCCGCCTCCTGGGCGACGGCCAGCAGATGGAGCACGGTATTCGTAGAGGCGCCCATGGCGATGTCCAGGGTCATGGCGTTGAGGAAGGCCTGGCGCGTGGCGATGCTGCGGGGCAGGACGCTCTCGTCGCCCTGCTCGTAGTAGGCCAGGGCGTTCTGCACAATCTGGCGGGCCGCCTGCTTCATCAGCTCTACGCGGTTCTTGTGCGTGGCCAGTATGGTACCGTTGCCGGGCAGGCTGAGTCCGATGGCCTCGGTGAGGTTGTTCATCGAGTTGGCGGTGAACATGCCGCTGCAGCAGCCGCAGCCCGGGCAGGCGCGGTTCTCCACCTCGGCCAGTTCCTCGTCGCTGACGGTGGGGTCGGCGCCCTTCACCATGGCGGCGATGAGGTCGAGGTTCTCGCCCTTGTACTTTCCGGCCTCCATCGGTCCGCCCGATACGAAGACGGCGGGGATGTTCAGCCGCATGGCAGCCATGAGCATGCCGGGCGTTATCTTGTCGCAGTTGGAGATGCAGATCATGGCGTCGGCCTTGTGGGCATTGACCATGTACTCCACCGAGTCGGCGATGATGTCGCGGCTGGGCAGGCTGTAGAGCATGCCGTCGTGACCCATGGCGATGCCGTCGTCGATGGCGATGGTGTTGAACTCGGCGGCGTAGCAGCCCATGCGCTCAATCTCGGCCTTGACGATCTGTCCGGCCTCGTGCAGATGGGTGTGGCCGGGCACGAACTGTGTGAACGAGTTGACGACGGCGATGATGGGCCGCCCGAACTGCTCTCGCTTCATGCCGTTGGCCACCCACAGGGCACGGGCGCCGGCCATACGACGGCCCTCGGTGCACACGGCACTCCTTAACTGATGTTTCATCTTACGGTGTGATTTAGCTTTATACCTTATACATTATAACTAATCGGGCTGCAAAATTACACATTTTCTTCCTTACGGACAAGGATTACGGGGATTTTGTAAGGCTAAAGGGCAGAAAAAGCCTCGTTCATGCGTTCCGCAGAGG
>JAILKU010000031.1 GCA_024693505.1 Bacteroidaceae bacterium | reverse complement strand
CAGAGCAGCGTCGACGGCCTGAAGGGCCATAAGCTCCCAGCCCAGGGCATCGTTTCCGGCCCCGAACATCCGTTATCACCAGTGCAGAGGTGACGGCCTGAAGGGCCATAAGCTCCCAGCCCAGGGCATCGTTTCCGGCTCCGAACATCTGCTATCACCAAAGCATCGTCAACGGCCTGAAGGGCCATAAGCTCCCAGCCCAGGGCATCGTTCCCAGCCACGAACAACTGCTATCACCAGAGCATCGTCGACGGCCTGAAGGGCCATAAGTCCCAGCCCAGGGCATCGTTTCCGGCCCCGAACATCTGCTATCACCAGAGCATCGTCGACGGCCTGAAGGGCCAACAGCTCCCAGCCCAGGGCATCGCCCTGGGTCACAATCAGCAGACAACATCTCGCCCTGCAGGGGCAAAAGCGTTCATTTGACCATTTAAATGCGTGTCACTCTGTGACAGAAATCTCACAAATCTATTCAAATCTTTCACAATAGAGCTGTTTGATTTGTGCTGATTCCACGGATTTCTCGCCGTAGGAGACTATTTTTTGCCGTTTTGGCAGTTTTTTTTTGCAAATTTGCATTTTTGCATTTTTGCATTTGGTTCAAATTCAAAATTGACCTTTAGTCTACTCCTGTCATGACTGATAGCATCGAGCCTGCTTCCGCTCGGCATACTGAAAGCAAACTTTCGTCTCAGTTCTCACTCCTTTGCATTTTACTTTCCTATCAAAAAAACGGCGGGAATCTTACTGAGGTCGGGCAACTGGATGCGCTTCCACTCCTGAATGGTATGGGTGCGGATCCACTCGCCGGGGGTTGTGATGCCGGCAGCGATGCAGAGGCGCGTCTGGGGGCGCAGGGCGGTGAGCAGAGCATCGAACATCTTGCGGTTACGAAAGGGTGTCTCGATGAAGAGCTGTGTCTGACCCTCGTTCCATGCTCTCGTTTCAAGGGCCTTCAGCCGCTTGGCGCGGTCGGCAGGATCAACCGGGAGATAGCCATTGAAGGCGAAGCTCTGACCGCAGAGGCCGCTGGACATCACAGCCATTATCATGCTGCTGGGACCTACGAGGGGAACGACGCGGAATCCTCTCTGCTGGGCCAGGGCCACGACAGCGGCACCGGGGTCCGCCACAGCGGGACAGCCAGCCTCGCTGATGACACCCACCGGCAGGCCTTCCTCCAGGGGCTTCAGATAGCCGGCGAAGCGCCGCTCATCGGCATGCTTGCCCATCTCCATAAACGTGCAGTCGTCGATGGGAAACTCGCGGTCCATCAGCCGCAGGAAACGGCGGGCGGAACGGATGTCCTCGACAATGAAATGGCGGATGCCGCCCACAACAGAGGCATTCCACTGGGGCAGTACCCGCTCCAGCGGCGCATCACCCAAGGTGACGGGAATGAGATAGAGAGCAGATGGAAGTTCCATAAGGTTCAAAGTTCAAGAGGTTCAAAGTTGAGCTGCGCTCTACTCCCTTCGCGACTCGGCCATTCAAGAGCAAGCTTCCGATGGTGCTCGCTGCTCCAGGAGTTCAATTATGAATTATGAATTATGAATTATGAATTGTCCGAAAGTTTCAACGGTGCAAAAGTAGGTAAAATATTCCATCCCGCCAAGTTTTCTCGACGGAAAATGCACTTGTACTTGGCCGTTTCAAGAAAAGGACGTAACTTTGTAACCGAAATGTCGAATCCTTAACATACATAAACATGAAACGAATACTCATTCTGGCCGTGGCGATATGCCTCGGCATCCTCAACAGCAATGTCAAGGCCGAGCAACTGACACAGACCCTGGCTCATCCCTGGGCCGGCAAGCGCATTGCCTACATCGGCGACTCGGTGAGTGACCCCAACGTCAGGACCGGCCAGGACATGAAGCACTACTGGAAATGCCTCGAGGAATGGCTCGGCACCAAGACCATAAACTACTCGGTGAGCGGATTCACCCTCGCCAACGGACTGAACAGCGTGGATAAGCTGTACAAGGAACACGGACAGGAGGTGGATGCCATCCTGGTCTTCCTGGGCACCAACGACTACAACGGAGGCGTGCCGATGGGAAAGGCCTACCAGGAGGAGGAAGTCGAGGTGGAGGTGGCTACGGGGAAACCGCGCCACATGGAGAAGCGCATCAAGCGCACACCCGACATGAACGGCAGTACGGTGAAGGGACGGCTGAACCTGCTCATCAGTAAGCTGAAAGGCCTCTACCCCACCAAGCAGATTGTCATGTGCACTCCCCTGCACCGCGGCTATGCCGAGTTCGGCAACAGTAATGTGCAGCCCGACGAACGCTATCAGAACGCCGCAGGATACTACATCGACGATGTAGCCGAAGCCATCAGGCAGGCGGGGCGCATCTGGTCGGTTCCCGTCATCGACCTCTTTGCACAGAGCGGACTGACGCCCCTCGTAGACGAATATGCCCAGTTCTTCTTCAACAAAGACCGGGACCGCCTGCATCCCAACGGTATGGGTCACGAACGCATAGCACGCCTCATCATGCAGCAGACCCTTGCCCTGCCCGTATTCTCCAAACAGGCGACAAAGAACATACTGGAGGAGGGACCTCAGTGGGTTCGGCTCAGGAACTACAAAGAGATTGAGAAGGGCAGCGCCCTTGACTTCTCGGGCCAGAAGCTGCAGGAGGCCCCGGCCGGAAAGTACGGATGGCTGAAGGCGAAGGAGGGCCGCTTTGAGTTTGAGAAACGACCGGGCCGCGAGCAGAGATTCTACGGCATCAACCTATGCTTCACAGCTAACTACCCCACTCACGAAGTGGCCGACCTGCTGACGGAACGGCTGGTGAGACTGGGATACAACAGTATTCGCGTTCATCACCACGACGACATCTGGGCCCATGCCGATGCCGAGATGAGAGACCGACTGGACTATCTGCTGGCCAAGGCGATTGAAAAGGGTCTATACGTGACAACGGACATGTATGTATCGCGCAGAGTGCTATGGACGGAGCTTGGCGTGGAACGAGAGGGATATGTCGGCATGGATCTTTTCAAGACGCTGGTGGGCTGCTACGAGCCGGCCTTCAAGAACTGGTGCGACTTCTCAAGGGAATTCATGGAACACACCAATCCCTATACGGGCAGGATGTACAAGGACGAACCCGGCATGCCGCTGATCTCGCTGGTCAACGAGGGGGAACTCTTCATGGGCTTTGACAGCAAGGCTGAAGAACCCATCGTGCAGCAGGCCTACAGGGAATTCATCGGCCGCGACGAGAAGCTGGAAGCCTGGAAGGGCGGCTTCAACGACTTCCAGGACTACCTGGAGAAGCGCATTGCAGAGCGCTGTTCGGCCTTCCTGCGCGAAATGGGCTGCAAGGCGCTCCTCACCAACGACAACAACGGATTCAAGCACGGCGAGGGCGAATCGGCCACATCGCTCTACGACTACGTGGACAACCACTTCTATATCGACCATCCCCAGTTCCTGGAAAGAAGCTGGTCGCTGCCCTCGCGCTGCGACAACAGGAATCCGGTGACGTACGGAGGCCCCGAGATGTTCCGCAAGAACTATGCCAAGGGTTTCTCGAAGCCCTACACCATCTCGGAATGGAACTTCTCAGGTCCGGGAAGATATCGCGGCCTGGGCGGTATCCTGACGGGAGCAAAGGCTGCCATCCAGGAATGGGACGGCCTGTGGCGCTTTGCCTATTCCCACAGCGCGGAGAGCCTGGTGGATGACGAAGGTCACTATCCGGGTTATTTTGATGTATCGACAGACCCTCTCTCACAGGCCTCAGACAGGGCCTCCATCTGTCTCTTCCTGCGCGGTGACGCCACAAGAGAAGAGGAACTGGAGCTGAACCAGGAGAACGGCGTGCTCAAACTGGCAACCGGACGAACCTGCGGCATCTTCGCCACCGAAGGGAAATACACAGCCGGCCTACTGACAGCCGAGATTTCAGGCGCACCAGGCACGGTATGCCTCAGCTCGCTGGACGGAAAGGACCTGGAGAAGTCGAGGCACATGCTGCTCTCGCACATCACCGATGTTCAAGGGGCCGGCACAGAGTATGCCGATGCAGAGAGGAAGGTGCTGCTGAAATGGGGATACGGCACGCTGATTGAGCGGGGACGGGCAGAAATCGCCATAGCCGTCGCAAAGCCGAGTAAATACAAGGTGTACGAACTGGATACTGCAGGCCGCAGGATAAGGACGATCCCCTGCCGGTACTCGGACGAAGGTATCTTCTTCACCGTATCAACGGATAACGGGCAGGGCGAAGGCCGAATCTACTACGAGATAGGGTATTAAACCCAAATCCGAACAAATATGACATCCGGCGGCCGTTCAGTCTTTGGGCAGTTGAGACCAGGACCTACGGCCACGGATATAGTATTGCCACAGCAGGGAGAAGCGCCCCTGCTCGGGTACAGGCGAAAGCACAGTACGGGCAAGATTCTCGCGGCGGTCGGCTTCGAAGTCGGGCTGCATCTGGCGAAAAGCTCTCCGCCCCAGCCAGACAGCACGGAAACTGCCCCAATGCCCCGTCAGCAAGAACTTCAAGCTGGCTAAGGCATCGAGCCAGAAACGCCATCGCATCACGAAGCGGAGGCGTTCCTCGGGCAGGTTCTTGTAGAGCAACAGCAGGTTGTTGCGGAAGTTGAGGAAGGTCTTCCGGGGACTGTCAGCCGGCAATGTGCCGCCGCCAAGATGAAAGACGACGCTCCGGGGCACGCAAACCACTCCCCTGCCCCTGCTACGCAGCCGCCAGCAAAGGTCTATCTCCTCCTGGTGTGCAAAGAAGCGGCCATCGAGTCCCCCTACACCATGATAGTCGGCAGAGCGGATCAGCAGGGCGGCACCAGTGGCCCAAAGCAGGGGAAACTCCTCGTCGTACTGACCCTCGTCGCGCTCTACGGTACTCATCAGGCGCCCCCTGCAATAGGGATAGCCCAAAGCATCGACGAAACCGCCGCAGGCTCCGGCGTACTCGAAGTCCTCGCGTTTCCACTGGCAGCGCAACTTGGGCTGGCAGGCAGCCACTTCGGGGTGCCGGTCCATATAGTCGAGCAGGATGTTCAGCCATCCCCCGGTTACCTCAACATCGTTGTTCAGCAAAACATAGTACTCAGCCTCCACCCTTGCAAGCGCCTGGTTGTAGCCCTCGGCAAAGCCGTAGTTCTCGGGCAGGACGATGCGGCGCACAGCGGGGTAAGCCTCCTCGAGCCACTCCATCGAACCGTCGGTGCTGCCATTATCGGCCACCACCACCTCTGCCTCGGGCGAAAATGCCAGGACAGAGGGCAGGAACTGCTGCATCATCTGTCGCCCGTTCCAATTAAGAATAACTACTGCACAACGCATTCTTTCCTTCACTTTATGATGTTACCTTATGTATTATTATTTACAAAATCGTCCCGCAAAGCGCATCATCGGCTTCATTCCATCCGCCCAGACTGACGGGAACGATGACATTGTCCGGCTGAGCGGCTCCGACCTGCAGCTCCACTCGAATGTAGTTGTCCGTAAAGCCGTGCATAAGACCGGGCGTTCGGGAATGTTCCAACAGGACGGGACGCGCCTGGCCCCTAAACCGATCATAGAAGGCATGCAGCTTCTGCTCGCTCAGCGCCAGCACCTGCTGACTGCGCTCATGCTTCTCCTGAGGCCTGACGCGATGTGGTATCTGCAGGGCCTTCGTACCGGGACGCTCGCTGTAGCTAAAGACGTGATACTGAGCCACATCAAGTCCGCTCATAAAGCGGAGGCTGTCCTGGAAGCAGGCATCCGTCTCGCCACGAGTGCCCACAATGACATCTACGCCGATAAAGGCATCGGGCATCAGTTCGTGCACCCTGGCAACCTTGTCGGCAAAGAATGAGGTATCGTAGCGGCGATGCATCAGGCGCAACACCTCGTCTGATCCGCTTTGGAGGGGAATATGGAAGTGAGGCATGAAGGCCCGGCTCTGGGCACAGAACTGAATCACCTCGTCGGTAAGCAGGTTCGGTTCGATGCTGCTGATGCGGTAGCGATCGATGCCCTGTACCTGGTCAAGTGCCATAATGAGCTGCAAGAAACTTTCGCCGGTAGAGCGGCCGAAGTCGCCTATGTTCACACCTGTTATGACTATTTCCCGCCCGCCGTCTTCGGCAGCCTGCCGGACCTGCTCTACGAGAGAGGCAATGCGCCCGTTGCGGCTTCGTCCGCGGGCAAAAGGAATGGTGCAGTAGGTACAATAGTAGTCGCATCCGTCCTGTACCTTAAGGAAATAGCGCGTACGATCGCCACAGGAGCAGCTGGGCACAAAAGTGCGTATGTCGGCCGTTCGACTCACAAGGCTTTCATGCGCTGCCAGTGCCCGTTCCTCGGGCATCATCTGCAGGCGTTCGCTTACGTGGCGAACAATATCGGCCTTCTGCTCCGAGCCCAGCACGAGGTCAACGCCCTCAATGGCTGAAACCTCCACAGGCTTCAGTTGCGCATAGCAGCCCGTCACCACCACTAATGCGCCGGGATGGCGGCGCACCAAGCGATGGATGGCCTGCCGGCACTTGGCATCGGCCACCTCGGTGACGCTACAAGTATTGACGATGCAGACATCGGCCACTTCCCCGGGTCTGACAGTTTCTACACCCGCCTGGCGCAACTGCTGCCCCACACTACTAGTCTCAGCAAAATTCAATTTGCATCCCAGAGTAAAATATGCAGCTTTTTTACCTTTCAATATATTCATAGTGCAAAGGTAGGACAAATTTTGAAAAAATGCAAGATTTTACCACGAAAGAGATTAAAAACATGCCCTTGTTGACGGCAAATTATAAAAAACATTAAAAAAGAATAAAAAAAATGACACAAAAATGATTCCAATTAAAAAAATTGACGTATATTTGCACCGTTTTTATAAAGTAATAGATTGTTTTACGAGTTAAAAAGCAAAGAAAAGAAATGAAAAAGTTAGCATTTGTGTTTGCAGCTGTTGTAGCTGTATCATTCGCTTCTTGTGGCAACAAGGCTCAGCAGGCTGAGACCGAGACCGTAGAAGAAGCCACCGAAAATTGCTGTGAGAAGAACGACAGCTGCTGTGGTGACTCCCTGTCATGCAGTGAGACTGCTGTAGAAGAAGCTCCCGCTGCTGAGTAATCAATAACGAGAACAAAAGTCAAAAAAAGAGGGCTGCGCCGATAGGCGTGGCCCTCTTCTGTTTCTCCCCCCCTGTCTCTCATCTGTTTCTCAACTCCCCCATCATCAGGAAATAAAAAAACTGAGGCACCGCTCAATCACGATGCCTCAGCTCTATTTGAAAAATTTCAACTACGCGATTTATTCCTCGGCAGCTTCTTCGGGCTCTTCTACATCTTCCTCCACAACAGGAGCTTCCTCAACTACTGGTGCAGCCTCTACAACGGGAGCAGCCTCTACAACAGAAGTTTCATCGGCAATCACGGTGAAGGGCACCTGAGCACTAACTTCCTTGTGCAACTTCACAGTAGCAACATATTCGCCAACAGACTTCACATCCTTCACCACGATAATCTTGCGGTCAATATTGAAGCCCAGCTTCTGCAGCTCGTCAGCAATCTGAAGGCTGTTCACGCTACCATAGATAGAACCGGTGGAGCTCACCTTAGTGGGGATAGTCAACGATACGGCATTCAGCTTCTCAGCAAGAGCCTCAGCATCAGCCTTAATCTTGGCCAGCTTAACAGCCTTCTGCTTCAAATCCTCAGCCAACTGCTTCTTTGCACTATCGCTGGCAATAACACCCTTTCCAGTAGGAATCAGATAGTTACGTCCGTAACCAGACTTTACGTTTACGATATCATTCTTGTAACCCAAGCCAATAACGTCTTCTTTCAGTATAATTTCCATATCTATTCCTCCTTTTTTTACTTCATCAAGTCAGTTACGAAGGGCAGCAAAGCCAAGTGGCGGGCACGCTTAACGGCCTGAGCCACACGACGCTGATACTTCAGTGATGTACCGGTGATACGACGGGGCAGGATCTTTCCCTGCTCGTTCAGGAACTTCTTCAGGAACTCGGGGTTCTTGTAGTCAATATACTTAATACCACTCTTCTTGAAACGGCAGTATTTCTTTCTTTTGACATCAATGGAAGGAGCTGTCAAATAACGAATTTCTGATGATTGCTGTGCCATAGTTATGCCTCCTTTTTAATGTTTCTTCTCTTCTCTGCATACTCTGCTGCATATTTCTCCATCTTCACATTCAGGAAGCGGAGCACTCTCTCATCACGACGATAAGCTGTCTCTAAAGTCTTCAACAGTTCAGGAGCAGCCTTGAACTCAATGAGTTCGTAGAAACCCGTGCTCTTCTTATCAATGGAGTAAGCCAGTTTTTTCAAGCCCCAATTCTCCTCGTTGATGATTTCTGCACCACCATTCACGAGAACGTCTTTGAACTTGTTTACCGCTTCCTTCATCTGATCGTCAGACAAAACGGGAGTTAAAATGAAAACGGTTTCGTACTGATTCATAATACGTTAAAATAGTTAATAAAATGGTTATTTTGCTAAATGCGGCTGCAAAGGTACACTTTTTTTCTTTTGTAGCCAAATATTTCCGGCAAATTTTCGCTTGCGAAAGCGATATTTGGTGCTCCAGCCCCTGTTTTTTCGAGTTTTACACCGTATGAAGAGCAGCTACGATGCAGAATGCAGACGGAAATGGGTTCTCACTTGACATCCGTAGAGGCCGACAAATGAAAGAGACGCGCATCCTTAGGCGGGACACGAATCTCCAAAGCTCCGCGAATGATTTCCACATCCTGGCCCATCCACAACTCACGAACAAGAGGGCGGACGCTTGTCGAAAGGCCTATGTCCGTCAGTGGCAGCGAGATGACCAGAGGTTCGCCGCTATAGTTGATGGCAGCCAGCCAGGTATCATTTCCCTCGGTATGAACCACAAGATTCTCAGCTGCTCCTGTAGCCGGACGCCACTGACGGTCGCCATAGACGGGACGAAAAGCGCGCCCCAGGCGGGCAACACGATTTATCTCGTCGTTCATCAGAATCTCCTTTGCCCGTTCGAATGACAATGTCGCAGAGCCTCGCCCACTTTGGTCCGTCAGGCTCCATACATCAGGAATCAGCAACATACCCGAGACGACACCTGTTGTATAGCGAGCACGATTCTCGCCCAAGCTCTCCACCTTGCCTTGGGCAGCATCCTTACCGACGAGCACCAGATGGTCGGGGTCGTTGAACTGATAGAGTGCATTGGTCCACCAGCCGTAGGAAATAGCGTTCATGGCATATTCGCTCTGCTCTATGCTCCCCCAGGTATCGCATGCAATTCGCCGCGAGTTACCGTACTGATAGGGAAAGATGGGGGCTATCGAAAGGGCCGTAAACACCTGACCGCCACGGTCCAATTCATCGATAAAGCGCTGGAAGCCATAATTGTAAGCCTCGACTGCTGTTCGGATGGAAGGGTCGTAGTAGGAGTCAGCCTGTATCATTCCGTTGCACGTAAAATCTATCTTAAAGTACTCGAAGCCTGCTTCCTTCAGACTTTGCGCAACGGTATGAAAAAAGGCGTGGGTAGCCGGATGAGTCGGATCGAGACAGAAGGCGCCATCATACTTATACGGCTTTCCGTTGACCTTAATGCAGGCATCGCGACCCGTCCACCTGGAACCTGAAAAGAGAGGACGATCCAAGTCCCTATCGTTCCACCAGAGACAGAAAGGGGTGACGTAGGTGCCGGGAATCTGACCGTTTGCCTTTACATGTCGGCAGAGCTCTACTTTCTGAGTTTTTGAGAGATTATCCCAGGCATCAACACTAAGCACCTGAGTACCGTCGGCTGCACTGAATCCTGCAGGACGTAGCGTTTGAGCCATATAGTCGCTGACCTCAATATCCGTCTGGAAAGAGTTCTTCTCGGCCAGGACGCCCCAGCTCTGCCAACCGAACGGAGCACCATGCTTCCATTGACGACGGCCTTCCTGCACTTGCGAACAGGCCTTTGCAAAATAATCAAAGGCCTTTCGCCAATCGTCCGAGGCGGTTATCAGGAAACGCGCACTATTAACCAGACTGCCACGCAGCGAGCCATGAGGCAGTACGTCTCGCGTCTCTTTTGTTGAGACACCAGAATAAGCCGTAACAATACCATTGTCCAAAGACACAGCACTCTTCCAGTGATCGTGATCGATGGAGCCAATGACGATGCCTCCGCGGTCCTTCCCGCCAAAGAGAGCTGCCACTTCGTAGCTGATCGCTGCGGTATCAAGCGGCAAAACATGATAGCGGACGAAGTCGTCGTTATCATAAGGCACCTTCAAGAACCGCCTGTCGGAATCCCCCTTCCCCACAACAGTTCTCAGCGGCATCAGATAGTTGCTCTCCACCTCCGAACCGTCTTTCATGGAAAGGGTAAGTCGGGTCTCCACCCCACTTTCGCCTACACGAAACGTCTGGGTCATCTGACGTAATCCGTCAGAGAACTGGTATAACAGAAGCATCCCTCCGCCTGACAGGGAGGGACGCAACTTTTCCTTTTTTACGGTAACTTCCGGAAGCTCGTCTGCCGAAACGCGCTGGCTACCAAAGTCAGCTACGGGCACAGAGCCGGCTATAACGACCTGTTTACCTCGGAGAATTGTAAAGGAATGATGCTCTGCATCGAACCGGACTTTCCAGGTTGCCTTAGCTGAAGCTGAAAGCATGGCTAAGCAACAACAGAAGGCAACGAGAAACTGTCGGCAAACCATTACTCCTCGGCCTTCTTGCGAGTGGAACGACGACGCTTTGGCTTCTCCTCCGTTTTGGCCTCAATCTTCACACCAGCCAGTTCGGGGTCGATCATGATGCGGCCGCAGTACTCGCAGACGATAATTTTCTTGCGCATCCGGATGTCCAACTGGCGCTGGGGCGGAATCTTATTGAAGCAACCGCCACAAGCATCGCGCTGCACATAGACGATGCCAAGGCCATTACGGCTGTTCTTGCGGATACGCTTGAAGGCACTCAGCAAACGGGGTTCTATGGTCAGTTCCAGGTTCTTGGCTTTCTCGCGCAGCTTATCCTCCTCGGCCTTTGTCTCACTGACGATTTCGTCCAACTCGCTTTTCTTTATGTCCAGGTCTGTCCGACGGTCATTCACCTGTTCATTGCAGCTGATCACTTCGACATTCTTAGCATCCATCTGTGCCTTGGCCTCGTTGATTTTCTTCTCGTTCAGCTGATTATCCAATTCAGCATACTCGATCTGCTTTGTCAGGTTGTCATACTCACGATTATTGCGGACGCTGTCCATCTGAGTCTTGTAGCGCTCAATGTTGGACTTGTTCACCTCGATGTTGCCGTTGCGCTCATTTATCTGACGCTTCAACTCGGCAATCTCGTTACTGATCTTCTCTATACGGGTTGTCAGGCCCTCTATCTCATCCTCCAGGTCCTGAACCTCCAGGGGGAGTTCGCCGCGCAATGTCTTGATCTTGTCAATCTCTGACAACATTGTCTGCAGGGCATACAGATTTTTCAGTTTCTCTTCCACGCTCAGGTCAGCGGGATCTTTCATTCTTTCTTTTGCCATATTTCTATTTGAATTTTTGAATTTCGGAATTGATATGCTTCAGTTTTTTGACTACAGATATTTTATCGGGTTCGTATCGACCGTTGTATGGAAGATCGGCAACTCGGGGAAAGCCTGTTCCAGAAGAGAATTGAATATCTCGGTGGTAAACTGCTCGCTTTGGAAGTGGCCCAGCACGGCAATCTGGATTTCCTGTTCGTGACCGAAATACTGGTGATAATGCATCTCACCCGTCAGGAAGGCATCAGCCTGCAGGCGCAAGGCCTCATCAAGCAGGAAGTCGCCTGCGCCGCCGCAAAGCGCCACACTCTGGATGGGACGCTGCAGGAGTTCATTGTGCATCAGACAATCCACCTTGAATATCTCCTTCACCCTTTGCAGGAATTGCAGGGAGTCCTCACCCTGAGGCATGTATCCCAGCACACCACTGCCGGCCTTTACAACCTGCTCGCGCCCGTCAATGCGCACCTGCACCTTGCGCGGCATCATCAGTTCTACATCCATCAGCCCCAGATGCTCGGCGATGCGATAGTTGACACCGTCCTCGGCATTATCCAGATTTGTATGGGCTGAATAGATGCAGATATCGTTCTGAATGGCTAGGCGCACACAGCGCTGCACCTGGTTTGCATCAGCCACAGTCTTAAGGCCGTGGAAGAGCAACGGATGATGCGAGATGATCAGATTGCACCCCATCTCCACAGCCTCGGCTATCACATCCTCGGTGACGTCCAGAGACAATAATGCCCCTGATACTTCCACCTCTGTTAATCCGACTTGCAAGCCAGCATTATCGTAGCTTTCCTGCAAGGGCAGAGGCGCGAAATGTTCAAGGGCGCTGATGATTTCTCGAATTTTCACGCTCATAATATGATTTTACGGGGGCAAAGGTATTACAAAATGTGATAAAAACCAAATTAAAATGCTTTTTATTTTGTCTTTCTCGCGCTTTGCACTAACTTTGTGCCCAAATATACAAGTATAAGTATCATCAGTGAAACGGTTTCAGACACACCGCATGTTGAATTTACTATTTAAGGATTACGCGCAATGGCCCTGCATTTCCACCTGAACAATTACAGTTTCAACCCCGAGGACCTCACCTTGCATTTGCAGCCAGACATGACTGGGGTAATTCCCGAAAGCAGCATCCAAGTGGATTGCCTTCCGGCTGAGTGGTTTCCCCAGAGTGGCGTACAACTGACATGGCCCCATGCCGGGACCGACTGGGCACCCATCCTGAAGGAAGTGACTGCATGCTATATTCGTATGGCTATTGAGATATCGCTCCGCGAACGCCTGTTCATTATCACACCCGAACCCAGTGCCGTCTCGCAGTTGCTTAAGGCCTATCTGCCCGAGAAGGCGCTGAAAAACATCAGCATTCACGAAATACCCACCGACGACACTTGGGCGCGGGACCATGGCTTCATCACCATACTCACCCCTCAAGGACCACTGTTGCTGGATTTCCAGTTCAACGGATGGGGTCGCAAGTTCCCGGCAGAACAGGACAACCGGATATGCCGACACATAATGGAAGCTGGTATATTGAGGGGGACCTACGAGAATCATCTGGATTTTGTACTCGAAGGCGGGAGTATCGAAAGCGATGGCCGGGGTACTGTCATGACCACCAGCCGCTGCCTCATGGCACCGAACCGCAATCAGCCGCTCACAAAAGAAGAGATAGAGGAGCGGCTACTGAAATGGCTGCATGCCCAACGCCTTTTATGGCTTGAACACGGCTATCTGGCCGGAGACGACACAGACAGTCACATTGACACCCTGGCTCGTTTCTGCCCCGGCGACACCATTGCCTACGTACAATGCCTCGACCAGGCCGACGAGCACTACGAAGAACTGCAACTTATGGAGGAACAACTGAGAACCTTTCGCACACTGGAGGATAAGCCATACCGTCTGATTCCCCTGCCTATGGCCGAACCGGTATTTGATGAAGACGGCACGCGCCTGCCTGCCACCTATGCCAACTTCCTTGTGATAAACAATGCAGTGCTGATGCCCACCTATAACTCCCGCGAACTGGACGAGGCGGCTCGCACACAGTTAGAGAAAGCCTTTCCCAGACACGAAGTAATAGGCATCGACTGTCGCCCGCTCATCATACAGCACGGCAGCCTCCATTGCTGCACCATGCAGTATCCGGTAGGCGTAATTCCCACCGAGACAAAAGAATTAAACTTTGAACAATGAAAATAGGAATCATACAACAAGCCTGCACGGCCAAAGCAGACGAGAATAAGAAGAAACTGGCGCAGAACATAGCTGATGTGGCCTCCCGGGGCGCTCAGCTCGTAATCTTGCAGGAGCTTCACAACAGCCTCTACTTCTGCCAGACAGAAGACGTAGAGATGTGCGGCCTTGCAGAACCCATCCCCGGACCCAGTACCGGATATTACTCCGCTTTGGCCCGGAAACACAGCATCGTTCTGGTTACAAGTCTCTTTGAGCGTCGGGCAGCAGGACTCTATCACAACACAGCTGTCGTCTTCGACTCCGACGGCAGCATCGCCGGCAAGTATCGCAAGATGCACATCCCCGACGACCCAGCTTACTACGAGAAGTTCTACTTCACCCCCGGTGACCTGGGCTTCCATCCCATCAAGACGTCACTGGGACTGCTCGGCGTCCAGGTGTGCTGGGATCAGTGGTACCCCGAAGGCGCCCGGCTCATGGCCCTCCAGGGTGCCGAGTTGCTGATCTATCCCACTGCCATCGGATACGAGAGCAGCGATGCACCGGAGGAGCAGCAACGCCAGCGCGAAGCCTGGATTACCGTACAGCGCGGTCATGCTGTGGCTAACGGGATTCCCGTCATTGCCGTCAACCGCGTAGGACATGAGCCCGATCCTAGCGGGCAGACCCGTGGCATTCAGTTCTGGGGCAGCAGCTTTGTAGCCGGACCTCAAGGCGAGATGCTTTATCAGGCACCTGTGGACAGGGAAGAGAATGCCGTAGTCGAGGTGGATATGCAGCGCAGCGAGAACGTTCGCCGCTGGTGGCCGTTCCTGCGCGATCGCCGCATCGACGAGTTCCAGGGACTTACCAGACGGTTCATCGACTGAGGCCCGGCAGCAGCTTAAGCACAGTCGATTACTATTCACATTCATTAATTGTTGAAGATACATTAATTAATATATATGTCAAGTACGATCCGATTTAAAGTCGTTGGCGAGGCCTTCACGAAGAAGGCCATAGAAGTTCCGAACCCGAAGGAGCGTCCCAGCGAATTCTTTGCCAAATACGTGTTCAACCGCCAGAAGATGTCCAAGTACCTCCCCGAAGATGTCTATCTGAAGATGTGCGACGTCATCGACAACGGCAGCTCACTCGATATGTCAACCGCCAATGCGGTGGCAGCAGCCATGAAGAAATGGGCCATGGAGCTCGGTGCAACGCACTGCACACACTGGTTCCAGCCCCTGACAGAGGGCACGGCCGAGAAGCACGACGGCTTCGTGGAGCACGACGGAAAGGGCGGAATGATAGAGGAGTTCACGGGCAAGGAGCTGGTCCAGCAGGAACCCGATGCCAGTTCGTTCCCCTCGGGAGGCATACGCAGCACCTTCGAGGCGCGAGGCTATTCGGCATGGGATCCCGCCAGTCCCGTCTTCGTCATCGGCGACACTCTGATGATCCCCACCGTCTTCATCTCCTACACCGGCGAAGCCCTTGACTACAAGGCACCGCTGAAGAAGGCCCTGAAGGCAGTCGACCGCGCCGCTACGGCCGTGGCACGCTATTTCTATCCCGAAGTGAGGAAGGTCGTCAGCAACCTGGGATGGGAACAGGAGTACTTCCTCGTCGATGAAGGCCTGTATGCCGCACGGCCCGACCTGCTCATGACAGGCCGTACGCTGATGGGGCACGACAGCGCCAAGAACCAGCAGATGGAGGACCACTATTTCGGATCGATACCGGGTCGCGTAGTGGCATTCATGAAAGACCTGGAGATCCAGGCCCTCGAGCTGGGCATCCCATGTAAGACGAGGCACAACGAGGTGGCGCCCAACCAGTTCGAGCTGGCACCCATCTACGAGGAGACGAACCTGGCCATCGACCACAATATGCTCATCATGAGCCTGATGAGGGAGGTTGCCCGCAAGCACGGGTTCCGTTGCCTCCTCCACGAGAAACCGTTCGCCGGCATCAACGGGAGCGGCAAGCACAACAACTGGTCGCTCGGCACCGACACCGGCATCCAGCTCTACGGCCCGGGAAAGACACCTGTCGACAACCTGCGCTTCGTGACCTTTATCGTGGAGACACTGATGGCCGTCCACAAGCACAACGGACTGCTGAAGGCATCCATCGTGAGCGCCACCAACGCCCACCGGCTCGGACTGGGCGAGGCACCGCCCGCAATCATCTCGAGCTTCCTGGGCAGGCAGCTCACCGACCTGCTCCGGCACCTGGAGGAGAGCGACGACGACGAGATAATCAGCCTGGAGGGCAAGCAGGCACTCAGCCTCGACATACCGCAGATACCCGAGCTTCTGCTCGACAATACAGACCGGAACCGCACCTCGCCCTTCGCCTTCACCGGGAACCGCTTCGAGTTCCGCGCCGTCGGGAGCCAGGCCAACTGCGCAGCGGCCATGATCGTGCTCAACACGGCCGTAGCCGAGGCACTCACCGACTTCAAGAGTCGCGTCGATGCACTGGTCGCAGAGGGCATCGAGCCCATGAAAGCCATACTGAAGACCGTGCGACAGGACATCAAGACCTGCAAGCCCATTCACTTCGACGGCAACGGATACAGCGAGGAGTGGAAGCAGGAGGCCAGGCGGCGCGGCCTCAACGTGGAGACCAGCGCCCCGCTCATCCTCGACGAATACCTCTCCGCCGCGACGCGCAGCATGTTCAAGCGCATGAACGTCCTGAACGATGCCGAGCTGGAGGCGCGCACCGAGATCAAGCTGGAGACGTACACCAAGAAGATACAGATCGAGGCCCGCATCTTCGGAGACATGTGCATGAACCATATCCTGCCCGTCGCCACCCGATACCAGAGCCAGCTCATCGACAACGTATCGAAGATAAAGGAAATCTTCCCCACCGAGACCTCCACCCGCATCAACGCCAACAACATGCAGCTGATAGAGCAGATCAGCGAGCACACCAGCTTCATCACCGAGAACGTGGAGCGGCTTGTCGAGGCACGCAAGGTAGCGAACGTACTACCTTCCGAGCGCGACAAGGCGATTGCCTACCACGACACGGTGGCTCCGCTGCTGGAAAGCATCCGCTACCACATCGACAAGCTGGAGCTTATCGTCGACGACGAGCTCTGGCCGCTGCCCAAGTATCGCGAGATGCTCTTCATCAGGTAGAGGGTTCGAGCCTCCCCGCCATCGGAAAGGTTGCTTACGCAGAAATGGAAAAACCAAAATGCAAAAATGCAAAAATGCAAAAAGTTGTGCTACCCTAGAAAAAGTTGAATGGTTTTTACCTTAACTCTGGCATAGATTGAATGGAATCCGAGTGCTGTTAGGGTCGCGAGAAACGAAGACCAAAGGTCAAATAAAAGAAATCACAGAAATACTTTTAGCTGGCGAAAGGCGTTAATTTAAGGTCAATTAGTGGCTCATTGAAGGCAATTAATGTATATCTTTGAAACATATAATTACCATTAATAGCCCGTTAATCATTCATTAATCCCGTTTTTTCGCTTGCGAAAGGCTATAGCTATACTCGTCAATTAATGGCTCATTAACGGTAATTAATGTTTTTTTGAAACGTATAATTACCATTAATCGCCCGTTAATCATTCATTAATCCCGTTTTTTTATGCCGAAAACGGGAGAAAAACACGAAAAAAGCGGATATTTACTCACATTTGATGATGGTTTATTTTCCACTTCAGAAGATAATTCCCTTCATTTCCTTTCTTTTTTGGGGCCTTAAAGTTAATGTTTCATGCCACTTTTTAGAGCCATTTGGCTATTTTCACGGCATTTTTCATGTAAAGATTTTTTCATACTGCCGAAAGCACACACGCTTATTTTGTGTAAGTATTTTTCGCACTAGCGTCTTAACTATAACATAATCAGGGTGTTAGTATTCACTCTAAATGGTGCATGTAGCAAGATGTGTCTTGATGGGCGCATTGTTTTTTGCAAAGTTTGCAGTTATTGCACTTTGCAAATCGCCGACGTTTCATTTTTCCGCTAATATAATAACAAAGTCTATAGGCATAGTTTAATTATATTTATATATAATTTAGCGACATACCCCAAATGCAATAACTGCAATAACTGCAAAAAAAAAACGCTGAAGCGACGTAAAGTTACTTATCGTTACTTATCGCGACGTAAAGCGACGTAAAGTTACTTATCGCAGAGTAGCGCCAAGAGATTGTCGTACCTTTGCACCAGAAAAACGTGGACGGCGGCTCGACTTAGTCCGGACAACACAGAGCTTCCCCATATACCCCAAAAAGGTCGGTTACCATATAACCAGTGTTCTTTGACTTAATGATACAAAAAAACCTTTCAGCAGAAGGCGGCAGTAAATTTATCTAGACCCGGGTGTAAATTTTACTAGACCCGCCTCGCGTAAGAAAAGACCCACTCCCAGCGCCTCCAGACAGGGAGGGGAATGAGCTGGCGCCGTTGCCATTCTCTAAAGAAAGCTTTTGCATTTTTGCATTTAGTTCAATTCATAATTCACAATGCATAATTCATAATTATTAAATTCAAAATTCAAAGTTGAGCCTTGCTCTTCTCCTGTCACGACTCGGCCAATTGAAAGCAAGCTTTTGTCTCAACTCTCACTACTTTGCCTTGCATTTGGTAATAAACGGATAGGGAGTGTCTAGTCAGAGAGGTTTATAGAATGGTTAGAGCGGGTTATAGAATGGTTAGAGCGGGTTATAGAATGGTCAGAGCGGGTTATAGAATTAGTCTGAGCGGGTTATAGAATGGTCAGAGCGGGTTATAGGTTATAGAATAGTTAGAGCGGGTTATAGAATAGTCAGAGCGGGTTATAGAATGGTCAGATTGGTTTATAGAATAGTAAGAGGGAGGAGCGCGGTTGGTCTAGATGGAGGGTGAGTCCATCCATAAGTTCACGGCCTGAGAGGGTTTGGGTTTCGCCACCGTCTTTGGGTACTAACTGATATTCGGTTTCCGGGTCAAGAGCGGAAAGGTTTACCTGATAATCGGACTGCGGAGACTGGGCACGGCGGAAGGCTAAAACATAACCTGTTTGGTCGGAGGGTCTATGGAGTTGGTATGCCAGCCAGATATCATCGCCGGTCAGATTTCCTATACCGCTGAGGGGGTAGAAGTCCTCGTAGTAGTATGGCCGAACCTCGCGAAACTCCTGCATGGTTTTCTGCATATCCGTGAATGACTCGCCCTGCTGAGTGAGTTTCCAATTGAATACCACGGCACTGCCGAAAGCTGAGCGGGCATCGAACGGATTGGTATGGTAGAGACCCGTGGCATGTTGGGAAAGGAAGAACTCCAGACCGTAGGTGTGGCACTGATATCCTACTGGTTCGCCGTATTGGTAATCAGTGCGCCACATGGGTGCGCTCCTAAGCATCGTCTCATAGTCAAGTCGTCTTCCGCCACTGGCGCAGTTATCGATAAGCAGTCCCGGAAAGCGTTGCAGGAGATAGTCCCAGAACCTATAAAGACCCTCGATGTACCTTACCTCAGTCATCCCCTGCCGGTCTGGTTTGTCATTGGCTGCCCATATACCTGCAGGGGCAATGTTGAAGTCCTGACGATAGTGGTCTATGCTGTTCTTCTCCAGTATGTCACCTATAGTTTTGCACATCCAGTTGCATGCCTTTTCGTCAGCCAGATTGAATAGGCAGTTATCCCCTCCAGCCTCGAGCATCCACTCAGGGTGATCCCTGTACCAGCGGGTGCCTTTGAATACTCTTTCAGGTTCGAACCATACCATGAACTTGGCACCCACAGTCTGTTTGGCATACTCTCCAATCGGACTTAGGCCCTGCGGGAACCTATCGGGATCGGGTTGCCAATTCCCAACCGTATTGGCCCAGTTCCTACCCATGGCGTAGTCGGCAGCCTCGGTATACCAACCTGCGTCGAGCCAGAAAGCCTCAGGCGAAAGACCGAACATCTTGGTGCGCTGCATTAGTGCAATCGCATATTCGGAAGTCATGCAAGAGTACTCGTTGCAGGGTGCCGGGTCACCCCAGTTAAATCCACCGAACATGGGATAGAAGGTAGGGTTTCCGTCTATCTTGCGGCTATGGTGGGCCAACATAAAACGTCTGAAGAGATTGTGCCCCGTCATACGGTTTTCCCCCTGCCAGAAGAGGAGGCAGATGCTGGCGGTGCGTATAGATTCTCCTGGTAAGAGACTGGCGTCGAGCACTTTCAGTCCCGCCTGCAGGGATAGTTTGCTTTGACTAGCAGAAGACATACTCGCGGTCCAGGTTCCGCTCCACCCCACCGCTACCACGACGCCCTCTCCGGGTGTAGTCTCTATGTTGAAGAAGGGGAAGGCGCCGTCTGATGAACGTCCGCCCCGGGGGGTCATCTCGAGCGTATCGCCGGGGTTGAGAATCTTCTGCTGCGGGGCGAAGTCTGCCCTACTGGCATCGCTGCCGTTGGCATAGTAAACGACTGGCGCCGACTGGGGATGCAGGAAATCCATATCTACGGTCCGCACCTGGCTTATCCTAGGAGAATTCTCATGGCCCGTATGCTGAAAGCGCAATACCCATTCTATAGTGCCAAAGTCGGTCCAGCCCTTTATTTCGCATGCCACTTGCATACCCGTCGCGGGGTCAGTATAAGAGGCAAGAAACTTGAGTTGGTTATATTTCTCCGAGGGCAATTGACTAAGTGAATGCTTCCACTTCCTAATGAACTGGGCAGACGGCCGACCGCCATACTCGAAGGAGAATGGTGGGGTTTTTCCGCGCCCGAAATGCGAGGTAATCCAGCGCTCCACCTGTAGCGAGCGGCCGTTCATAGGCATAGTTCCCTGGGCCGTCATCATTAAGGGGAAAAGGATGAGAAGGAGGCAAAAAGACAATATTCTTTTCATAGGATGAGACATTTAAAGGACTGGTATTTGCGATAAGAAGACTAAAAACAAGCGACAATCCGGCACTCAGTAGCGCCTGGCGAGTTCTTCCTTTACGATATTGTAATAGATATAGGGGTCGTGGCGCGTAGAGTCGTTATAATGGACACTCTTCTCACTGCCGCTGACATCGGCAATTCCCCAAAAGTTACTGTCGCAGGTATCGTCGTAGGTACCCAGCACGGCATATTCCTTGGCCTCGAGACACCAACGTACGCGGTTCCTCCAGTTATTGGGACCCACCCGCTCCCAGTCCTGCGGGGGCACCCCGGAATTAGGACAAACGAAACGTGCCCGGTTATCGCAACCGGCAGACAGATTACGGTATCCCCAACCGTCGGATGTATCGGGTACGATGGGGTCGTTCACCTGACAAGTGCCTATGCGAAACTTAGCCAGATAGTCCTTCTCCTCAGGGGGAGTCTGTTCGTATTGCGCCCAAAAGTCCTTGCCCGGAAGGAAGATTGTCATCATCGGCCGGTCGTCTCCGAAACCATACTTACGGTAATGTTCTTCCTGTGCCAGGTTATCCCAGAGCCACTTCGCTTTCTCGTTCCAGTACTTCATGGTCCATGCAGCTGTGTTACCGCAGAAAAGGAAATACTGCATATCCAATTCCTTAGCAGCCTTGACCACGTTCTGCAGCATAGGCATGTGCAGATCGCTAAGGCCGTCCCACTGCGAAGGGTTAGTAAAGTCGATGCCCACGATATTGATTCCGGCTTCCTTGATACGCCTCATCATGGACAGGGCGAAGTCGTAATTGCGGTAGTCATGCAGGGAATCCCAACCATC
>JAILKU010000062.1 GCA_024693505.1 Bacteroidaceae bacterium | reverse complement strand
TTTCTGACCTCCCTCAATTTTTCTTCCGAGTGAAATTTTCCAAAAAATTTGGTACTTCGCCTATTTTTCCGTAAATTTGCAGTCAAAAACTCAGGATACGCCAAAACTCAGGATGTTTTATGTGGACCTGATGCCTTCGGGCCCCCAAAATGACAAAAAAGCATATTATGGAAAGAAAAATTCCAGTTTCATACAATAAAAGGCGCGCGGAGTACGTTATTCAAAGCAGAATGAGAAAACTGCTCTGGATAGGGACGCTCTTTGTGGCCTTGGGAGCAAGGGCACAGTTTGACGTGGCGTTCACCAATTCCTGGGCGCTACAGTCCTTCTATAATCCTGCAGTGGCGGGATTGGACGGGCTGCTGAATGTGCAGGGAGCCTACAGCATGCAAATGGTGGGCTTCGAGGGTGCACCGGCTACGATGTTCCTCTCGGCCGACCTGCCGGTTTTCTTTCTGGGTCCTGACCACGGGGCTGGCGTCGGTTTCCTCAATGACAAGGCGGCACTCTTCAGTACCAATAAGTTCTACGCGCAATATGCCTACCACCGCAAGCTCTTTGGCGGCAAGATTAGCGTCGGAGCGCGCGCCGCACTCATCCAGGAGGGCTTTGACGGCACGAAGCTGGAAGTCGTTGACACTGGCGACCCCGCCTTTGCCAGCAGCGAAGTGAAGGGTTCGGCCTTCGACTTGGACGCAGGTGTCCGATACACCTATAAAGACCTGTGGTATGCCGGAGTGAGCGCGATGCACTGCCTGAGCCCTTCCATGACGATGGGCGATGACAAGCTCTACAAGGTGAGTGTGGATCCTACGCTCTATGCGATGGGTGGATACAAGTTGAAGTTCCACCATCCGCAGTATGCCCTGAGCACGCATGCAATGGTGCGGAGCGACTTCCAGGAATGGCGTGCCGACATCTGTGCCCGCCTTACCTACGACGGTTCGAAGCATAAGCTATACGGCGGTGTGATGTACAGTCCGCTCCACAGCGTAGGCCTGATGCTGGGCTTCGACTTCCACGGCCTGAACATCGGCTACTCCTACGAGATGTACACTACGGGAATCGGCGCCCTGCACGGCACCCACGAAATTCTGGTGGGCTACCAGACCGATCTGGACTTGTTCAAGAAGGGCAAAAACCTGCACAAGAGTGTGAGATTGCTGTAGAGGTATTATAAATAATGTAAGAAGAACAAAAACAAAATAAAGAGAATGAAGAAAAAGAGTCTGATAATAGCTGTAATAGTCGCGATAAGTTGCGCTATGACGGCCTGTATGGGCTCCAGTTCGTCGGCCAACGCAACGGGCGGAGAACTGACGGGAATCCGCGGCTCGGCCTACAACGAGCCTGTTCCCTATGGTATGACAGCCGTCCACAAGGGCTCGCTGAAAGTGGGACTGGAAAAGAACGACACCCTGTGGGGCGCCGAGTTCCCCACCCGCGACATCAGCGTTGACGGGTTCTGGATGGACGAGCAGGAGGTGAGCAATGCCAAGTATCGCCAGTTTGTGAACTGGGTGCGCGACAGCATCATCCGCGAGCGCCTGGCCGACCCTGCATTCGGCGGCGATGAGACCTACAAGATCGAGGAAGAGGAGGACAAGGACGGCAATCCCATAGCGCCTCACCTCAACTGGAGCAAGGCCATCCCCTGGCGCAAGGCCAACGAAGATGAGCTGCGCGCCATCGAGAGTGTCTATGTGACGCATCCCATCGACGGTACCAAGATGCTCGATGCCAGTCAGATGAACTATCGCTATGAGATCTACGACTATGCCGCAGCTGCACAGCGCCGCTACCGCCTGAACCCCGAGGAGCGCGACTTGAACACCGATCACGAGGTGAGTCGCGAGCAGGTGATGATAAGCAAGGATACGGCCTGGATTGACGACGACGGCAAGATCGTGCGCCAGACTATCACGCGCCCGCTCAGCGGACCCTGGGACTTCCTGAATACCTATATCGTAAATATCTATCCCGATACGACCTGCTGGGTGAACGACTTCCCCAATGCCGACAATGAGCGCTACCTGAAGCTCTACTTCAGCAATCCCGCTTTTGACGACTATCCTGTGGTGGGCGTCACCTGGGAGCAGGCCAATGCGTTCTGCGCCTGGCGCACGGAATTCCTGTTGAGGGGCCTGGGCGGCTATGCCAAGCAGATTCAGCGCTACCGCCTGCCAAGCGAGATAGAATGGGAGTTTGCTGCCCGCGGAAAGGAAGGAACCCCCTTCCCCTGGGAGCAGCTGGAGGTGAAGAGCGACAAGGGCTGCTACTTTGCCAACTTCAAGCCCGACCGCGGAAACTATACGATGGACGGCAGTCTGATTACCAGCAAGTGCGGCATCTTCAGCGCCAACAGCAACGGGCTCTACGATATGGCGGGCAATGTGGCCGAATGGACCAGTACCGTCTATACCGAAGCCGGTGTGGAGGGCATGAGCGACATGAATCCCGAACTGCGATACAATGCAGCCAAGGAGGATCCCTATCGCCTGAAGAAGAAAAGCGTGCGCGGCGGTTCGTGGAAAGACCCCGAGAGTATGATACGTAGTGCCTGGCGCAGCTATGAATATCAGAACCAGCCCCGTTGCTACATCGGTTTCCGCTGCGTGCGAACGATGGTGAACGACAAGGGCGGAGCAGCCAAAGGCGGTGGCGGACGAGCCAAAGCGCCTGCAGCCAGCGCCAAGAAAACAAGAAGATAAGAACTCGTAACAACGAAAATACGTAATAAAGAAAATTGAATACAAGATGAATCCTATAGCAAAATTGCAGAAGTGGATGGACTCTCCGTCCGGTCAAGTTTTCATGAACTACGCCTACAGCTGGGGTGCTGCAGTCGTTATTCTGGGTACCCTGTTTAAGCTGACGCATATTCCAGGCGCCAATCTCATGCTTTTCATCGGTATGGGCACCGAGGTGTTTGTCTTCTTTATCTCCGGATTCGAGAAGACCTACGAGAAAGTGCCTTCACAGGATAGCGCTGTCAGCGGCGGTGGACAGACCGTAGTAGTGGCAGGCGGCGGAACGCCTCTGCCAGAAGGTGCCGAGATTCCTCAGGGTCCCATCGTCATCGGCGGCGGTGTGCCTGTAACGGGCGGTGCCCCTGTCAGCGGCGGTGTGTCAGCCGAGGGTGCAGCCGTTGTTGGCGGTCCGGTTGTGAGCGGACCTGTAGTCAGCGGACCCGTGGTGAGTGGACCTATCGTGAGCAGCGGCGTAATTGGCGGCGGCGTATTGCCCGCAGGTGCCAATATCGATCCCGAAGCTCTGGCTGCAGGTGCCGGATTGAGTGCAGCTGCAGCCAACCTGGCTGCCGCAGGGCAGGCTGCCGCAGAGGCTCAGCTGGCATTGAGTCAGTTGAATGGCGGCGGTGGTGCAGGCATCGATCCCAACAGTATTAAGGCTACTGACCCCAAGGCTATTGAGGAGGCTGTGGAGAATTATGCGAAGGAACTGAAGGAACTGACTGAGGTATTGGAGCGCGTAAAGATTCAGGCCGCCCGAATGAGTACAGACAGCGAGGAGATGGAGAACCTGAACCGTACGTTGACGGGTATTGCTACCGTCTATGAATTGCAGCTCCGCAACATCAGCAAGCAGGTGAGCACCATTGAGCAGATAGACGAACAGACACGCCGTATGGCAAAGCAGATAGAGGAACTGAACAATGTCTATGGCCGTATGATTCAGGCTCTTACCGTTAATATGGGTGGTGCTCCTGCTCCGGCAGCGGCTCCTGAGCAGGAGGCATAGGAAGTTTAAAAGTTCAAGAGGTTCAAAAGTTCAAAATTAGGACAATGCCAATAAGAAAGAAAAGAATATCGCCCCGTCAGAAAATGATTAACCTGATGTACGTTGTGCTGATGGCTATGCTTGCGCTGAATGTGTCGAGCGACGTACTGAACGGTTTCTCATTGGTTTCGGAGAGCCTGAACCGCACGACGCAGAATGCCAACCTGGTGAATCAGGGCATCTACGCCACCTTCGACCAGCAGATGAAGACCAACCCGTTGAAGGTAAAGGAGTGGTACGACAAGGCGCAGTATGTACGGGGCATTAGCGACTCATTATATAATTTGGCCGAGGAGCTGAAGGAAGCCATCGTAAAGAAGAGCGACGGCAAGAACGGCAGGGTGGACAGCATTAAGAACCGCGAAGACCTGGAAGCCAGTACTCAGGTGATGCTGGCACCCGGCTCTGGGCGTGGAGAAGAGCTGCTCAATGCCATCAACAGCTATCGCGAGAAGGTTGTAAAGATGGTGACGGACAATGATAAGAAGACGATCATCAGCGATAACCTGAACACCGATGTTCCCCTGAAAGCTAAGGTGCTGGGCAAGAACTGGCAGGAGTACATGTTCGAGAATATGCCTACAGCCGCAGCTGTAACGATGCTGACGCAGTTGCAGAGCAGCGTACGTTATGCCGAGGGCGAAGTGCTTCACAACCTCATCAGCAACGTCGATGTGAAGGATATCCGTGTGAACCAGCTTAGCGCTTTCGTTATTCCCAGCTCTCAGACGGTGGTTAGAGGCGGACGTTTCAGCGCCCAGATCATTATGGCCGCTGTTGACTCCACCAGCAAACCCACCATTTATGTGGGCGGAAAGGAGATAAAGAGTGAGCACGGGCTCTACGAAACCGTCTGCAACAGCACAGGCGACTTCACTCTGAACGGCTACATCGAGATGCTGAACGGCTCGGGCGAGACCGTGCGCCGCGACTTCACGCAGAAATATACCGTTGTGGCTCCCAGCGCAACCGTTAGCGCCGATATTATGAATGTGCTCTATGCCGGATATGACAACCCGATGAGCGTGAGTGTGCCGGGTGTAGCCACGAACAAGATAACCTGCTCAATGAAGGGCGGTAGCCTCACACCAAAGGGTGACGGACACTTTATCGCCAAGCCCGAAAGTCCAGGTGGTGAAGCCGTCATCACCGTGATGGCGCAAAACGAAGGCCGCAGTCAGGAGATGGGCAAGTTCACTTTCCGCGTGCGCAAACTGCCTGACCCGAAACCCTTCATCGCCTATAGCGACGGGAACGGCGGAGAGAACCGCTTTACGAGTGGCGGTCTGAGCAAACAGATTCTGATGGGCGTGGACGGAATAGGTGCAGCTATCGATGACGGACTGCTGAACATCGCCTTCCGTGTGCAAGGCTTCGAGACAGTATTCTACGATGCGATGGGTAATGCCGTACCCTATAAGAGCAACGGCGCCAACTTCTCTGACCAGCAGAAGAACCAGATTCGCGGCTTGGCACGCAACAAACGCTTCTACATCAACAACGTACAGGCCGTTGGACCTGATGGCATAGAACGTACTTTGGACGGTTCAATGGAAGTAATCATTAAATAATAGCCTCTGGGGCATAAAACAATAAAAAGATGAAACGTATAGTCCTTTTCATAATGGCAGTAGTGCTGATTGGAACTTCCGTCAGCGCTCAGCCCGCAAAGCGCCGCACCACAACCAGCAACGCAGTAGCGCAGAAGGGAGCCACAAGTTCAACGACCAGCTCAAAGGCCTCAAGCAGCGACAGAGCCACTCTGCAGTTCCCGGCTGCGTCCAGTATGCCCGACGATGTGGTATGGAAGCGTGATATCTATCGCCAGCTCGACCTCCTGAACGACAAGAACGCGCCGATGTACTATCCCGTGGAGCCCAACGGGCGGCAGATGAACCTCTTTACCTATCTCTTCCGCCTTATCTTGACGGGGCGCGTCACGGCTTATGCCTACAAGCTGGACGGCAACGAGTCATTCGAGGAGAAAGACAAGATGTCCGTGAAGGATATGCTGGAGCGCTACAATATCTATTACGAAGAAAAGGATGGAAAGATAACTGTAGCCGACAGCGATATCCCCAGTGCCGAGGCTACGCGATACTATCTCAAGGAAAGTACTTACCTCGACCAGCGCACAGGAACATTCAGCACGCAGGTGACAGCTCTCTGCCCCATCCTGATGCGTGGTGCAGACGAGTTCTCTACCGATGCCACCCCTTATCCGCTCTTCTGGGTGAGATATGATGATATCGCATCTTACCTGACGCGTCTGCCCATGATGGGAAGCAATCTGAACAACGTATCGAACCTTACGGCTCACGACTATTTCACCCTGAACCGATACGAGGGAAAGATATACAAGACCAACAACTTGCAGGGCAAGATGCTGGCGAACTACTGCGAGACCGATTCCGATATGGTTCGCGAGCAGCAGAAGATCGAGAAGCAACTTAGCGATTTCGAGGAAGGCGTCTGGGGCCATGAAGTGGCCGATAGTGACAGCGTGCAGGTTGAGGAAGCCAAAGGCTTGCGCAAGGTCAGCAGGAAAAGCTCCAGGCAAGCAACTGCCGTAGCATCTGGCAGTAGCCGACGCCGCACTGGGAAGGCCGAGTCTTCCGACAGGAATAGCAGTGCGGCTCCGCGCGTTAGCGCAAGAAGGGAAAGGAGATGAGCACCCCATGCCTCTCTATGCCGACGTCATCCTTCCGCTCCCGTTAGACAACACTTACACCTATTTACTACCTGAGCAGATAGCCCACTTGGTTCAAGTGGGCAGTCGCGTTATTGTACCCTTTGGGAACCGTAAGTTTTATAGTGCGATAGTGGCTCGAGTACATCAGCAGAGGCCGGACTATAGTGTCAAGGAGGTACTGGAACTATTGGATGAACGTCCGGTGGTGTTGCCGAGTCAGATGAAGCTTTGGCAGTGGATAGCCGACTACTATCTGTGCACATTGGGAGAGGTCTACAAGGCGGCGATGCCGAGCGGAATGAAGCTCGAGAGCGAGAGTAAGGTGGTGCTTTGCCCCGACTATCTTCCTAGGGAGTCCCTGACCCCCTCGGAGCAACGCATCCTCGACGCTTTGATGTCCAAGAGCGAGCAGAGCATTGCCGAACTCCAGCGTGAGACGAATCTGCGCAGCATCTTGCAGCCTGTCCGCTCACTCTTGGAGAAGGGTGCCCTGCTCATGAAGGAGGAAGTGCGGCGCACTTACAAGCCCAAGGTGGAGGTTTGTGTCCGCCTCTGCGAACGTTACTTCGATGAGGCCGAGCTTCATCGTTTCCTTGACGGACTTAGGCGTGCCCCGGCCCAGGAGAAGCTTTTACTCCAGTACATTGAGGACAGCCACCTCTCGGCTGCGCTTGCCCTCCAGAACATGGCGGTGCTGAAGGAGGTGAGCCGGAAAGAATTGCTCAGAGCTACGGACAGCCAGCCCTCAGCTTTGCAGACATTGCTGAGAAAGGGCGTGCTCGAGCTTTGGCAGAAGCCTGTCGGGCGACTATCCAGCCAGATGCTGCCCCAGCAGGTTGTCCTAAGTCCCCTTAGTTTTGCACAGCAGGAGGCTCTGAGACAAATCGAGACCCAGTGGCAGAAGCATTCAGTATGCCTGCTGCACGGCGTAACCAGCAGCGGCAAGACCGAGATATACATCCATCTTATCAGGAAGGCTGTCGAGGAAGGCCGGCAGGTGCTCTACCTACTTCCTGAAATCGTACTTACGGCTCAGCTTACCCAGCGGCTGAAGCGCGTCTTTGGCGACAGGCTGGGCGTGTACCACTCGCGATATCCCGATGCCGAACGCGTGGAGGTCTATCAGAAGATGCTTTCCGATAAGCCGTACGACATCCTTGTCGGGGTGCGGAGCAGCATCTTCCTCCCCTTCCAGCGACTGGGGCTAGTCATCATTGATGAAGAACACGAAACCAGCTTCAAGCAGCAGGACCCCGCGCCTCGCTATCACGGGCGCAATGCAGCCCTTGTACTGGCTGCACAGAGCGGCGCCCTCACTCTTTTGGGCACTGCGACCCCTAGCCTGGAGAGTTATCACAACGCTTTGACCGGAAAATACGGTCTGGTCACCCTGAATACCCGCTACGGCGATGTTCAGCTGCCCGAGATTGAGGTGGTGAACATCGCGGAGTTCCGCCGCAAGAAACTGATGAAGGGACCGTTCAGCCCACAGCTTCTATCGCTGATGCGGGATGCCTTGTCGCATCGCCAGCAGATCATCCTGTTCCAGAACCGCAGGGGATACGCCCCGTTGATGGAGTGCCATGTCTGCGGGTGGGTGCCGCGTTGCCAGAACTGCGACGTATCGCTGACCATACACCGCTCTACTCGCGTGCTCACTTGTCACTACTGCGGGGCCACTTACCCCCTCCCCTCTGTCTGTCCGAACTGCGAAAACCGCGAGCTGCGCAACCGCGGCTACGGCACAGAGCGCATTGAGGATGATATACACGATGTCTTTCCCGAGGCTCGTGTCTCGCGCATGGATCTTGATACAACCCGGAGCCGTCAGAGCTACGAGCAGCTCCTGCACGATTTCCAGTCGGGAGCTACGGATATCCTAGTGGGCACTCAGATGGTCACCAAGGGATTGGACTTCCAGCACGTTTCCGTTGTGGGTATCCTCAATGCCGGTACGATGCTCAGCCAGCCCGACTTCCGCAGCCACGAGCGTGCCTTCCAGATGATGGCCCAGGTGGCGGGCAGAGCCGGGCGCAGGCAGGTTCGGGGGCATGTCATCCTGCAGACAATGGACAGCGACGAGCCCATTATAGGCCAGGTTGTGCGGCACGATTATGTAGGTATGTACCGCGCGCAATTCCACGAGCGCGAGCTTTTCAACTTTCCTCCCGTCTGCCGCCTGGTTTACGTCTATCTCAAGCACCGTGACGAGCGCGTACTCGACGCTCTGGCTGCCGACACGGCCTGCTTCATGCGTCAGGTCTTCGGCGAACGCGTCCTGGGACCCGATACGCCCCCCATAGGCCGCATACAGCAGATGCACATCCGTAAGATCATCCTCAAGGTGGAGCTACAGGCTCCGATGCACGAGGCCCGACTTCGTCTGCGACAGCTACAGGCTCATCTGCTTGCTCAGCCAGCCTACAAGTCGGTCCAGTTCTATTATGATGTGGACTAGGTTAGTTAAAGGGTTTAAGAGGTTCAAACGTTCAAAGGTTCAAGAGTTCAAGCCTAGCGGCGAGTTCAAAGGTTCAAGAGGTTAAAAGTTTTGGTAGTTCGATATGATTAGAAAGGTATTATTTGGGCTGTTATTCAGCCTCAGTATCTCAGCCTCGGCGCAGTTTCGGGACGCCGACGCTCCCATGGACTACACCAAATGGTCCATCCACGACGGAAAGTTCTTCGACGATGGCAAATGGGTCTTCCTGAAGACTGCAAAGCCGCTTATTAACTACGCCGATGCCAACAGTGTGAATAGTCTCATCAAAAAGCTGGACATCCTGAAGGAGAAACACTACAACGCCGTTGAGATGAACTGCTATTGGCACCATTTTGACTCTAACGGCGACGGACTTATCGACGTCTCTCTCCTTCCCCTGCGCAGAATGGTCGAAGCTGTATATGCCAGGGGAATGTACCCATGTCTCAGCGTGGAGACTTATGCTGTGGGAGGGGGTAATATACCCGACCCGTTCTGGGATCGGAACCCGGATGCCTATGCCATTGATGCCAAAGGCAACAAAGTTAACGATACCGAGTACGGTTTCGGGACAAAAGTCGTCTCCATTTACCATGAGGGATACCGCAACGCAGTCCATCGCTATATACGGTCGCTTGTCCGGGGCATCGATGCGAGGAAAATCCTCTACTTCGAGACTACCGTGGAGCCCCAATACATGGGAAATACCGCGATTTGCTATAGCGAAAACGCCCGCAGGGAATACAACAAGTGGCGCGAGGAGAACGGTATCACTGATCCGCAGTCTGCCATGCCGGAATCCTTCCCCATGCCTGCCTCCTTTATCCGTAACGACACTTGGAACAAGTTCCGGGCGCAGTTCCTGGCGCGATGGGTCAACGAAGATGCGGAGGTCTTTCGCCTCGCTGCGGGCGAACACGCCTATATTGCCGTCGACTACCTCGACGCTAACGAGTCCGTGCAGTACCTCAGGGACGGCAATCCTCTCGAGTTTCTCCGCGCGCTGACCTGTGCCAATATCATACAGGTGAACTGGACCTGGAATCTTGAAACCAAGTCCATTAACCAGAAGGCTTATGACCGCGTCTGGAAAGTCAGGAACGAGACGGGGCGCGACTGGGTCATCGCCGAGCATATGACACTCAATGGAGACAACTTTACGAACATCGGCTTGGGAAACAGGCGTATCTTGCTCGACAACACGCTCAAACAGGGCACACGCTTCAGCTGGGAGTTCACCAATGTGAACAACAACTCGAACGACGGCTTCTCCCTCTACTATGATGACTTTACACCCAAGCCCACCATAGCCACTGTGGACGATGACTGGGACTACTGGATGGAGCGACTGCTATATTGGGAAGGGCAGAGCAGCGTGTTGCGCGTTCCGTTGGCGCCGTCAGGACCCTCGACGGTCTATAGTCTCAGCGGACACGTCCTGCCCGAGGCCCCCGCGCAGCCCGGCATCTACGTCAGCAAGGGGAAGAAGGTCTTTAGGAAGTAAAAACTCACTATATGCATTACCATAAGTCCCACGGATTGCTCCTTTCCGTTATTCTGTTCTTGGCTGGACCCTCGGTCAGTGCCCTGGCACAGTCTTTCCGTTCCATCACGGAGGTCGAGCCCGTCAAAGTCGAGGTCTCTGTTGGCTGCGTACCCCGTCTTCCCTTCCAACTCTGGGTAGATTACTCCGACGGGACCGGCGAGTATCGTCAGGTCAAGTGGCTCAATGCATCCCAGGCCTCCGAGTCCGCCCAGTCGAATGAGGAACTGAATCCAGTCGGGACTCGCTACCGGGTACGGGGCCAGATCATTGGCGACAACACCACCCCCGCCGGCTTTCCCGTCTCAGCCGAAGTGATGGTCACAGCTCAGGCTGAACCCGTTCCCTCGCACATTCCCGTGGCGGAACCTCTCCCACTCGACCAGGTCAGCCTCGACGGCGACAACCGGCTGACGTGGAACCGCAACCTTGACATCGACAAGCTCATCAGCCTCCCCGTACAGCAGCAACTCTTCAACTATCGCGACACATACGGCCTACCCACCGACGGATATCCCGAATCGGATGGCTGGGACTCCCCCTCGACGAAGCTGAAGGGCCATGGTTCGGGCCACTACATGTCAGCCATGGCCTTTGCATACGCCTCCTGCACGGACAAGGCGAGGCGCGCCCTGCTCAAAAGCCGCATAGCCGAGATGGTCGACGGCCTCCGCGAGTGCCAGGAGCGCACTTTCATCTGGAATGATTCCCTCGGCCGGTACTGGGAGGCGCGCGACTTTGCTCCAGAGGCCGAGCTTCAGGCCATGCAGGGCAGCTGGGAAGACTTTGACCGCTATAAGCGGGACTGCCGAGCCTATGGATACGGATACTTGAACGCCATACCCGCCCAGCATCTCGTGTTGATAGAGATGTACCGCGCCTACAACAACGAAAAGTGGGTGTGGGCGCCCTACTATGCTGTTCACAAGCAGCTTGCCGGACTTGTCGACATCGCAACCTACATCGACGACCGTGCCATCGCGCGCAAAGCTCTGCTCATCGCCAAGGACATGGGACTCTGGGTCTGGAACCGCATGCACTACCGGACCTTCGTGCAGACCACCGGATCGCCCGAAGAACGGCGCGTCAGGCCCGGTAACCGCTACGAGATGTGGAACATGTATATCGCGGGCGAGGTCGGAGGCATGGCCGAAGTACTTGCACGCCTGAGCGAACTGACCGGAGAGGCCGAGGAGAAAGCCCGCCTGCTCGAGGCCGCCACTTACTTCGACAGTCCGGCATTCTTCGACCCCCTCGCCCGTAACATCGATGCCGCTCGCTCCCGCCATGCCAACCAGCACATCCCCATGGTCACCGGCGCACTCCGCATCTTCAGGGGCAACGCCGATCCATACTACTACCGGCTCGCCCGCAACTTCTGGACCATGATCCAGGGCCGCTATCGCTATGCCACGGGCGGCGTAGGCAACGGGGAAATGTTCCGCCAGCCCTATTCGCAGATTACCTCCATGTGCACAAACGTCATACACGGCAGAAATAATGAGGTACGCCCCGAACCCACCCTGAACGAGACGTGCTGCGCCTACAACCTGGCCAAGCTGACCAGGGATCTCAACTGTTTCGACCCGGACGATGCCCGACTCATGGACTACTACGAGCGCGTCATGTACAACCAGATTGTCGGGTCGCTCAATCCCCTGCGATATGAGACCACCTATCAGTATGCCGTGGGACTCGATGCCTCCAAACCGTGGGGCAACGAGACGCCTCAGTCCTCTTGCTGCGGCGGAACGGGCATGGAGAACCACGTCAAGTACCAGGAGGCGGCATACTACGTCAGCGACTCCGTCTTTTGGGTCGCCCTCTATCTCCCTACGACCGCCCGATGGCAGGCCAAGGGCGTCGTGTTGCGGCAGGAGTGCAGCTGGCCTGCCGAGCAGACTACCATCCGCATCGTTAAGGGCGGCGCCACATTCGCCATGAAGCTTCGTGTACCCTATTGGGCCACAGCAGGCTTCGACGTTCGCCTGAATGGGCGCAGCATTGCTGTCGATTCCCGCCCCTGCAGCTACCTTGAGATTCCTGCGCGCCGCTGGCGGAAGGGTGATGTGGTCGAGGTCAGCATGCCGTTTACCGCGCACCTCGATTTCGGTCCCGACAAGATGGAGACTGCTCCCGCATCCCGTCCCGGAGGCAAAACCGAGTTCAGCCCGATGTGGGCGGGCGCGCTGATGTATGGACCCCTAGTCATGGCAGCCACCGGCATCTCCGACTGGGACGAAGCCACGCTCAGCCTGCACGGCGACCTCTCCGACATCTCCCTCCTGGGACCCGGCGAGGCCGTCACTGGGCCTGATGCCCATCTCTACTCGCTCTGCTGCGCTGGCCGCACTTTCCTGCCTGACTATGCGGGCAGCGAGCACCTGACACACTACTTCCGGCTGAACATCGCGGCCGACCCCGACGCCGTCTCACGCTTTGCTCAGCACGAAACCGACCTCTCCCAGTTGCGCGAGCTCATTCAGATAGCCAAAATTCGCGCCGACGAGCAGGCAGCATGGCAGGCGATGGACAAGAAGGTTCCCGAGTACGCTCCCTGGGCGCCGCACGCCTTTGCCCGCATGATGGACGCCTACCGCCAGGCTCTCCCGCTTCTCGATTCCGACTCATCCCGTCTCACCCAGCCCCAGGTTGACCACGCCGCCTCGCTGCTGAATGCCATCATAAACGTCATGCGGCCCGGAAACCTCCCCGAGCCCGAGGACCTCGCCCCGCTCCTTCCCCTCCTCGAGAGAGGCAGGCAGCACCAGGCTGGCGACGAGCGCATCCTTCGTGCCGTCGGGTATGCCGAGATGGTCGTACGATATGTCAGCGACGGAAGCGGCACGCATGATATGATCGTGCGTGCCGTCAGACAGCTCAGCGAAGTGCTGGAGCCTTAACCTTTTATTGATACTCTTCTTAGCCTGAGAAAATGCACCATACAGTTTTTCATCTAAGTTAGTTTTCAATGTTTGCTGGACTCTTGCATTTGTAAGCTTGCTTTTTCCCAAAGTCTTTGCCTAGTATCTCATTTGTTGTTGCCTGGTATCTCTTTCGCTCTTCTCATACTTAGCCCCAGTATTGTCTCGTTGTACCTCAACTTCTTGTCCGCTTTGTCTTCGCGATATGTCCGGTAGATGTTCGGTATTACACCTGACAAGGATCGATACAAAAGCCTAGCTACTTGCTTACTTGTATTTGTCTAAATCAGCTTTGAACATTTGCAAGAGCTAAAGCAAGGATTCTTAAAGATAAGGATGGACATATTCTGATTATGCAACTCTCTCAAGCTCGGTAGAGAGGATGAAGGGGATGGGCTTGGGGGCCGCTAAAGAGTTGCTTTTCTGTACTTGTTGACAGAGAAGCTGAGCTTGCACCGCGCCTCGACCTTTCAGTTTCCTCAGATAAAGGACTGCACAGAAACGCTTCAGCGCAATCCCTGCCCCGTCGCCTTTCTGTACCTGCTGACCGAGAGGCTGAGCTGGCAACGGGCCTCGACCTGTCTGGCGAGTGCCTGCTGGTAGAGCACTTGCGCCTCGAGCAAATCGGAGAGCGGCTCCATTCCTGCGTTGTAGCTCTTGCCCGCCATGCGCAAGTTTTCGGCTGCCTGGGCCAGGGAACGGGTGGTGACATCCAGTTCCAGCAGTGCTTCGTCGACGTTGTTGGCCTCACGGGTGGCCTCGAGTTGCATCTGTTCCGTCAGGTCCTGTTGCTCAAGCTGCGCCTGTTCGGCCTCCATGCGGGCTGCGCGTACCTTGTTACGTCCCTCGCCGAAGTGGTAGAGGGGAATGCTCACATTGAGCAGGGCGCCGAAGTTACCGCCATCGAGCAGGCGTCGGTCGTTGAGCTTGAGTCCGTTCAGGTAGTTGTATCCGACGGCCAGGCCGACCTGGGGCATGTATTCGGCGCGTTCCAGGCGCACCTTCTGTTCTGCGAGTTTGCTCTTCATGTCGAGCAGGGCTGACTCAGGTCGCTCGCTTACGCTGATGCCTTCGGCTCCGACAGGACTAACCGAGCCGTTCTCCCCGACAGGTTCGGGCATCGGCTTGGCTGAGAGAGGCAGTCCGATGAACCGGCAGAGGTTCATCTGTGCCAGCCTGATGCCGTTTTCGGCCTGCTGGAGCTGCAGCTCGGCTTCGTTTTTCTTGACGCTGACCTTCAGGACGTCGTTGTGCGACGCCATTCCGCGGTTTTTCGCCGCGGCGACGTCGTGTTGCAGCTTGTTGAGCAGGCTGTCGTAGAGGACGGCCACAGCTTTCATCTCAGTGGCGCGCACGAGGAGTGCATAAGCTTCCTCAGTGCCCACGATGACCTGTGCCTCGGTGAGCCGCTCGTTCTGCAGCGCCATCTCTCGCGCCAGTTTGCTCATCTGGTAACCCGCGCGGATCTTGCCGCCCATGTAGATGGGCTGCTCGGCGCTGATGCCGGCCTGAATGATGTTCCCGAACTTGTACCGCAGGGTCTGGGTGGGGAAGTAGGCGTACTGGTTGAATACCGGCGTCACGCCGTCGGCACTCATGACGGGCTGTCCGGTCGCAGGATTGACCATGACGTTGGGCTGGAGACTGCCGTCGGCTCCGGGGGCGAAAGTGGGCAGGTAACCGCCTGTGATATCGAACGAACCGTCGCCTGTGCTGTACAGGTCGCGCGCGGAGGCCTTGAAGTTCGGCAGGAAGTTGGCCTTCATGGCCGAGACGGCGTACGTCCTCTGACGGGTCATCAGGCGTGCCTTCTCAATCTGCCGGTTGGCTCTCAGGGCCATGTTGATACAGCTATCGAGTGATAGCGTCTGCGCTGAGGCACTGAATGCGAATATAATCGAGATTTGGATAAGGAGGGGAATTCGTTTCATGTCGTCAATCTTTGATATGGAAAAAGAGTGCGTATAGTACCGGAATGATGAGCAGGGTGATGATCGTACCCATGAACAGGCCGCCCATAATTGTTGCGGCCATGCCTCCGAACATGGCGTCGGGCAACAGCGGTACCATGCCGAGGATCGTAGTGGCGGCCGCCATGATGACGGGACGCAGACGGGAGAGCGATGAGTCGATGAGGGCCTGGCGGGGCGCCTTGCCTTCGCTTATCTCCAGTTGTATCTCGTCCATAAGTACGATGCCGTTTTTCAGCATCATGCCGAAGAGGCCCAGCACGCCTACAATCGGGACGAACCCGAAGGTCTTGCCCGAGACAAGTACTGCGGGGATGACTCCGATAAGTATCATGGGGATGCAGCAGAACAGGATGGCGGGAATCTTGTAGTCCTTGAAGAGCATGATGAGGATGGCGATCATCAGGATGATGGCCAGGGGGAAGTTCTTGAAGAGGTACTTCATGGACTGGTCTGATGCTTCCTTCTCGCCTGCCCAGGAGAGGGTGTAGCCCTCGGGCAGCGGGTTCTTCAGGAGTTCAGTCTCCACCAGCTTGCGGGCTTCCTCGGTTCCCAATCCCGGAACAGGCGAGCATTGAACGCGCTGGGCACGCTGGCCGTTAAAGCGGATGACCAGCGGATCCTCCCATTCCATCTTGACGCCGTTGCCGACCTGCCTAAGCGGCACGCTGGTGAACGCCTGTCGCACGATGTCAGACTGCTTGAGGGTTCCCGTAACAAGCCCCTCCAGGGTCTGCTTGCTGACCATTCCAGTTACCCTGGGCATCAGATTGAAAACGGTGGCCTCACCGAGGTTGTCAACGGGATTGCCGTCAGCGTCGAGCGTATTAACGTAGATCGGCTGATTGTGAATGCCGTCGTAGAAGGATCCAACGGGGATGCCGTCGGTCGCGCCGAGCAGCGATGTGCCCACTTCTTTCCGCGAAAGGCCCTGGCGGCGAGCGTTCTGTTGGTTGTAATCCACCTCTAGCAAGGGTACCTGAGGGCACCAGTCGGTTGTAATCAGGCGTACCGCACCTGTCCTGAGCATAGCGGCACGACACGAGTCGGCCAGCTGATGCAGCACAGCAGGGTCGGGACCCGAGAACTGGGCCTCGATGGGGAATTTCTTGTACATGAGGTTATAACGCTTCAGCTTAACGTAGGCGTCGGGAAAGCTCTCTGATAAAACGGTCTGCAGGTCCTCCATGTTTTCCAGCAGCGCCTCGGGACTCTTGAAGTCAATGATGAGTTCGCCATAGGAGAGTGAGGGCGTAGCGATACTGCGCACCAGATTGTAGCGCGACGGGGTGCCGCCGGTAGAGGCGGTGATGTGAGTTACATTAGGATTCTGCCGCAGGATGACCTGAATGCTGTCCAGGTCGCGCTGAACACGGGTCGGCTCCACTCCTTCGGGCAGCTTGTACTCCATGTAGAGCTGGTTGTAGGTCATGTCCGGGAAAAAGCCCTGGGGCAGGAACTGGTAGCAGAAGACGCTCCCGGCAAATAGGGCAGCGAGCACGGTCAACACACTCCAGCGATGTCCGAGACAGAACTCGAGGAACGAACGGAGAATGCGGTAGAAACGACCGTCGTAGAGGGATGTCTCGGACGATGACGATTGGTTGTCGGTCTTCGGCTTTTCCTCGTCCTTGTTGTGGTAGAAATAGCGAGATGCCATCAAAGGCATGTGAACCAAGGCCAGAATCCAGCTCAACATCAGCGAGACGGCTATGACGATGAAGAGGTCGCGGACGTAGATTCCTGTTGTATCGGGCGAGAGGAAGATGGGCAGGAAGGCCAGGATGGCGATGAGCGTAGCGCCCAGCAGAGGCATAGCAGTCTTGCGCCCGATGTCGGTAAGGGCTTCCATTCGCGGTTTCCCGGCTTTCCGGTCCACGAGGATGCCATCCACAATGACGATGGCATTATCGACCAGCATACCCATCGCCAGGATGAAGGCGCCCAGCGAAACGCGCTGCAGGGTGCCGTCCTGCGTATAGAGCACGAGGATGCTGCCCAGCACGATGACCACCAGCTCTGCACCGATCATAAGTCCGCTGCGCAGTCCCATTGTGAAGATGAGCACAAAGACAACGAGCAATACGGACTCTACCAGATTGATGAGGAACGTGGAGAGCGAATCATTGACTCGCTCGGGCTGGAAGAATACCTTGTGGAACTCTACGCCGACAGGCAGCCGCTGAGAGTGCAGTTCCTCCATTCTCTTATCTACGGCAGCGCCCACCTTTGTGATGTCCGTTCCGGCCCGGGCCGAGATGCAGACGCCCAAAGCATGCTGTCCGTCGTATTGCAAGGCAGCGCGAACGGGCTCGTCGTAATCCATCTCGACGTCGGCCAGGTCGCCCAGCCGCACTTGGTCCTGTTCGTGGCCCTGGATGATGAGGCTGGCGATGTCCTCTACGTTGCGATACTTGTCGTTCACCGTTACGCGGATGCGATGGTCGCTGGCATGATAGTAGCCGCTATAGACATTCTCGTTCTGGCCGTTCAGCGTCTGAATGACTTCGATAGGCGCAATGCCGAGGTTGGCCATCTTGTCCTGATGAATGGATACATTGATACACTCTGTTCGCTTGCCGTAGATATCTATGCGTCCTACGCCGTCCACAGTACCCAGTTCGCGCTTGATAAACTCCGCGTAGTCCGAGAGCTGGCGGTCGGTCAGTCCCTCGCCAGTAACGGCATAGAACATTCCGAATACATCGCCGAAGTCATCGCGGACGGTGAGACTGCGCAAGCCCGAGGGCAATGGAGTGGCCTGAACCTTCCGGCGCAGGATGTCCCATTGCTGTTCCAACTGGTCTTCGGGGACGTTGCTCTGAAGCTCCACGGTCATGATGCATAAATCGGCATAGCAGTTGCTCTGCACGGTATAGACCGTACTCATCTGCCGGATACTCTTCTCAAGCGGATCCACAATTTCCAGCTCTACCTGGTGGGCGGAAGCGCCCGGATAAACACCGATCACCAAGGCCTGACGCACCTTGATCTCCGGATCCTCGAGTTTCGACATGTCGTAGTAGGCAAACACACCGCCCATCACCAATACGGCAATGAGGAACGACATGAGTTTGCTATTCTTGAAAGCCCAACGGCCAAAATCGATTTCCATAATTCCTTAATTGTCAATTAGCAATCATCAATTGTCCATCAGCTTACAGCAGTCCTCCTACGTTGGTCTTACTGGGCTGGGCAGTCGGGCGCACAGCCTCTCCGTCGCTCAACATATTGACGCCGGAAATGACAATCTGATCTCCCGTTTTCAGACCCGCCAGGACCTCCACGGTTCCGTCGTTATGGACGTGCCCCAGCGTCACACCCGTCTTGCGGACTTTCCCGTCGGCATACACAAAGACAGATGAAGCGTCGTCGGAATGGCGAATGGCGCTGATAGGGATGAGGATGGTCTTGGCATCTTCGTTCTGGTAGCTGAGCTGCACCATTGTGGACATACCCGGAGTGATTTGCGGATGGCGGCCCTGAAGGCCGAGGCGCACTTCGTACAGCTGATTAACATTGGCCTGACGGGCTATGCTCAGGAGCTGCAGGGGGAATTGCTCGCCGGGCAAGACGTCGAAGCGGGCAGAGAACGAGGCGAACTGATCGCGGCGCAGGCTTTCCGAGGCGGGGATGTTGATGACAATCTCCGTCTGTCCGTCGCCGATGAGTGAGACGATGGGCATTCCGGCACCGACGGTCTCGTGAGACTCGCGCATCACCGACCGAACATAGCCGTCGAAAGGAGCGCGCAGCACGCAGTCCTCCACCTGGTCGCGGCAATGCTGCAACTTCTGTGTGATCTGCTCCAGGCCGTAGCGGGCCTTGTCGTAGTTATTGGCTGTGCCCACACTGTCGGCAAAAAGCGACATTACGCGCTCAGCCTCGGCCTTCACCTGTGTGAACTCGGCCTCGGCAGCCGTCAGCTGAACGCGGTAGTCGCGGTCGTCCATTCGGGCTATCACCTGTCCGCGGCGGACGCGGTCGCCCTCCTTTACCGTTACCCTGAGCAGCGTGCCTGCTACGCGAAACGCCACATTGGCCTCCTCGCTGGCCTGTGTCCGTCCCGGATAGGTGGTCACAGTTGCGGCATTGTTGCCGGTAACTATCTGCGTGAGCACTCGGCGAGTCTCTGTGCTTGTGGCTTTCTCCTTGCCGCAACCCGTTGTCAGCATCAGGGCCGCAAGGAGTAAAATGCCTAATAAAGTTCTTGTCTTCATATCTTTTTTTGGTTTTATTTTGTATTGGTGCTTTTATTTCCGGCTGCAAAGGTAGTCAATTTTGGCCTATTTTCGGTATTCCATACATTAATAAATATAACAGAAGCGCCCAAATTGCACAAAAACGCCACTATAAGCAGATGTTCGGAGCGCTTTTGTTGTTTATTTTCATGTTATTCTGCGCCAGTCGGCACAAGGTTCTGTCGCTGTACGGACCTTAGCGGGATGCTTCCTTTTTCAGTATCTTCCGTTTTGCGCGAGGCGGGTCTTTTTTTTACGCGAGGCGGGTCTAGTAAAATTTATACCCGGGTATAAATAAATTTTGCACTTCCTTTGAGAAAACAGGAAAGAGACTGCTTTTATTCTGAAAAGACGGTTAAATTTTAGATTTTCCTTTGCCTTGTGACCGCTTAGTCGTATCTTTGCCTTGCATTCTAAACTACTTTCACTCGGAAAAGTTCAAATAAATTTGGCTTTTCCCTCGCTTAATCGTATCTTTGCAGGCGGAACAATTTGATTCTTGAAAAAGAGAAGCCTTAAAAACTATACAGAGATGAGAAAGTTATTCCTTTTCGTGCTGATGTGTCTCAGCCTTACTTCATGGGCCCAGAACAAAGGCGGAGCGGCACAGAACGCCGTCCTGGTGCAAGCTGACGGAAAGCCGGTGAAGTTCAATCCCATGCTCTTCGGGCAGTTCATTGAGCATTTCGACAGACAAATCTACGGCGGTATCTACCAGCCCGGTAACCCGCTATCAGACGAAGACGGCTTCCGGAAGGATGTCATCGAGGCTGTCCGGGAACTGCGCGTCCCCATCGTAAGGTGGCCGGGGGGCTGTTTTGTCTCGTCCTACCACTGGTACTATGGTGTCGGACCCGAGCGGACTCCGGTCTGGGACAAGACGTGGCAAGTGGAGGAACCCAACACTTTCGGCACGGATGAGTTTGTGAAGTGGTGCCGCAAGGCGGGCTGTGAGCCCTATATCTGCACCAATGCCGGTACGGGCAGTATGGAGGAGATGAGCGACTGGGTGGAATACTGCAACCTGTCGGCGGGAAAGTGGGGCCGTCAGCGCATCGCCAACGGTTTTGCCGAGCCTCACAACGTGAAGTACTGGAGCATCGGGAACGAGAACTGGGGCGGTCACGAACTGGGTGCAAAGACGGTAGAGGAATGGGGTCACCTGGTGTGCGAGAGCGCCAAGCTGATGCTCTCGGTTCAGAAGGACCTGAAACTCTTCGCCGCAGCCCTGCCCGACCGGAAGTGGACCCTGCCCCTGCTGAAAACGGCCGGCCAATGGTTGGACTACGTCTCTATCCACGGTTATTGGGACCCTCAGTTTGCGGTCCACAACCCAAGTCCCTATCTGGATTGTATGATGATGTGCGACGGTCCCGAGGAAAGCATCAACCGTACGATAGACATCCTGAACGAGGCCGGATATGGCGGCGGTAAGATTAAGATTGCCTTCGACGAGTGGAACCTCCGCAACTGGCATCATCCCGTACTGGGCGGATACCGGCAGGGCTTTGACTATGAGGCCCGGCGCAAAAACGATATCGCCTCGGTCTATACGATGGCGGATGCGGTCTTCTCGGCCTGCTTCCTGAACTCTTGTCTCCGTCATGCCGATGTAGTGGATATTGCCTGCTTCAGCCCTATCGTGAATGTGCGGGGACCGCTGTTTGTCTATCCCGATGGCATCCTGAGGCGCACGACTTATTACGTTTTATGGATGTATGCCAACGAGTTGCTTCCCTATGTAGTGCCCGTAAAGACCAATATCTCGGAACTCAGCAACGGGAAGAAGAAAACGTCTGTCCTGGATGTTGTGCTGACGGCCGATGAGGCTCGCAGCCACTACGTCTGTGCCGTAGCCAACAAAGACCCGCAGAAGGCCCTGCCCCTCACCCTGGATTTCGAGGGGATGAAGCTGAAAGCGCCCCGCAAGGTGCGGGCTCTTATCCTGGAGGGCAAGAGTCCCGACGACTATAACGACATCGGAGACGAGCACATCAAGCCCCAGGAGCAGCAGCTCCCGGTGAAGGACGGCCAAATCACTCTGCCTCCTCATTCGATTTCCCTGGTCTATCTTTGATTATTTATAAATATGAGACGAATCACACTTTTAGGCCTTAGTGCCCTGTTCCTCTTCGCCTGCTCCGACAGGCCAGAGAACGTAGTAACGCCCAGTAAGGCTCAAATAGAGTGGGCAGAAGCAGAAATAGGCGTCCTGCTTCATCTGGACATGCCTGTTTTCCATCCGGAGTATAATCATCGCCAGTACGGGACACATCCCGACCCGATGACCTTCAACCCCACCGAACTCAATACCGACCAATGGATTGAGACGGCTCAGAAACTGGGAGCGAAGTATGCCGTGCTGACGGCAAAACACGGGAGCGGCTTCACGCTATGGCCTACCAAAACGCATGAATATAACATAAGCCATTGCCCTTACAAGGACGGAAAGGGCGATATCGTGGCCGAGTTCGTAGCCAGTTGTCGCAAATACGGCATCAAGCCGGGCATCTACGCCAATATGTCCACAAACGGCTACCTTTGGGTCGATAATCCGGGACTCGTTCAACCGGGTTCGCCCATCACACAGGAGCAATATGCCGATATTATAAAGCGCCAGCTAACTGAGCTGTGGAGCAACTATGGAGAACTCTTCGAGGTATGGTTCGACGGCGGAATCCTCAGTCCAGCTCAGGGAGGTACGGATGCCTTGGCCCTTTTGCGCGAACTTCAACCCCGCGCCATTGCGTTCCAGGGACCTTACGGCTACGAGAATCTTATCCGCTGGGTCGGCAATGAAGTAGGCACGGCTCCCGATCCTTGCTGGGCAACAGCCGACTCCACCACTAATTCCGATGGTGTACAGGTCGTTGAAGGCCTGAATGGCAGGCCCGATGCCCCCTTCTGGTGTCCCGGCGAGTCCGACTTCACTTTGCGTCGGCAGGATAGTTTCGGTGGTGGATGGATGTGGCATGAAGGACAGGACGAAATGCTCTATGGCTTAGACGAACTCATGAAGCGCTATGAGACCAGTGTAGGCAGGAATACGAATATGCTGCTGGGACTCGTCATAGACAACCGCGGACTGATTCCGCAGGCTGATGTACAGAGGGCTTCCGAATACGGAAAGGCCATAGAACGTCGCTATGGACATCCCACCGCAACGGCTCACGGAAAGGGAAGCGAACTAGTCATCAAACTGAAACATCCCACCTCTATCGATCGTCTCTACTTGCAGGAAGACATCCGCTATGGCGAACGCGCTATGGCATGGCACGTCGATGCCCAGCTTGCCGACGGCACTACAACCGCTCTCTGTCAGGGCACCAACATCGGACACAAGCGCATATGCACCTTCCCCGAAGTCCAGGCAACACAGCTTCGCCTCGTCATCGATGAAAGCAAGGCCAAGCCCCGCATCCGACAGTTTGCCGTCTTCGAAAAAGAATAGTACCAATCTCATAACTACAAATAAATGTACCATAACATGATTCGGCACTTCCTCCTCTGCCTCCTCTTCTGCGCCGGTAATGCGCTGGCCCAGAACCCTATCTCACCGATGGGAGTCTATATCGCAGATCCCACCTCGCGAGTAAACCCAGATGGTCGCCTTTACATTTACGGTTCTCTCGATACATCACCTAAATACTACTGCTCCAAGGACTACCACGTCCTGTCCTCCGATGACCTCTGCCATTGGACACTACACCGCAATAGCTTCTCATGGAACGAGACCCTCTACGCTCCCGACATGATGTATCACAATGGTCAGTACCACCTCTACTTCGATACGCCGAATGGCAACGAATACGTAGCCGTAGCGGATGCTCCCACTGGCCCCTGGCGCAATGCTGTACAGATTGAAGGCCCCCGGCAGATAGACCCCAATATCTTTATCGATGACGACGGACAGGCCTACTACTTCTGGGGACAATTCGCAGCCAAGGGCGCACGAATGAATCCAGACCTCAAGACATTGGACCTGTCATCGATGCGCGACAGTATTGTAACCGAAGCCGAGCATGGTTTCCACGAAGGGAGCTATGTCATCCGGCGCGGTAAATACTACTATTTTATCTATGCAGATATCAGTCGCAACGGACGCCCAACATGCCTGGGTTATTCTATGGCAACCTCACCCCTTGGTCCATACGAATACAAGGGTATCATAATAGATAATGCAGGGTGCGATCCCGAAACCTGGAACAATCATGGCTCGGTCGTACAGTTCGGAAAACAGTGGTATGTGCTCTATCATCGGTCAACCCACGGCTGCAACACAATGCGCAAGGCCTGCATAGAGCCCATACGGTTCAACGAGAACGGCACTATTGATGAAGTAGAGATGACAAGCCAAGGTGCAGCAGGTCCGCTTGATGCTTTCCAGACAATCGATGCAGCCCGCGCTTGCCGGATGCAAGGCCACTTACGCATCCGATTGATGGCCGACAATAAAGAACGGGAAGAACTGGGTGCCATTCGCGCCGGTGACGCCGCTGTATGGAAGTATATCGACTTCGAGCGGGGTGCGCGGTCTGTCACCCTGCGTGCCCAAGCCCCTCAAGGAGCTACTGTTACCCTCCATGCCGACACTCCGGACGGACCTCAGTTAGGGACTGTAGATATTTCGCCTCAAGAAGGTTGGCAAGAGTGCCAGACGCACATTAAGAAAATTAAAGGCGAACACGCCCTTTGGCTCATATTCCAATCAGCAACAGACAATCTACCGGACGCTGACATCATGAACCTCGACTGGTTTCGTTTCGGGAAATGAGATGGCATGTAATAATACGATCAATCCTGTTGATTGGCAACGGACTTGAATAAGGAAAAATTCACACTCCCATAAGAGCGATGCTCTAAAAAATGGGGATGGTCCGAGAAATCGTTGGCCTGGCCGTGCTCCAAAACAAAGATACCATCGGGACGTAATAAGGGGCGAGACAAGATGAAATTGGGAAGATGAGGTAGTTCTTTTAATGCATATGGTGGATCGGCGAAGATGAAATCGAACTGTTCGCGGCATTTTTCAATATATCTGAACACATCAGCCCGTATGATATCAGCAGACAGATCCTGCAGTTTATCCACCACCGAACGGATAAAACCATAGTGCATCACATCTTTTTCCACCGACACAACCCGACTACATCCACGACTCAACAATTCCAGGGTTATACTACCCGTTCCTGCGAAAAGATCAAGGGCGACAGGAGCGGCTTCAAAGTCCAAATAGCTGCGTAGGACGTTGAAGAGATTTTCTTTGGCAAAATCCGTTGTAGGCCTTGCCTTGAACGAGCGAGGCACATCAAAATGTCTACCCTTATATTTCCCAGTGATGACGCGCATAGAAGAAATGAGTTTTTATGCTATGAAGACAACGTTCCGAACATACTTCCGGACGTTTGCTATCAGCACATCCGAGGCGCCATACATTGTACACCGATGTTTTTCACCATCGAGTTCCATATTCTTCCACACACTCAAAAGATAATATAGGCGGTCGGGATCATTACTCACAGCATAGTTACATGCAAAACGGAGTTGTCCCTGTAGGAAAAGGGCAAGTAACATCTGATGCTCCTGAACTTGCACATAGAAATGTAGAATAGTTTCCTTTGAGCGGCGGTTGACCTCGGCAAACTTTTCAAGCAAAATACCAGTCTGGCTACATACTTTTGCTTCTGGAAAAATATTCATAACCGTCTGTACAGTTTGGGCGTCCATTACATATAGGACTACCACTTCCAATTGTGCCAAGATATCATAGCACACCTCTGTCGGCTTGAACTTACTTTCAGGAAAGTTTAGGAAATAATATGTAGCAATATCGTTACTGCGAAACTCCTCAAGAGGCAAAAAAGTACATGGTTCATCAGAGAGGAGTCTAACCTCTGCAAAATGAAACTCCATACCACGAGGACGCATCAATGCTTGTTGCAAAGCCTCTATTGGCTTTTGATTGCCCCGAGGATGCACATCCTCTACCTGCAGCGGTGCAGAATCGCTTTGATTGTATATATATAAAGAAAATCCATCCGCATTTTTGCGGATGGAAAGATTCTGTGTGGCTTGGGATTTACTCCCAGTTACCGGCATTATTGTTCCAGTTATTACCGGCATCACCTATCTTCAGGCCTGCGTATGCACCCTTGGCATCAGCATCCTCCTGACGGTTATAGATGAGTCGTTTGCCAGCCTTACCCATACCCTTCAAGAAGCTGCTATCCGGAGCATTGCATTCCATTACCTGAATAATGCTACCCGAACGCGTAGTGTTGGGCACAGCAATAATTTCAAAAGTGTCACCCTGCGAGAAGGGAATGTAGCGCATGGAGTCCGCTACGAAGCCCTCATAGTTGTAGAGCGAGTCGATGAGGGAAACCCAGACGGTGTCGCGGCGGAAGTTCTCCAGACCGTTTTCCTTTATAGCCTTCTCGTCCCCGCTGTTCACAATGGCTGCTGCTGAAGCTTCGGTCAGACCCTTGTCCATCTGCTCGTCGCTCAGCACGCCTTGTTTCTTGACAATAGGCAGTTTGCCGTTCTTAACAAAGTCAATCAGGGCGTCCCAGTTGTCGCAATAAACACCTTCGTTCTGCAATTTCCATGCTTCCTCTGCACTTCGAATTTCCATCAAACGGGCTTTTACCACGTCCTCGCGGGCTGAAACCTCTGCGTCAAACTCTTGAGTGTCTGCAATACTACGCCAGCAAATAAACAAAAGTGCCAGGGCACAGACACCTAAAATCACATTAATTACCTTTTTCATGACGTTATTTTGAATTTTTTTTGTAATTTCGCATCGCAAAAGTAGAATAATTTATTTAAATAACCGCTTTTTCGAGCATTTTTTTATCAAAGAATGATGATAAGTGATGATTTAGAGGCTCAAATCGTGCGAAACTTCACCCACGAACCCACCAAAGAGCAGAAAAATGTGATACAAATGTGGTCAAGCTTTTTGTTATCCCGAAAGAGTGATGAGATTTTTCTGCTCACCGGTTATGCCGGCACAGGAAAGACATCATTGGTGGGAGCGTTGGTCAAGACAATGCGCCAGTTGCAGCAGCCCGTCATGCTGTTAGCACCCACTGGGCGCGCTGCCAAAGTGTTTTCTTTCTACGCCGGGGCGCCAGCCTATACCATCCATCGACGCATATACCGCCAAAAATCACTGACTGAACCCGACTGTTTCCAAGCCAATGTAAACCTGCATCACCACACACTCTTCATTGTTGACGAAGCTTCGATGATTGCTACTGGTGGGCTTTCACCCTCCATTTTCGGCACAGGACGACTGCTGGATGACTTGGTGAAGTTTGTCTATTCTTGCGAGGGTTGCCGCCTGATGCTCGTAGGAGATACAGCCCAACTGCCGCCTGTAGGTGAAACAGAAAGTCCGGCTCTGAATCCCGGCGTGCTCGGCGCTTATGGGATGACTGTATACCAGGCCTGCTTAACGGAGGTAGTACGACAACAAAACGAGTCAGGTATTCTATGGAATGCGACCCATCTGCGCAGCCTTCTCTCATCTCAGAAGCTATCAACATTTCCCCGACTACGCATACAAGGATTCCCAGATGTAATCAACCTGTCCACATCAGACCTTATTGAGGCCCTGGAGGAATGTTATAGCAATCAGGGGCGTGATGAAACCATTGTCATCACTCGCAACAATCGCAGGGCAAACCTATATAATCAAGGTATACGTGCCCGTCTGTTCGACTATGAGGAAGAACTTGCTTCCGGGGATCGGGTTATGGTTGCCCGCAACAACTATTATTGGACGAAAGAGGAAAAGGGAGAAACTGGAAAGGAGAAAAAAGAAGAAAACAGACTCCCATTCATCGCGAATGGAGATATGGCCATAATCAGACGGCTGCGTCATCAACGCGAGCTCTATGGTTTTCACTTTGCCGATGCCACATTACGCTTCCCCGACTACGGCGATTTAGAATTGGAAGCTACCGTTTTGCTGGACACGCTGAAAAGCGAAGCACCGGCCCTCACGCACGAAGAACAGGAACGTCTGTTCCAAGGTGTGTGGGACGATTGGCCCGAAATAACAAACCGTCACGACCGAATGCAGCGCTTACGCCAAGATCAACACTACAATGCCCTGCAGATAAAGTATGCCTACGCTGTCACATGCCACAAGGCACAAGGCGGACAATGGAAATATGTATTCATAGACCAAGGCTATGTCACAGCCGAAATGCTCTCACCTGACTATTTCCGCTGGCTTTATACCGCCCTGACTCGCGCAAGCGAACGCATCTATCTGGTTGCCTGGCCCGAAGAGCAAATAAGTGAATAGACCTGGCTCTGTCTGAAAATAAATTAGGATTTATTTTGTATTTCACTCGGTTTATACTACCTTTGTACCCAAAATGGTCCTTAAACGACAATTATCATGGAATTTTAACTATAATTATCAACCATAAACGACAAAAGACAACTATTTATGAGAACAAGAATGAATTTGAGGAGCCTAAGCCATCTGTTAATGTGTGTGGCTGGAATGGCTCTGTTTGCTGGCTGTGGATCACAGTCACAGAAAAGTATGCGCGCCGATGCTTTAGAGAACGGTGCCTGGAACGAGTCGGAATGGATTTCGGCAGTTGATGCTCCGGTGATAGAGGGCAAACGGAAAAATGACCGCGCTGCAGACGGAGCAAGCTGGTTTGTTTCAACGTTCAAGAACGAAGGGAAGATAACTGCGGCCCGATGGATGACGACGGGTCTCGGCGTCTATGAACTCTATGCAAACGGAAAACTCGTGGGCGAAGAAGTTTTGAAACCCGGGTTTACACACTATGCCAAGACAAAGCGCTCTTTTACCTACGACATCACTAACCTGCTGAAAAAGAAAGCCGGTGCCGAAAACATGCTCTCGGCGCAAGTCACTCCAGGATGGTGGGCCGACAAAATCATAACTTCTAAAGGCGAGGGTATGCAGGGAAAGAAACCTGCGTTCAGGGCCGTACTGGAGCTCACATACGCCGATGGTTCCAAGCAGTTGCTGGGCACCGACTTGGAACACTGGAAGGCCGGTATTGCAGGACCGGTAAAGCATGCAGCCATCTTTGATGGTGAAGAGTATGATGCGCGCGAGCCGATGGGCTTTGAAACACCCGAGAAACTTTCGACACCTGAAAAGAATACAGAGTTCCAGGGCGAAATCCTACCCTCGGAGGGTGCTGAGGTTTACATTCGCCACGACCTGGCGCTGGCACCGGTAAAAGCCTATACCTGGAAGGATGTAGAGGGCGCTACCGAGGAAGAGAAAGGTAAGGTCGTCATTTTGAAGGAGTTTGCATCCGGTCAGGAGATTACGCTCGGCGAGGGTGAGACACTCGTAGTCGACTTCGGTCAGAATTGCGCTGCCGTACCCTCCTTTATATTCAAGGCTGCCGAGGGCACAGAGCTTACTTGCCTGCCCGGTGAACTGCTGAACGATGGCAACGGTGCAAAGAGCCGCGGCATGGACGGACCCGAAGGGAGTGTGCATCGTGATAACCTGCGAATGGCCCGCGAAGGTATGATTTTGAAGTACACCTTTGCCGCAGGAGACAAGTATGAGGAATTCTATCCTCGCAGCACGTTCTTCGGCTATCGTTTCGTATCCATAACCGCCACAGGCAATGTGGCTATCAAGAAGATCGAGTCGCTGCCCGTGACTTCTATCGCCAAGGATCTGGAGACTGGTACTATCACAACTGGCGACGAGTCTGTCAACAAGCTTATTTCCAATACGATCTGGGGACAGCGCTCCAACTATCTCTCCGTGCCAACAGACTGCCCGCAGCGCAACGAGCGCCTGGGGTGGACTGCCGACACGCAGGTCTTCACCGAGACGGGTACATTCTTTGCTAACACCGACCGTTTCTTCCATAAATGGATGCGCGACATGCGCGATACACAGTCTCCAACCGGTGCGTTCCCGGGCGTAGCTCCTATGGCACAATATGGTGCAGGAGATGGTAACGGACATGGCGACATGATGCGGCTCGGATGGGCTGATGCAGGCATTATTGTGCCCTGGACCGTATGGAAACAGTTTGGCGACAAAGAAATCGTAGAGGAAAACTGGGAAGCGATGAATCGTTTCATGAACCATATCTACGAGACAAAGTACGAACACACCCTCATGACGGAGGAGAACGGCAACTATCAGTGGGCCGATTGGCTGAGCTACGAGCCGTTGGAGAGCTGTAGCGGCTTGTCGCACGAGAATGGCCAGCCGAAGAGGGAGACTATCGTCTATTGGAACTATCTGAGCGCTTCCTACTGGGCTATTGACGCTGCTATGATGCGCGACATGGCTGCGGCCACAGGACGTGACGCATCGAAATATCAGCAGATGACTGACGAGGCAAAAGCCTACCTGAAAGAGCAGTTCCTCAACGAGGACGGTACCTTCAAGGAGGAGATACTGAACACGATGCAGACCCCTGCACTCTTCGCCATGAAGAACCGTTTGGTCGAGGGCGAGGCACTCGAGGCCATGAAGAATCGTCTGCGTGAGAACTTTGCTGCTCACGACAACTGCCTGCAAACGGGTTTCCTGGGCACGAGCATACTGATGAGCACACTCACCGAGAACGGCATGAGCGACATTGCCTATGAACTGCTCTTCCAGCGTAAGAATCCCAGCTGGCTCTATTCCATTGACAATGGGGCAACAACGATATGGGAGCGCTGGAATAGCTACATGGTTGATAAGGGTATGGGACCGCGCGGAATGAACTCGTTCAACCATTATGCCTATGGTTGCGTCTGCCAGTGGATATGGGAGAGTGTTGCAGGCATTGCCGCCGATCCCGCACAGCCCGGCTTCAAGCACATCATCATGAAGCCTGTGCCCGAGAAGAGGTTGGGCCACGTCAATGCTGAATACCAGTCGGCTGCCGGTCTCATCAAGAGCTCGTGGGAGTACCGGGGCGACAGCTGGCACTGGGAGTTCACTGTTCCCGAGGGTGCTACGGCCACGGTAACCCTGCCCGGCGAGACGGAGTCGAAGGACTACCAGAGCGGCACATACACGATTGACATGTAGTTAGGGAAACAAGCATATATTTATAATAATGAAGAAGCGTATTCTCTTGGTAATAGCACTCTGCACCGGCCTCCTTGTGGTTGGTGCAGAGCGAACGTTCATCCCGCCTCGCATCTGCCCGTTGCCTACTCAATGCGATATCGTCAGCACCGAGTGGTTACCCTTGACGACGGTGTCCGTGGCCTGTAGCGATTCTGAGGGCCTCGACTGGGCGAAGCGGCATCTGAAGATATGGTATGGTAAGCAGGCACCGCGCATTGTCGCTGCCAGCCGCAACACATCGGACCTGGGCAAGGAGGCATATGAACTGAGGACGACGGACAGCGGCGTGGAGATTGATGCCAGCACGCTACAGGGACTCAGGTATGCTTTGTATTCCTTGCGCCAACTGGCTGTCGCTGATCATGGAACGGCCAAGGTGACGGGGTGGACGCTGCCGAAAACGGTCATACGCGATGAGCCCGCAATGGCTTTCCGCGGGATGCACATCTGCTGGTTCCACGAGACGGAGCCTTGGGAGGTGGAGCGACTCATCCGCCTGGCCGCCTACTACAAGCTCAACTATGCCGTGATTGAGTCATGGGGCAGTTTCCGCAGCAAGGTTGCGCCATGGTACGGATGGCCGGATGGCAGTATGTCGCGCCGGGAAGTCCGCCGGCTGGTCAAGCTGGCGAAAGACCTGGGCATAACACTGATTCCACAGGTGAACTGCTTCGGACATGCCACAATGGCCCGAGGTGGAGCCTCGAAACATGCCGGGCTTGATTTCAGTCCGCAATACCAAAGCCTGTTCGAGCCGCATAACGGGTGGAACTGGTGTCTCTCCAACCCGGAAACCAGAAAACTGTTGCAGGATCTCATCGCCGAGCAGCTGGAGGTGTTCGACAATCCGCCTTATTTCCATATCGGATGTGACGAAGCCGAGTTGCCCAGCTGTCCCGCCTGCATAAGGCAGCCTTACTCCCAGCTGTTGCTCAACCATATCGAGGCCCTGAACACGACTATCCGCGAACACGGAGCCCAGGCCATGATGTGGCACGACATGCTGCTGGAGAGAGGGGACAGCCGGTGGAAGGGATTTTACGCCAACGGTACGAAGGAGACTGCGACAGGCTTCCTGAAGTTCCCGCGCGATATTATAATATGTGACTGGTTCTATGACGGAGCCAAGGAAGCATATCCGACGATGGAGTACTTCAAGAGTCAGGGCTTCCATGTCCTCAGCTGTCCCTGGTTTAACGCCGCAGGCATCATGTCACAGGGAAAATATGCTTCCCAGATAGAGCTCTTTGGCATGCTGGGTACCCTGTGGCACCACTACTTCGGGTGGGATATGACCAGCTCCTACTACTACCTGAGCAATATGGCTTGGAATGGCAATGGCTTCCTCCAGTCAGAGAAGGACCTGAGTAACATCGCTACTCATCTGCGCCAGATGGGATGGGACATGGGTACGAAAGACCCGCGCCATACCGGCATCTTCTACGACGAGATACCACCCGAGCCGCAACTGAATAACTGAGCACGCTGCACATATAATGAACTTATTTTAAAAACTTTGAGATGAAAGAGAAAATAATCATAAAGGGCCTGGCACTGGCATTGTGTACTATGATGGCCGTCGGCTGCGGCATTGAGCCCAGGGAAAGCAGACTAAACACCTTGTGGTACCGTCGGCCGGCCGCAAACTGGGACGAGGCACTTCCCGTGGGAAACGGTCGTCTGGGAGCAATGGTCTTTGGACGGCCCTGGGCTGAAACGCTGCAAATGAATGAGGAAAGCCTTTGGGCTGGCTGTCCCGAGGACGGAAATGCCGAAGCCGCCGAATGGATACCCGATATCCGGCAGCACCTGCTGGCTGGCGAGATTGCCAAGGCCAATGCTTTGGCAGAAGAGAAGCTGAAGGGAGATCCCTTGCGCATTCGCAGCTACCAGACCTTTGGCGAACTGTTACTGACGATGCCCGACCCGACGGGACTGGATGCCAAGGCCGATCCGACCGAACAAGCCCGGAAAGAGGATGCCGGACAGCCGGAACAGAGCGCCGTGGCCGGCCTCGAGTACGAGCGCAGCCTGGACCTGATGACAGGCATTGCCCGCACAGGCTGGACAGCCAATGGGGTGCGCTTCGAGCGTGAGGTACTGGCCTCAGCGCCCGACAACCTGCTCATCGTTCACCTGAAGGCCGACCATCCAGGCATGTTGAACTGCCAGGTGGGCTACTATCGTTCCATCGATACAAAGACCAGCGTTGCCGGCCCCGACATGCTGGCCGTTGACGGACAGATTCACGACGAAGAGTCACCCGGCGACGGACCGGCAGGTGATCACATGCGGTTTGCCGCGCGGATAAAGGCTATACCTACTGGCGGCAACGTCGTGGCCGAGGGAGACGGCTTGACCGTTCGCGGTGCAGACGAGCTGACCATACTCGTAGCCATGAACACCGATTACAGCATGGAGGACCTCTCTTTCGACCGCTCGCTCGATCCCGGACAGCTCTGCCTCGACCAGCTGAAGGCCGTGGAGGGACAGGCCTACAAGGCCCTGCGCAAGCGACACACCGACGACCATCAGGCTATGATGAGCCGCGTATCACTTTCGCTGGGCGACCCCGCAATGGCTGAGCGGCCAACCGATGAAAGGCTGGACAGCGTACGGGCCGGACAGGAGGACCCTGCCCTCGCAGCCCTCTACTTCCAGTACGGACGCTATCTCCTGATGAACTCCAGCCGCGCTCCTGGCCGTCTGCCCGCCAACCTGCAGGGCATCTGGGCAAAGGACCTGAAGAACCCCTGGAATGCCGACTTCCACACCAACATCAACATCCAGATGAACTACTGGCCGGCCGAGGTGGGCGCCCTGCCTGAATGCGTCATCCCGTTCAGCAACTGGATCAACGCCATCCGCACCCCCGGTCGCGTAACCGCCCGTAAGACGTTTGGTGCGCAGGGATGGACCGTGAACCACCTCAGCAATCCCTTCGGGCATACCTCCATCAGCGACGATGTGTCCTGGGGCACCTTCCCTATCGCAGGCCCCTGGCTGGCCCTCCACCTGTGGGAACACTACCGGTTTACGCTCGACGAGGACTATCTCAGGGAGCAGGCCTTCCCCTGCATGCTCGAGGCTGCCCAGTTCCTCGTATCGTTCATGGTGCCCGATGAGCATGGCTGGCTCGTCACTGCACCCTCCAACTCCCCCGAAAACGCCTACCGCCACCCGGACGGGAATGTTTACCGCCTCACCTACGGCGCCACGATGGACATTGAGATTGCCCAGGAACTCCTGCAGGCCTGTCTCGACGCCAGCGAGGTGCTCGGCTCCGGCGATCCTGTGCTCGACGATGTGCGCACCGCCCTCGGGAAGCTGCCGCCCATCCGCGTCAGCCAGCGTTATGGCGGCATACAGGAGTGGATTGAGGACTACGAAGAGGTAGAGCCGGGCCATCGCCACGTATCGCATCTGTTTGGCCTCTATCCCGGTACGACCATCAACAGCCATAACCCCGAGCTGTTCGCCGCTGCGCGCAAGACCATCGAGCGCCGCCGCAAGTACAACGAGGACCCCGAGACCCGCCAGGGCTCCTACACCGGATGGAGCCGCGCCTGGATGATAAACTTCTACGCACGCCTCATGGACGGACAGGAGGCCGGAGCCAATGTGCAGGCCCTGCTGGCCAAGAGCACGCTCAACAACCTGTTCGACACCCATCCGCCCTTCCAGATCGACGGTAACTTCGGCGGATGCGCAGGCATCGCGGAGATGCTCCTGCAGAGTCATGCCGGAGAACTCGACCTGCTGCCCGCCCTGCCTCCTACGTGGACGGATGGCGAGGTCAACGGCCTCCGTGCCCGCGGCAACGTTGGCGTCAGTCTCGTTTGGAAGGAAGGAAAGCTCAGGAAAGCCGTCCTCAGTGCCGACGAGAATGCCGACCTCACCGTGCGCTACGGCGAAGAAATGCGCCAGGTCAGCCTTGCCAAGGGCGAGAAGCAGACACTGAAGTTCTAACCTCTTGTATTCGGTATTCTTCCTCCTTGAGGGCAGAGAAGAGAACTCGCTTTCGGTCTTAGCCGAGCTGGAGCAGGCTCAAGAGGTTTTCGTATAGAGTAGCGACGGCGTTAGCCCATTCCCCGCCCCTATAAGGGGAGGGGAAGGGGGTGGGGTAGGCAGGGAGTGATGTTAATGACTATTGTGATGACAGTCTCGACTGAAGGTCAAAGATGGCTCCATTAGCGCGTAACAGTCTAACGACCGATTCGGATCCGAATCGGTCGTTAGCGTTATGATGATAATAGCATTTATTTTTGAACAGATGTTTTGCCGCTTTAAGGTCCTTGAACTCCCAGCCATCCACGCTGCCGCGCAGGTCGTTGGCTATCTTCCATATCGTTTTGTGCAGTTCCGCACGCTCTTGCAGTGTTGCCATATATCTTGTTTTCTTATCGTTTCTTTAAAAAAGTCTCGCGGCCTGTCACAGGTGGCGAGACTACATGGCTGTAATAAAGTATTTCTAGAGAGAATTCCTCTAAAAATGGTTTTGGGGGTACAAAGATACGAATAAGTGAGCGATAAACAAAATAAATCGCAATTTATTTTTTTATCCGAGCGGAAGTATTTTAGACCGTAGGTCAAAGATACGTATAAGTGAGCGATAAACAAAATAAATCCCAAATTCTTCGCCATTATTTCAAAATATTTTTCTATTGGTGCTCAGGCGAGCAAGCTCGGAGTCTTTTTTTATCCGAGCGGAAGTATCTTTTAGGACGTTTGTAAATTTGCATTTTTGCATTTTTGCAAACACCTGTTTTTCATTTTCCGCTAATATAATAACAAAGTATATATACATGAGTATAATACTAATAGTTATATTTTGGCAGCATATCCCAAAAAACACAAATGCAAAAATGCAAAAATGCAAAAACTGAGCAGCGAGCGCACAATACTTGTCACTGCGAAAAGGGCGGTAAATTTATCTAGACCCGGGTGTAAATTTTACTAGACCCGCCTCGCGTAAGAAAAAGACCCTCCCCCAGCCCCTTCCGAGAGGAGGGGTGAGGGGCTGGCGCCAAGGGTAGGGACAGGGGAGACCCGCAACGTTTTGGAGCAGCGAGCAAGGCGCAGCTCAATTATGAATTGTGAATTATGAATTATGAATTAAACAAAGAATTATGAATTGTAATAAGGAAACTTGCAGTCGCTCTTTTTTCGTCGTATCTTTACACTCATAAAGAAAATTTCCTCACTCAAGAGAACAAATTCCTCCGTTTTCTTTTCGCTTAATCGAATTTTCCGTATTTTTGTTCCCAGTTAGAGGCCTGTTCGGGTCTGCTGGCCATAAAAAACATTTAAATGAGATATAAAATGAAGAAGATTTTGCTTACGTCCATTTGGACAATGGTTCTGATGTGCTGTTACTCCTGCGGCTGCAATAGGCCTGTCTGCGGTGACGACTACTATGTGTGTGCCTACGTATGGCCCTCGTGCCACGACGACTCGCTCGGACACCAATACCTGTGGCCTCAGGGCGACGGCGAATGGGAGGTCATCAAGCAGGGCAATCCGCGCTTCCCCGGTCACTACCAGCCGAAGCAGCCGCTGTGGGGCTACGAGCACGACGACGATCCCCGCGTCGTGGAGAAGTGGATCGACACGGCCCTGAAGTACGGCGTCAACACGTTCGTCTATGACTGGTACTGGTTCATGGACTTCCCCTATCTGGAGGGTGCGCTCGACGACGGTTTCCTGGGTGCCCGCAACAACGGGAAGATGAACTTCTACATCATGTGGGCCAACCACCAGGTGAAGAAGAACTACTGGAACTATCACCTGCACGGCGACGACACCTCGCTGCTCTTCGACCCCAAGGTGGATATGGAGCAGTTCAAGACGATCGTGGCGCGCGTCATCAAGCAGTACTTCAAGCGCAAGAACTACGTGAAGATAGACGGCTGTCCCGTCTTCGGCATCTTCGACATGAACGAGTTCGTCCGTAGTTTCGGTACGCTCGACGAGGCGGCCAAGGCGATGGACTACTTCCGCGAGGAGGTGAAGAAGGCCGGCTTCAAGGGGCTCCACATCCAGCAGAACAACGGCGGCGGGGGCTTCCTGAGCGAGGGCGCCATTGCGGCCCAGCAGGAGTGCGTGGACAAGCTGGGTATCAACAGCCATGCCTTCTACAACATGGGCGGCTTCACCCCCGACTACCTGACCTACGGCGCCAACGCCATCAAGATACGCGAGCAGTGGGACAAGGCCTTCAACATCCCCATCTTCCCCACCGTATCCATCGGCTGGGACGACACACCGCGCTTCCCGGCCAAGGGCGAGAACGACATCACGCGCTTCAACCAGACGCCGCGCGCCTTTGAATCGTTCCTCGAGGTGGCCAAGCAGTTTGTGGACGAGCATCCCCAGCAGCCGCCCTTCATCATGATAAATGCCTGGAACGAATGGGTGGAAGGCAGCTACCTGCTGCCCGACCGCTACTTCGGCTTCGGGTACCTGGAAGCCGTCCAGCACGTCTTCAGACCTGCGAAAGGCGATTAACGAAGACCGGAGGTCAATATAGATTTTGGCATTGAACGTTTATTATGAATTGTGAATTATGAATTATGAATTGAAAATAAGGGGCCTTATCGACGCTCCCTTTACCCCGATGCATGCCGACGGCAGCATTAACCTCTCTATTATCCCACAGTATGCGGCTATGCTCTATCGCAACGGCCTGAAGGGTGTATTCATCAACGGCTCCAGTGGCGAGGGCTATATGCTCACCGAGGAAGAGCGCATGCAGATTGCCGAGGCCTGGATGGAGGCCGTCAGGGATATGCAGGACTTCAAGGTGATTGTGCATGTGGGCAGCACTTGTGTGCGTTCCTCTTTCAGACTGGCTCAGCACGCCCGGCAGATCGGCGCTTTCGGCATAGGCGCTATGGCTCCTCCGTTCCCCAAGGTGGGACGCATCGAGGAACTGGTGAAGTACTGCGAGGAGATTGCCTGCGGCGCTCCCGAGCTGCCTTTTTACTTCTACCACATCCCCGCCTTCAACGGCGCTTTCCTCTCGATGTATGACTTCCTGCAGGCGGTGGACGGGCGCATTCCCAACTTCGCCGGCATAAAATATACCTTCGAGAGTCTCTATGAGTACAACCGCTGCCGGCGCTACAAGAACGGTAAGTTTGATATGCTGCACGGTCAGGACGAGACCATCCTGCCCTGCCTGGCTATGGGCGGCGCACAGGGCGGCATAGGCGGCACCACGAACTACAACGGACGCTGTCTGGTGGGCATTCAGAAGGCCTGGGAGGAGGGCGACCTGGAGAAAGCTCGCGCCCTGCAGAACTATGCTCAGGACGTCATCGACGTCATCTGCCACTTCCGCGGCAACATCGTGGGCGGCAAGCGCATCATGAAGCTCATCGGTCTCGACCTGGGTCCGAACCGTACGCCCTTCCAGAACATCACCGACGAGGAGGAGGCCCGTCTGAAAGCCGAACTCGAAGCCCTCGACTTCTTCCATCATTGTAATGTCGTATGAGGGATTAGAGATTAGGGATTAGGTGACATGAAAAAGATATTGTTCCTCTTTGCCGTAGCGGTATTCCTTTCAATCCGCTCGATGGCTCAGGATACTACTCCCCTCCTGCAAGGGCAATCGCCCGATAGAAACGGAGCGATTGGCGACCGCAGGGAGGTTTCGGGGGGAGGGTCTTCTCACCGCTTCAACACTGCCTCGTTCACATCCTTGCCTCCGCTGGACGCCTATGGCGGTCAGGGTGTGAGCGGCGCCTTTGCAGGTTTTATTCCCAAAAATTTTTCAGTGCCTTCCGACCGCGTTTTGGTGGCAGGAGGTTGCAACTTCCCTGATGTGCCTGCAGCTGAAGGTGGCCAGAAAGTCTTTTATACTGATATTTATGCTATTGCGTTTGATGGCAAGGAGAAATGGTGGCGTGCCGGATCGCTGCCTTGCGCACTTGCCTACGGGGCCAGCGCCACTACGCCGCAGGGCATTGTCTGTCTCGGCGGCACGTCTGACGGTCTGAAGAGCGAGGACTTTGCAGTTCTCTTAACCCTTGGATCAAGCGGCGAGGCCATCTGTCGAGAGCTTCCCCCTCTGCCCATTGGCCTCGACAACTTCGCCGCGGCCTTCGGCGACGGCTTCATCTATGTGGCAGGCGGTCAGCACAATGGCATCCCCAATCACAAGGCCTTCCGCCTGAAATGGCCTCTGCCCTCCACTTGGTTCGAATCGCAGAAAGGGGCTGCTTGGGAAACGCTACCCGATATACCAGGCCCGGCCCGTGTACAGCCCGCAGCTGCCGTGCAGAAGGGCGCCCTGGGCAGTAACTTCTACCTCCTCGGCGGCTTCGACCCGCTGAGCCACAAAACCGTTCTCGATGGCATCTGTTACGACCCGAGGAAAGGGCAGTGGACGGCTACAAGCTCAATAAAGACCCGTCCCCAGACCCCTCCCGTGATGGAGGGGAGTAGCAGCGGAAACGGAAGTCTCCCTTTACGGGGAGATTTAGAGGGGTCTTTAGTCGGCGCCTCCGCCATTCCATCCGGCGCAGCACATATCCTCTGCCTGGGCGGCGTGAACAAGGACATCTTCGAGGCTGCCTTGGAACGCAATGCCCTCATCGCCGACACGACAACCACTGCCGGGCAGCTTGCACAGCTCCGCGAAGAGGCTCATGCCTATATGACGCAAGACCCTGCCTGGTATCAGTTTCGCCGCAGCATACTTGTCTATCATACCGTCACCGATTCGTGGGCCGAGGTCTTCGACAGTCCTCTGCTGGCCCGTGCAGGAGCTGCGGTGGTGCCCTTGGCCTCTCCGGCTGGTCACATCAGTGCCCTCGTCATCGGCGGTGAGGAGAAGCCTGGGGTGCGTTCTGCTGATGCCACCCGCATGGAGATTGGCTATACTGCCCGCTTCGGCTGGCTGAATTGGACCGTTCTCATCCTCTACCTCCTGGGCATGGTCTATCTTGGCTATTATTTCATGCAGCGAGCCGGTAAGTCGGGCGACGACTTCTTCAAGGGCGGCGGCCGCATTCCTTGGTGGGCCGCTGGCATCAGCATCTTCGCCACCATGCTCAGCGCCATCACCTACATGAGCATTCCCGCCAAGGCATACGCTACCGACTGGACCTACTACCCGATGCAGATCTGCATCCTCGTGGTGGCCTTCCCCGTCATCAGATACTACCTGCCTTTCTTCCGCAGATTGAATGTGACGACGGCCTACGAATACCTGGAACGCCGCTTCAACAGCTCTACTCGCCTGATGGCCAGCATGCTCTTCATCATTTTCATGGTGGCGCGCACCGCCCTTGTGCTGTTCCTGCCGTCGCTGGCCATGACAGCCGTTACGGGCATCAATATCTACATCTGCATAGCCCTGATGGCCCTCATCACCATCCTCTACTGCACCATGGGCGGTGTGGAAGCCGTGGTATGGGGAGATGTCATCCAGGGCATCATCCTGGTGGGCGGTGCCATACTGGCTGCAGCATACCTTATTGTATATACCGGCTCGAACGGCGCGTCGGACTTCTGGCAGATAGCCACCGGGCACGACAAGTTCCGTCTGTTCCTCTTCGATGCCCGACATCCCTTCGACTTCGTCAATGCCACTTGGTGGGTGGTTATCCTGGGCGGCCTGGCCAACAACCTGATCAGCTACACCAGCGACCAAACCGTCATCCAGCGCTACCTGACCACCAGCGACGAGAAGAGCGCAGCCCGCGGCATACTCACCAACGGCCTGATGTCGGTGTTCGTCACCATCGCCTTCTTCACCATCGGGACCGGACTCTACACCTTCTTCAAGACCCATCCCGCCGAGCTGGACATCACGATGGCCAAGGGCGATGCCATCTTCCCCTTCTTCATGATGAGTCAGCTGCCCTCCGGGTTGGCCGGACTGCTCATCGCTGCCGTCTTTGCCGCCACGATGTCCACTATTGCCTCCAATATCAACAGCATCTCCACGGCCTTTACCGTGGACCTGTGGAGCAAGGCACATCCCAAACCGGACGATGCGGGCGGGCTGGTCCGGGTGGCCCGTATCTCAGGCATCTGCGCCGGCCTTATCGGAATGCTCATAGCCTGGCTGATGGCTACCGTGGATATCCAGTCGCTCCTCGACTACTTCAACACCATCCTCGGACTCCTCAGCGGTGCCATCGGCGGTCTGTTCATGATGGGAATATTCTTCCCGCGCATCGGCTCAAGGGCCGCCATAGCCGGCTTCCTCTGCGGTACGGCCACCGTGCTCTACATGAACTTCTTCACGCAGGCCAACTTCCTCCTCTTCGGCTTCGTCTCCATGCTTGTCAGCGTTGTCGTTGCCCTCATCCTGAGCTTCTTCTTCCCCCAGAAGGAGGAACAGCCGGGCCTGACGTGGAAAACTTTACCCAAAGAATAATATAACAGAGATAGATATGACTACAACACCTGATTTCAAGCAATTAGCAGAGCAGTACCGCTCCGAACTGCTAGACCGCGTCGTTCCCTTTTGGCTCAGCAAATCACAGGACAAGGAGTGCGGCGGTTACTTCACCTGCCTCGACCGCGATGGCAGCGTTTATGACACAGACAAGTTCATCTGGCTACAAGGCCGCGAGGTGTGGATGTTTGCCAAACTCTACAATACGGTAGAGCCCTGCCGGGAATGGCTCGACGCCGCCGTTCAGGGCGCAGAGTTCCTGCGTAAGTACGGTCACGATGGCAATCTGAACTGGTACTTCGCCCTCGACCGTGAAGGTCATCCCCTGGTGGAACCGTACAATATCTTCTCCTACACCTTCGCCGTCATTGCCTTCGGGCAGCTCAGCATCGCGTTGAGGAAGGCAGGTCAGGAGGAAAGGGCTGCCGAATATGCTGACATTGCCAAGCGCACCTTCGATATCGTCCTCTCCAAGACAGACAATCCCAAGGGCAGATGGTCCAAGGCATCCCCTGGTGCCAGAGCCATGAAGACCTTCGACCTGCCCATGATACTCTGCAACGTGGCCCTTGAGATAGAACCCCTGCTGGAACCCGATTTCCTGCGGAAAGCCATCGATAACTGCCTGCATGAGGTGATGGATGTCTTCTATCGCCCGGAACTCGGTCTAATCGTGGAAGCCCTGGGCAAGGACGGCAATCTGGTTGACTGCTTCGACGGCCGCAAACTCAACCCCGGTCATGCCATCGAAGCCATGTGGTTTGTGATGGACCTCGGCAAGCGTCTGAACCGTCCCGAGCTTATCAGACAGGCCGTTGAGATATGCCTTCAGGAAGTAGAATACGGTTGGGACAAGGCATTTGGAGGCATCTTCTACTTCATGGACCGCCTCGGACATCCGAGGCATGAGCTTGAATGGGACCAGAAACTATGGTGGGTGCACATCGAAGCCCTCATCTCGCTCAGTAAGGGATACCAGCTCACGGGCGACCCGCGCTGTCTCGACTGGTTCCTGCGTGTGCATGACTATACGTGGAATCACTTCCGCGATGCCGAATACCCCGAATGGTACGGCTATCTCAACCGTCAGGGCGAAGTCCTGCTGCCCCTCAAGGGCGGCAAGTGGAAGGGGTGCTTCCATGTCCCCCGCGGCCTGCTCAACGTATGGAAGATCCTTGAAGCGATAGCTGAGCAGCCATGAAGAGAATACGAATCATGCCTGTCCTCCTGCTGCTCCTCTGCCTGAGCAGCCGTGCCGAGGTGAAGCCCTTCCGCTTTGCCCAGCTCACCGACATACACCTCAACCCGAACGGCACAGGTCCTACGGAGGCTTTACTCAAGAGCATAGACCAGATAAACAAAACTGCGGGCATAGACTTCGTCCTGGTGACAGGCGACCTGACGGAGCAAGGCGATAGTCGCATGTTGCAGGAAGTGAGGAACTGTCTGGATCGCCTGGAGATGCCATACCATGTATGCATGGGCAATCACGAGACTACATGGAGCGAGTCGGGCTGCACGGCATACAGCCGTATCTTCGGGCCCGAATACTACGCCTTCGACTACGGTGGCGTCCGGTTCCTCCTGTTCAACACCGGCCCGCTGCTGAAGATGGCCTACGGACACGTCTCGCCATTCGTGACGGAGTGGGCACGCCAGGACCTGGAGGCACATCGCGACCAGCCTGCCATCATCGTGACACACTATCCGCTGATGGACGGTGACGTCGATAACTGGTATGACGTGACGGATGCACTGCGAAAGCCGGGCAATGTGCGACTCTTTATCGGCGGGCACTACCACGCCATACGGCCCGACCTGCGATATGACGGTATGCCGGGCATCCTGATGCGCAGCAACCTGCCAGACGATGACGGGCTGCCCGGTTACGGCATCTATGAAGTGGATGAACGAGAGATCAGATCATACGTTCAGCGGGTAGGCGAGGAAAAGCAATTCGTAAGAGCCTTTACCATGCAGCAGGCCGATTACGATCCCCGGGGACATGCGGATGCTTATCCCGACTATAGCATAAACGAGCAGTATCCACTGGTTCGCGAGCTATGGGCCGCTCAGGCCGGAGCTGCCATATACAGCGCTCCATGCGTTGAGAAGGGCCGCGTCTTCGTGGGAGACGATGAGGGACATGTGCAAGCTTTCAGATTGAAGGACGGACGCAAACTTTGGGACTTCAAGGCCGGGCATCGGGTTATCGGCGGGCCTACTGCATGGCGAGGCATCGTTGTCTTCGGCTCGGCTGACCACAACATATATGCACTCTCGGCCCGCAATGGACACTTGTTGTGGAAAGTAGAGGCCCGCCAGCCCGTACTGGGCAGTGTTGCCATTGAGGACGGAGTGGCTTATATCGGCGCCAGCGACTCCACGTTCCGTGCTATCGACGTCAAGCAGGGAAGGGTACTATGGACATACAACGGTCTGCGCGGTTATGTGATGACCCGACCGCTGGTGCTGCCCGACCGTGTCATCTTCGGTGCGTGGGACAACACGCTCTACTGCCTGTGCCGGTCCGACGGGCATGAGTTGTGGCGCTGGACAGGCGGACTGACCAGAATGCATTTCTCTCCAGCCCAGGTTTGGCCTGTGAGCCATGACGGACGCGTCTTCATCGTTGATCCGCAGCGTGCAATGACGAGCATCAATCTTCAGACCGGCGAAACAGTCTGGCGCACATTCCAGAGTAAGGTGCGCGAGAGTCTGGGCATGTCTCAGGACGGGGAACGTCTCTATGCCAAGACCATGCAAGACAGCATTGTATGCTACGCCACTCAGGTCGACGAACCTCAACAATTATGGGCCACAGATGCAGGCATCGGATACGAGCATGCTCCCTCTATGTTACCCGAGCGAGATGGTATTGTCTATTCGAGCACGAACGACGGCTATGTACTTGCCCTCGAAGGGTGCACGGGACGTCTGCTATGGAAGCATAAGAACGGCAATTCGCTTACCAATACCGTGGTTCCCCTGGGTCACGGCAAGATTCTCTTCACGAATACCGAGGGAAAAGTCGTACTACTGCAAGCACAAAAGAAATGAGGATAAGGACAATGGAAAGACGAACAGGTATATCGCGATGGATATGGGCTTGCCTCCTGGGCCTGCTATGGACTGTGTCTGCGCAAGCTGGTAAGATACGCGTATGGACAGGCATTGAGGTGCTGAAGGGACAGCACTTCCGTCCGCTGCAAGGCAAGCGCGTGGGGCTGATAACGAATCCTACTGGAGTGGATAACGCACTCCGCTCAACTATTGATCTGCTCTACGAGGCACCAGGCGTGGAATTGGTAGCACTCTTCGGGCCGGAGCATGGCGTGAGGGGAAATATGCATGCTGGAGATCACGTTCAAGACAACCGGGACGTACTGACAGGCGTGCCCGTCTATTCGCTCTATGGTGCATCCCGAAAGCCAACGAAAGAAATGCTGCAAGGCATTGATGTGCTTGTTTATGACATACAGGATATCGGATGCCGCTCCTTTACCTATATCAGCACAATGGGACTCGCCATGGATGCCGCTGCCGAGGCTGGCATCGAATTCATGGTGCTGGACAGACCCAATCCGCTGGGCGGGCTCAAAGTGGAGGGTTGTCTTACCGAACCGGATTGCACATCGTTCGTCAGTCAGTTCCCCATCCCCTATGTCTATGGCCTTACCTGCGGCGAGTTGGCTTTGCTGCTGAATGGCGAGCACTTATTAGGAGATGGGCGAACTTGCCGTCTGTCCGTTATCAAGATGAAAGGCTGGAGTCGCGACATGACGTATGCCGATACGGGATTGCAATGGATACCACCTTCGCCTCACATTCCACAACCCTGTTCCGCTGTGGGATATCCCATGAGTGGCATCATGGGCGAATTCAGCTATATGAGCATCGGTGTGGGCTACACCCTTCCTTTTCAGATGTTTGCAGCTCCGTGGGTGGATGCCGGTAAGCTGGCCGAGGCAATGAACGCCTTGAAACTGCCTGGCATTGTCTTTCGTCCTATCTATGCCAAACCCTTCTACGCAGCCATGCAGGGCGAACAGGTACAGGGGGTACAGGTGCATTTTACGGATTATGCTCGAGCGCCACTTACTCCTATTCAGTTCCTTGTGGCACAGGAAGTGGCGCGACTGTGGCCTGAGCATGCTCTCTTCCGCGTAGCAGAGGAAAACAGACTCAGGATGTTCGACGTGGTGTGCGGTTCGCGCGAAATACGCAAGCGTTTTGCTGCACGACACAGTTGGGAGGATGTGCGTCCCTATTGGGAAAAGGATGTGGAGACCTTCCGCCAGCTTTCCAAGAAATATTACTTATACAGGAAGTAAATGATTTTGACTTAATTATAACACAAAAATAAATATGAATGCACTTCTTCTTATCCTGATAATCGGCAGCGTCCCTCACAACCTCAGTACAGACCTGCTGACCGATACCCGAAGCGTCTATAAGGGTGGATACCATACGTCGGCCACTCTGTCACAAGTTCAGGAATCATGGCGTAGGGGACAAACTGATTACTTTCAGGTCAGCACAATAAACTCTGAACACCCGTATCTGGCTTGGGAACTGCCTGAGGGATTAAGCGATCAAAAGGCCTATCGCATCCTTATGGCATCGAAGACCGAACTTCTCAACGAGGGAAAGGCTGATGTGTGGGATAGTGGCGATGTAGAGGACGACCAGACGACTGGGATTGTCTGCAGTGGAAAAGCATTGCAACCATCAACTGTATATTATTGGACGGTGCGCGTAACAGACCCGGACGGGAAGATTTCCGGCTATGCCCGCCCACAACAGTTTCTCACAGCCCGCAAACTCGACGCATCGTTTCCCCGTTCCCCACTCCGCAAGACAAGGCAGGAGCCAGTCTCTGTTAACAAACGGAGCGACGGGCTGTGGATGGTTGACTTTGGTAAGGCTGCATACGGACAACTGGAACTGACCATCGAGAGTGCCTCAGATGATACACTGACTATCCGTCTGGGTGAGGCAGAACAGGGTGGACGCGTCAACCAAAAGCCAGGCGGCAGTATCCGCTTTACGCAATACAGCCTGCCTGTCCACAAGGGCCTTGACACCTACCGGCTTGTCTTCCGTCCAGACGGGCGGAATGCTATGATAAAGCCAGAGGGTACAGATGTCCGACCGGTCCTTATGCCAGATTATATAGGCGAGGTCTATCCCTTCCGCTATGTCGAGGTGGAGGGGAGTGTGGCAAGCCTGAAACGAGCAGAAAGGCAAATGGTACACTATGCCTGGGATGAGGATGCCTCATACTTCCATAGCTCGGATTCTGTGCTGAATCAGGTCTGGGATCTCTGCCGATACAGCATAAAGGCCACAACCTTTGCCGGAGTATATGTCGATGGCGACCGTGAGCGCATCCCCTACGAGGCCGATGCCATCATCAACCAGCTGGGGCATTATTGCACGGATCGTGAACATACGATGGGCCGATACACGACAGATTACCTGTGCCACAACGCAACTTGGCCTACCGAATGGATTCTGCAAGCCGTCTTGCTGGCTTGGAACGACTATTTATATACGGGTGACCCTGCACTCATTCAGAAGGACTACGACATTCTGAAAGCCCGCACCCTCCTGGCCCTGCAGGATTCTACAGGCCTCATCAGCACACGCACTAAACAGCAGACGCCTGAACTCCTCAAGGCATGCGGTTATTACGGAAAGCAGATCCGCGACATTGTGGACTGGCCGCAGAGTGGTGCCCTTGGCATAGGAAAAGAAGAACCTGGCGAAGCAGACGGCTATGTGCTTGAGGACTACAACACCGTTGTAAATGCCTACCACTACGAGGCACTGCGCCTAATGTCGCTTATAGCAGAGGCTTTGGGAAGGCAGGCTGATCAGACGCTCTTCGCCCAAGAGGCAGAACAAGTAAAGCAAACAGCAAACAAATTGCTTTTTGACAAGAAGAACGGATGGTATCGCGACGGACTCACCACTGAGCACCATTCCTTGCACGCCAGTATGTTTCCCCTGGCCTTTGATATGGTACCCGCAAAGCAGATATCTCGCGTTCTGCAGCACATCCAATCACGCGGCATGGCCTGTAGCGTCTATGGCGCTCAGTTCCTGCTCGAAGCACTGTATCGGGGCGGATTGGACAACTATGCCCTGCAGCTACTTACCGCCACGGATAGCCGTAGCTGGTACAACATGATTCGGCATGGTTCTACAATTACCTGGGAAGCATGGGATGCACAATTCAAGCCGAACCTCGACTGGAATCATGCTTGGGGAGCAGCTCCCGCCAATATCATTCCACGCTGGCTTATGGGCATTCGCCCGCTGGAGCCTGGCTGGAAACGACTGATTATCCAACCTCAGCCCGGCAACTTGAGGTATGCAGACATTCGTGTACCAACTGTAAAAGGCAATGTCTCAGCTTCATTCCGCAGGGAAAATGGAGAATTTATCCTGCGGGTTCACATTCCTGCAGGCTGTGCGGCACAAGTTGTCTTACCCTATGGCCAGACAAAAGAACGTGTGAGAGCGCTCACTGCCGGAGACCATGAGCTACGCGTGAAGGATACTCACGCTTAACCTGCTCATAACTTTGCAGGTTACCTATATCGTAGCGCTGACCTGGCATCTCCATTGCGTGGACTGGTACCTGAGTGCACAACCATGCAATGTAGCTGCCAGGGGCATCTGTGCCACAACCGGCAGCAATCCCCAGAGGAACAAGGTGAGCATCCTTGCGCGTATAATAATAGAAGGGAGGGCAGGCCCAATGCGTCTCGGGCGTGGGAGATTTCTCGGTCATGCGTAGGATACGGTCATCAGCATCTATCGTAACCACGCCGCATTTAAGTAATTTCTGCTCGCTGGGTTCGTAATAGCGCATAACGCAACTTGTACCTTTCTCAGTCCCGTAGCGGACAAACGTTTGTAGGGAGAAGTCAAGCAGATTGTCACCGGCGATGACTAACAAGTCGTCGTCCAAGCCAAGTTGTTCTATTGCGAACTGTATGTCGCATACTGCACCAAGACGGGTTTCGTTGGTCGATGTCCCATCGTCCACAACAGTGATTTTCTGACTTTTACCTCCTGCCCAATCCTGAAAATGCCGGGCAAACTTGTGGTTGGATATAACGATATACTCATCCACTAAGCCTGCGCCGTCAATATCATCAATGAGCCAGTCTAATATGGTTTTCTCTCCTACCCGAAGCAGAGGTTTGGGAAAATTCTCTGTGAGGGGATAAAGGCGGGTTGCATAGCCCGCGGCAAGAATGAGACATTTCATAGAATCAAAAGGTCAAAAACGCTGAAATTTAATTATTTTATCACCAAACCGTCTGCACTTTGGCAGATATGAATTGAGAACTTGTTCTCTAAGAGGGGAAACGCCCTAAGATATTCTTCAGTCACAGACTTGCAAATACTTTCCTCATAGGCGGGATCAATAAGAGCCATACAGCAGCCCTTGAATCCGGCACCGCTGAAGCGCCCGCCATAAATGCCCTCCGTATGGGTCATTATATCATATAGCGCCTTCAATTCCGGTGAACCGGTCTCCCAGTTGTTTATACTGCTCCACCCGCTCTCAAAACTCAGGCGTCCGTAAGTTTCCAGGTCGCCGCGACGCCAGGCTTCTGCCCCCTGCTCCACGCGTTTAAACTCGGAGAACCAGTGTTCTGCCCTTAGCTGCCAGGGTTTAGGCAGCCGGTCACGATACTTTTCATAAACCTCGCGAGGAATGTCGCGCATATTCGTTTCCTTGAACTTTCCGTATTCCATTCCGGCATAGGCAGCCAATGCATAGGCGGCACTCCGGCATTCGTCAACACGCATATTGAACTTGCTCCCCGCCAGTGTTCGCTCCACACCGCTGAAGAAGATGGCAATGCGATAGGGGGGCATAGCCGGACTGGTAGGAATCAGCTCATACTGGTCATCCTGTGTGTCAAGATAAAGCAGATGGTCCCGGCGGCAATAGACCTCACAACTTTGGTCGAGCTTACCGCTGCTTACGCCGACATACTGATTTTCTGCCTCGACAGAACACTGGATAAGCTCCCTGGGCGCAGGCTTTATGTTATTTACCTCACACAACGCTTTAAGAAAGACCAGTACGACAGCGGCGGAGGAAGACAGACCGCCAATAGGCAGAGTACCTTGAATGACACCGCTGAGGCCACGCACCAGAGGATAGCGCTCACCCAGTTTGAGGGTAGCTCCACGCAGATAGTCGGCCCAGTCATTTTCTTTGTATTTCGGTACTTCGCGTACATGCCACTGTGCTCTTTTTTCAAACTGTAGGGAACATAGCTCAACTACGCCATTCTGTTTCGCCCGGTAGGCCAGATAAATGCCCTTGTCGATAGCCAGACCGGTCACTTTACCTAAATTGTGATCGGAATGAGCACCCAAGGGGCAAACGCGATAAGGACAAAAGGCCAAAGACTCAGGCAACTTCTTATAAATCTCAAGGAAGCGGTCTTGACAAAGCATATAACTTATAGGTGTTTATACTGTTTATACTTATTTTCCATGCAAATATAGAACTTTTTTTTCAAACAAAGGCCGAGATACACTTTTTTTCTGCTTACTGAAAGATAAATTTGTAAAAAAAGTATTTGTTTTTTTGTCAATATAGCAAAAAGATGTAATTTTGCATGTAAAAATGAAATAAAAGTGAAATGAAGATGAAATCGTTCCTCCCTGTTTTCATACGGGCTTTGTGCTCGTTTGCCATCGGCGGCCTGTTGGTATCAAATCCACAATCGATGACTTCCATGATTGTTCAGATAATCGGTGGAATATTCATCTTTTCAGGTTTAATGCCTATTCTTAACTATTGGATGCCGAACGCCCAGGGGCAATCCATCCGCCCCTTCTTCCCAGTCGTAGGCATAGGCAGCATCATGTTGGGCATCCTCTTACTGCTAAAGCCCGCCGTCTTTGTGACGGCCTTAATGTATATACTTGGCATTTTTATTGCTGCCGCCGGTGCCAACCAGCTTTCCGCGCTGATATCTGCACGAAAAGTAGCACCTCTGCATTGGTGGGTCTTTGTCTGGCCCATACTACTCCTTTGCATAGGTATTCTGATTTTATGTCACCCCATGAAATCCGCTTCACTGCCGTTCTTCATCTTGGGAATAGCCTGTATCGGCTATGGCTTCTCCGATCTGTTCTATGCCTTGCGACTGCTCTACTACAGACGTCAGAAAGAGAAGGAGTATGTAGATTTCGAAGTCGTAGAGGATAGCGATACCTCCGCTGAAGGCGAAGCAGAGGTGGAACTTTGACAGGCGGATGATTCTGTGCTTTGCAGTTTAATGTAAAAGAGATTTAGTCTTTATAGAAAATAGAATGATAACAATCCGACACATTTATCTGATTGCGTTGGGAGCAGTTTTTTTACTCAACCCAAGACATTCCATGGCTCAATCGTTCGCACCCGATAATTACTTGGAGCAGGCAGGCGACCACGCAGCACTTTACCAAGGCCGTATCTTGACGATGTCACTCAACCCTGATTGGGTAAGTCATCCATATCTGAACGATGCAGAATTTCACGAAGGGCAGGTTTCCTATAATGGTATCCTTTACCCCTCGGTCAAGTTACGCTATAACATCCACAGCCAACGGTTAGAGGTGCTAAGCCCCGTCCATAAAAATATCATTTTGCCTATCCACAATAACGTTGACTTCTTCGTATTGAACGGTATGCGCTTCCTGCGCCGCAACGACCGCTACGTGGGATTGGCCTATGGAGGGAAAAACGTTAGCCTGGAAGTCCGCTATGACAAGGTTCGTGCCGCTGACGAGAATATCGAAGGGGTTATGAAAAAGAAGATGAAGACCACCGTTTCCTATACCCTGCACGATGCAGAGGGCGATCATCCGGCGAAGAACCTGAAGAGTTTTACCAAACTTTACCCTCAATATAAGAAACAACTCGAGGCTTTTAGCCTTAACCAGAACCTACGCTTCAGGGGGAATAATCGGCTGGCATCCCTGGCCGTTTGTACCCAGTGCGTGGATGAGGCTCTTCCACAGGAGAATTTGCTCTCTGTGCATACCGCGTCAGAAGTAGGAACGATAAAGCTTTCGGAGAACGTTTTGGAGGGTGGGCTCACAACCGACCTGCCGGCCTATGCCGCATTCCGACAGGGAGGCACCGGAAAGCAGGGGCAAGAAATAAGCGCTGAGGACACGACAGGTAACAGTATGGGCATCAGCGCCTTGGACCCACTTACCGAGGACCGCATTATGAAAGAGGTGGAGGTGACAGCCTTCCACTCCAAAGTCTTCATGTCCCAAATGGGAGCCGAGAAGTTCCGCCCTGCCCAGCTGCGCAATGTACCTATGGCATTCGGCGAGGCCGACGTGATGAAAATGGTGCAGACACTGCCTGGCGTGAAGACTATGGGCGAAGCTTCCAGCGGATTCAACGTACGCGGTGGTGCTGCCGATCAGAACCTAATTCTCTTCGGAGGCAGCACGGTTTATAATCCCATGCACATGTTCGGCCTTTTCTCGGCTTTCAATACCGATGCCATTAACGAAGCTGAGTTATACAAGAGTGGCATACCCAGCCAATACGGCGGACGCATCTCATCGGTGATGAACATCACTGCCCGCAATGCCGACAAGCAGAAATGGCACGGCTCGGCCAGCCTGGGTGTGCTGACGAGTAAGGCTTCCCTGGAGATGCCCATCGTTAAGGACAAGCTGTCGCTCCTGCTTGCTGCCAGGACCACCTATTCCGACTGGATGCTGAAGCTCCTGCCCGATGACAGCGATTACCAGGATGGTAAGGCGGGCTTCTACGACTTGAACGGCACGCTAACCTGGACGCTGAGCCCGAAGCATATCGTCAAGGCATTCGGCTATTACAGCCACGACCGGTTCTCCTTCACGCCCTACGACAAGTACGGCTACTCCAACGGTAACGGTTCGGTGGAGTGGAAATCATTCTGGTCAGACAAATTGTCCTCCATCATCACTGCCGGTATGTCGCACTACGACTATCAGAACGATGACGCCAAATCATCCTTTACGGCGGGTCGGTTGTCGTTTGATATCAACGAAGGCTTCTTCAAGGGCATCTTCTCGCTGAAAGCCCACGAGAAGCACACCTGGCAGTGGGGTTGGAATGCGCTGTTCTACAATGTCAACCCAGGTACGTATGAGCCCATAGGCGAGGACTCCAGAATCCAGTTGGATCAAATAGAGAAAAACAACGCCCTGGAGAGCTCGCTCTTCGCCGAGGACGAATGGCAGGCCGCCGAGAAGATAAAGGTAAATGCCGGCGTACGCTATACTATGTTCAACGCTTTCCTTGACGGGAAAGAGAAGGCTTACCAGGCACCCGAGTTCCGTCTGTCTTCAAGCTACACGTTAACGGAGAACTCATCACTGAAGCTGGGATTCAACACAATGCACCAGTTCATTCACAAAGTATCCAACACCATCATCATGTCCCCCACCGATACGTGGGTTCTCAGCAACGCCGCCATCAAACCGCAGCGCGGATGGCAGGTGGCGGGAGGATATTACCTGCAGACCGCCGACCGCAGCTATGAGGTGTCTGCCGAGCTCTATTATAAGCACATTGCTAACTACCTGACCTATCGGAGCGCTGGGCGGCTGATCATGAACCATGAGTTGGAGAACGATGTCATCGCTGCCCAGGGCAGAGCCTACGGTGTTGAACTGCAGCTGCGCAAGCCGTTCGGCAAGCTGAACGGATGGGTTTCCTACAGCTATTCGCGTACCTACCTTCGCCAGCACGACAAGAATGTTGCCCTGCTCGTTAATGACGGCGAGTGGTACCCTGCAGAATACGATCGTCCTCACGAAGTGAAGTTCGTGGGTAATTATAAGTTTACGCGCCGCCTCAGCATTTCCCTGAATCTCGACTACAGTACAGGGCGCCCTACGACCGTTCCGGCCGGCAGCTACTACGATCATTACCAGAACCGGTGGTTACCCTACTACAGCAAGCGCAACGGACACCGCATACCCGACTACTTCCGAATGGATGCCTCGTTCAACATAGAGCCTTCCCATCATCTGACCAATCTCACCCACAGCTGGTTTTCCATCGGCGTCTATAACATGCTGAGCCGCAGGAATGCCTACTCTGTCTATTATGAACCTACGGGCGGACGTATCCAGGGCTACAAGCTCTCTATATTCGGAGCTCCTATCCCATACATTTCATATAATATAAAATTCTGAGTCATGAAGCGTTCATACCTCTATACCCTCCTCTTCTGTGCACTCTTCACGGGCAGTTGCATCGATGAATACGATGCCGAACTGCCTTCGTCAGACGAGAACCGTCTTGTTGTCGAGGGGAATATCTGCTCCGATATGCTGTGCACGTTTTACTTGAGTCGTTCTGTCAGCCTGAATTATCCCGTGATTGGACTCGGCTTGCCAGCCGTCACCGATGCCCGCCTGTCTGTTGTCGGCGAAGACGGAACGGTCTTCGAAGGCACCAATATTGAAGGCGGATACGGGGTTTACAGACCTTCTGGAGCCTACCAAATCCAGGTGGGCACCCTGCGCCCCGACGTCCGCTACTGGCTTAGGATTGAGACGGGGGAAGATGTCTTCACCAGCGATCCCCAGTTCCCTTTCGGGACGGATCCGATAGACACGCTCTTTTTCGAACAGAAAAGCTCGGACCAAGAGGTGGAAATCCTGCTTACAGCCGCAGCTCCCGCCGACAATCAAAGGAGATACTACCGCTGGGACTACAAGGAATTCTGGGAAGTCACTACGCCTTACAAGACCGAATATGAATACGACCCCGGGACGAATACGATTTCCAAGACAGACCTTCTCAAGAACCACGGGTGGCACACCGAAAGTTCAACCGAGACAAAGATGGGCTGCAGTACCGACTTCCAGGAGAACCATATCGTCGGCATGCCCATTATCTCCATACCTCATACAGACAACCGTTTCAACACAAAGTACTTTGCCCGTGTCTTTCAGCGCCGTATCTCGCAAGATGAATATGAATATGAGGCATTACGAGCTAAGCTGAGCGGTGAGATGGGTGGACTGTTCACCCCAATGCCTGCCGACCTGCCTACGAACATTCACTGTGAGACCGGAGACCATAAGGCCATCGGCTATGTCGGCATCAGCGGACAGGTCGCATCGGCCACCATTGCCATCTCCCGCTCGCAGGTAAACTACGAGCGGAAGCGCGTACCTTCTCTGGTGAATCACAGGGATTTTGAACCTGCTGGCTGCAGGCAAATATACTATAGCGGTTACCGGCTCGTTTCCTTCAATTACGAAGATCCCCATTATCAGGGCTACGGACCATACGATGCCGATGCAGTGCCAGACAAGAAGTGGGCCGAGCGCTGGTGCGTGGACTGTACAGACCCCTTCTGGAACGCCTCGCTGAAGAAACCCGATGACTGGCCTGAATGATGACTCTATTGTTAAACTTTGAACCCCTTGAACATGACCAAATACCTTCTTTCTCTGATACTTTGGGCCTGCTTCCGACTTGGTGCGGCGGCACAGCCCGAACAGGCCGTAGCGTTCACCGACAAAGACTGCTATCTGGCTGGCGAACGGCTGCAAGTGAGTGTTCGTACCCTAACCCCCGATGCTCAGCCACTCGATCTGAGCCGCGTGGCCTATGTAGAACTGTCGGACACGGCGCGCCTCTGTGCCCAGACAATGGTTGCACTCAACGAGGGTACGGGATGGGCCAGCCTGCCCCTGCCTGCGACCCTCCACAGTGGAAACTACATGCTTACCGTCTATACACGCAATATGCGCAACTACGGCCAGCAATGTTTCTTCCGCAAGATCGTCTCCGTCGTAAACACCCTGCGCCTTTCCGACAGGGACAACCTCCTTATCCTCCCTCACAGCGAGCTGCCGGAGGCAACGACCCCTGCAGCCCACTACACACCAGGGAAGACGGTGCGCGTTTCCCTGCCTGCTGATTCAGCGATGACGGTACAGACGCTCTCCGTCGTGCGATGGGACATCCCGACGGCTGACTATTCCCTGCCCGCACCCCAGCGGCCCACCGTCTCCACGGGTCAGTTCCTGCCCGAGGTGGAAGGTCACCTCGTCACTACCCGTCCCACCGAAGACCGCGAGGTAGCCACCACGCGCCTTGTACTCATCGGCAAGGGGGCAGCCCTCTTTGACGGGCAGGCCCAGAAAGACGGTTCGTGGCTCTACTACACCAACCAGGTCTTCGGTGCGCTGCCCACATTGTTGAATGCCTACGACAAGGACGGTCAACCCGTGGGAATACAGTTCCAGGCGCCCTATGCCCAAGTCTTGCCCGCCTCGCTGCCTGCCCTTCAGATATGGAGTAGCGAGGAAAACCTTCGCAGCCGCAGCCTCGGAGCGCAATACGAAAATATGCTGTCGCTGCAGACCAGGGGCGACACCATCCTCCACTCTGCCAACTTCTTCTCCATCGCGCCAGAGTATTACTACGACCTCGATGAATATACGCGCTTCAATACGGTGAAGGAAGCCCTCAATGAGTTCGTACGAGGCGTCCGCCGGCGCACGGTAAAGGGCACTCACCAGCTCTACACCTATAACTCCGAGGAGGACAGCTATGCCAGCTGGCCTTCGCTGGTACTGCTCGACGGTATGCCTGTGCACGATGTAGATGAGATACTGGCTTACGATGCCCGCCTGATAAAGTACATTCAGGTCTATTCGGGCTCCTACACCTTCGGCAATACCATTTGTCAGGGCGTGCTCTCCTTCATCTCGCACCGCGGTCGTCTGTCCAACTTCAAGCTCGACGGAGGTTCCCATCTGGTGACCTACAACTTTCCGCAGGAGCGGCCCTCGTTCATGCTGCCCGAGGGAGGCCAGACGAGTACTGTGCTTTGGGATCCCTCCGTCGGCTCCCGCCTTCTGGACTTCCCCGCACCGCAGGAACGGGGCTCCTATCAGGTCATCCTGCAGGGGTTCGATGCCAGGGGAGTTCCCTTCCGCTCCGTTTCCGAACTGGTGGTTGACTGAGCATTTCGGCGCTTCCTGAGGGAGCGCTAGCTTTCAGCTGACAATAGCCCCCCTTATTTCTCGCAGAGCCAGTACTCCGAACAGCCGTTCACCATGCGGTGGCGGAAGCCGAAGCGGAAGTTGTTCATCGCCTTGCCCAATGCGACCGGCGTAGTCCGCTTCGCATCGAAGTAGGCATAGCGATTGGCGAAGGTCTCAAGAATCTCCGCGGTTCTCCACCAGCACCCCTCACCTTCCTTCGGCTTGCGGAAGGTCTCGTTGATCATCTCCACCAGATCGACGGTTCGCTGATAGGGCGCGTTCTCCTCAATCAGCGTCTGTATCTCGTCATTCTCCAGCCAGAACCGCTCACCGTTATTAAAGAGGTACAGGGCCTGGGCATAGAGCTGGCGATGGTTCAGGTCGTCCGTGAAGTCGATGTTCTTCCCGTTGGGAATGCCCACGCAGACAAAGCGTCTGGAACCCGTCGGGTCAACCAGCGGCTGCAGCTGGTTGGTGGTGCCGATAAACGAGGTGTAGCGGCGATATTGCTTGATGGTCTTGCCGTAGGGCGGACGGAACTTCACGTTGCTCGACGACAAGAGGTATTTCAGCACAATCTGCTGCGAGTTAGAAGTCTTGTCAAACTCGTCGATATTGATCAGCGCAAACGAAGTGAGGGCGATGTTCAGGTCGAACTCGTTCTTGAAGTTCAGCTTGTCGTTGTAATAGTCGCGCAGCTCCTCGGGTAGCAGGATCTTGCAGAAACGTGTCTTTCCGCAACCCTGGCGCCCTATCAGCAGCGGTGTCAGCGCATTGCCGGTCAGCTGTTTGTCGCTCTCGCGCCATTGCGCCACCATACCCACGAGCCAATACCTCAGGTACTTTTCCCAATGCGGCTGTTCTGTCGGCACTCGCATGGCAAGGTCGGCGATATAGTCATGACCGTCCCACGCAGGCAACTGGTCGAGCCAGGTGTTCACTGGATCGTATTGCTCGATGCGGGTGGAGTCGATAAAGCGGTTCACATCCTGGTCCCACGACTTCAGTCCCTGCTCGCGGGCCTCGATGGTCATGTCGTTTCGCACCTCCTGGGTCAGCGGTTTAAACGTCTGGTCCTCAGAGTATTTCATGCGATACTCAGCCACACCCGTCATCAGATTCTTGCGCATGTCGTAGTTGGCCGTCAGGAAGATCTCCGTCCGCATGGCCTGCAGCGTTTCCTGCGGCACACTCTTCAGCGGCTTGATCCTGTGCGTCTTGCGATAGTCCTCCATCAGCGTCACCTCGTAGGTCGTGGCAAAGACGCTCTTCACCAAGTCGGGGTCGTTATGGAACAGCGGATGCTCCAGCGTCATGCCTTGGGCGTGTGAGAGTGGTATGCCCTGTTCCAGCGACTTGCGGGCGATCTGCTGCAGCAGTTGCATCTGACGGTCCTCGTCAGGCAAGTCGAAGTAGTCGCCCAGCACCTCGCGCAGGATGAACAGCCAGTTGAAATGATAGGTGCGCTTGACGGTGCGCCCGGGCATCAGCATATCACTCTCCCTGGAAATCTGGGCCTGCTCCGGCTCCTTGTGTATCTCGCAGTCGGCCTTGAAGGGGCGGGCATCGGGGTTGAAGTACATCTCAGGGTCGGCACTCAGATAGACCGTCCGCTCCAACAGGGGTTCCAGATATTCTATGTCCAGCCCGAACTGGTTCTGATAGGCCCTGCGCGCCGTTTCGTACAGATTCTTATGAAACTGTCTGATGTCTTCCTCTTTCGTTGGCAACATGTTTCCCGCCTTTTCCAGGGGAGCGGTCCGATTCGCCGTTCCTCCGTATGAATTCCCCGCCCCTTCAAGGGGAGGGGTCAGGGGTGGGGTCTGAAACAACTCTCCCCGGCAGACAATCTTCACACTCATGCCCGAAGCACCCAGGAACGCCATCAGCGTCTCGTCCATCCTCGCCGCCTGATTCCTGATCGTCACAGCGTCTTCGTACGTCTTCAGCCCGTTCACCTCAACCACCGCCAGCCCGTTGTACCTCAGCCCCTTCTGTATCTCCTTGTAGTTCATGCTGTCCACCGCAAAGAGAATACGTGGCAGGTTCACCGCATGACTCTGGTCGTACAGGGTAATCTGCCCGTCCGGCAGCCTCTGGGGCTTATAGAACTGATAGTTCCGGCGAAGATTAAGCACTCTCTCCTTCTCTGGATTCTCACGGATCATCTCCGCTATCTTACTCAACTCAATACGTTTGATGACCTCCTTCTTACGCGAAAATTTCAATAAACTTACGATCATATATTTATATTTTCTGTTCTACCTCTACCTAAAAATGACAATTTGCTTGCAAAGATACTGATTTTATTTGGTTTCAGCAAATATTTCCTCAGATTTTTCTTCTATTTTACCTCTACAAAACCTCTACAAAACCTCTACAAACCCTCTACCACATTTCAGCAAACTGCATAGGCTTTCATTGCTGTCCGATAAAAATCCCCGCCGTATTCCTTTTACCCTTGAAACTATGGGTCTTTCAGCAGATTCTCATTGTATGTGGCCTTGGGAGCGCCCCAACGGGGCAAGAAGCTCTTAGCCCAGGGCAGCGCCCTGGGTTGAAGACAGGGGGCAGGTTCGCCCTGACGGGGCAAAAGCTCAATCGTATCAATGCTTTTGCCCTGTCAGGGCGCCTTTCATCGTCTGCGATTACCCAGGGCGCTGCCCTGGGCTAAAGTGCTCATTGGCCCTTCAGGCCGAACTTTAGCGGACTGCAATAATAGGCATTCTTTATGCTGCAATAAGGGGTGCCTTGTTCTACGACAAGGGTATCCAATCGGTCCATTAGTGTCTTTGACGTGTACTGAATAAGTTGACACTTTTGAAATTAAAAAAGTGTATCAGTATGCGACAAGTAGGAGAAATGACAGATGAGAAAAGACTTGCATTAGTAGAAGAGTATTTGTCTTCAGGCAAGTCAAGAAATGCATTTG
>JAILKU010000146.1 GCA_024693505.1 Bacteroidaceae bacterium | reverse complement strand
CGGCCGTCATATTGCAATATTGCATTGCATTCACTTTTATCGGAAGTTAGCGGATGAGGGATTGTTGGCAAATTGATAATATCTATATTATAATATCCTATATAAGTATTTATATATTAATATATTATATATAATATATATTAAATAATAAGTATAAATCTCACTTATACCCATCTTCTCAGTTTCAAGAAAAAAACATTTGCAATGCAATATTGCAATATAGTGTCCCTTAACTTCGCCTGCACTCTCTCGCTCTGATATAAAAACAAATTATTTGATTTATTTGGTATTTCGCTTTATTGTACCTTTGACATTCCGTCTAAGGTACTTCCGCTCGGAAATACTCAAATAAATTTGGTATTTCGCTCGCTTAATCGTACCTTTGCATTCATGAAGACCTATCGGAAGATAATACATATCGATATGGATGCGTTCTTCGTCTCGGTTGAGGAGAGGGACAATCCAGCGCTGAAGGGGCATCCTGTGGTTGTAGGCTACGACGGGCCGCGGGGCGTGGTAGCTACCGCTAACTACGAGGCGCGGCGGTATGGCGTACACTCGGCAATGGCTATGGCTACTGCGCACAGGCTATGCCCCAAGCTGGTTGTCGTGGAGGGCCATTACAGCCGCTACAAGGAGGTCTCGGGGCAGATTCATGCGATTTTCCACGACTATACTGACCTGGTAGAACCGCTCAGCCTTGACGAGGCTTATCTGGACGTTACGGAGAACAAGAAAGGAATTCCGCTAGCAATGGACATCGCCAAGGAGATAAAGCAGCGCATACTAGAGAGAACTGGGTTGACGGCTTCGGCTGGCGTCAGTTACTGCAAGTTCCTAGCCAAGGTGGCAAGCGACTTCCGTAAGCCGAACGGGCTCTGCGTAGTGCATCCTGACAAGGCCATCGACTTCATAGACCGGCTGAGCGTGGAACGCTTCTGGGGCGTAGGCGAAAAGACAGCAGAGCGGATGCATGCCCTGGGCATCTACAACGGCAGCCAGCTGAGAGAGATGCCCCTGCAGACGCTTACCCGCGAGTTCGGCAAGATGGGGCGCGTATTCTACGACTTCGCAAGGGGAATCGACAACAGGCCCGTCATCACGGAGTGGGTACGCAAGTCGGTAGGTTGTGAGCGCACATTTGCCGAGGACCTGACAACCTATGAGGAGATGCTGCATGAGCTGACGCCCATCGCATCCGAACTGGTGCGCCGACTGGAGAAGAGCCGCTTCGAGGGACGCTCGCTGGTGCTGAAGGTGAAGTACAGCAATTTCCGGCAGACAACGCACAGCTATACGGGCACAACGGCCCTGAAGACGATGGAAGAGATTCTGTGGCGGGCTGGCGACCTGCTCTCGGAAGTAGACATATCAGACTGCTCTGTACGCCTCTTGGGGCTGACGGTAACCAGTCCCTTTCCCCAGCCCGGAGTGAGGAACGACCCGCAGCTGACCTTCGACTGGTAAGACAGATCGGACCGGAACGTCAGATCAGATTCGGAGCTGATTAAGTTCCCCTTCAGATTTCCAAGTACATATTTATATATATAAAATGTGCAAAGAAGGTGAATATGTCGAATTTTTTATATACCTTTGCAGCGGAAAATCCTGGAATAGGATGATTACAAGCACAAAAAGAGGGGTATTTCGCCTCATAGAGATAGACAAAGACCAAGGATCGCGGCCTGTACATCAGAGGAGGAAAGAAGGTGAATCTGTATAGATAGGCGCAAATGATAACTGATTAATAACAAATACGATATATAAATAATGAAAAAGTATTGCTTAATGGTTGCAGCCGCCATAATGGCTGCCTTAAACACAACAGCGCAGAACCCCTATTTGCCCCTCTGGGAACACCTGCCCGACGGAGAGCCTCGCGTCTTTGAAGACCCCGACAATCCAGGCAAGCTGAGGGCCTACATCATCGGCTCTCACGATACACACTATAGCGAATACTGCGGCAATGACGTAAGGATGTGGTCTGCACCCGTAGAAGACCTTACCCAATGGCGGGATGAAGGTCCTATCTTCACCCACTTCGTAGATGGACGATGGGACACGATGTTTGCCCCCGACCTTGTGGAAGTGAAGGACAAGACGACGGGCAAGAAGACCTACTGGCTATATCCCCACAGCCGCGGATGGCGCCGCGTGGCAATGGTTTGCAAGAGCGATAGGCCAAACGGTCCATTCACCCCCGTCAACCTCTCTGCCGACGGACGGGCTTGTGTGGAAGGCTCGCTCATCGACTTCGACCCCAGCGTCTTCGTGGAGAACATAACGAACAAAAAAGACCCTGATTTTGCACGCGGCTTCCGCGCCTACGTCTTCTACGGTTTCCAGCACTCCACAGCCTGCCAGCTCGACCAGAACACAATGTTCAGCAAGCGTCCGGGCACCGAATTGATCGACCCCTTCATTCCGGCAAGCAGTCACGACGGACGCCTGCTGGACAAGGAAGGATCCACCTACCCTGCCCTGCTGGAAGGCCAGAACCCTCTGGACTTCAACTTCTTCGAAGCCAGCAGCATACGACAGGTGGGTAATAAATATGTGATGGTCTTCTCTGGCTTCAGCGGAAAGGAATACGGACTGGGCAATACAAACAGCGCCCTGCGCTATGCATACGGCGACTCTCCGCTCGGTCCCTGGCGCGCCGGCGGATGTCTGGTTGATTCCAGAGGCGTTGTGCTGAGCGAGGACGGCTCAAAGCTTGTCACCTCGAACGCAGCCCACAACACCCACGGCTCTCTGCAGGAGATAAACGGGCAGTGGTACGTCTTCTATCACCGTCCGCCTCGCGGCTTTGCCAATGCCCGCCAGCCAATGGTAGCACCGGTGAAGATTGAGTGGGACAAGAAACCGGTTGCAAAGGGAGGACAGGTGAGGATTACGGCCTACGACCCCTTCTCTGCAAACAGCGAATGGACAGCCAAAGCCAGCAACGGAGATGAATACCGGGGTGCCGAGGTGACCAGCGAAGGATTCCAGATTTATGGTCTGCCCCCATATCGTTACTATAGCGCCGGCATTGCTTGCTACATGATGGGACCAGGCAGTAACGACTGGCTTCAGGACAACCATGATGTATGGAGCGACCACATGGACCTGGCCGGCATAAAGAACGGCGGCATCGTAGGCTTCAAGTACTTCGGCTTCGGTGGACTGGCACAGACACAAAAGGGCGTGCCAGCCTTCGAGGGCACAAAGCAAGGCAACCAAACACACCTCTGCCTGAACCTTACGCCAAGCGGACGTGGCGCCTTCAAGATTCACGTTATGTTAGACGGCCCCTATATGAACCAAATATGGAACGGCAGGGAGATTGGCGTCATCAATGTGCCTGCTGATGCTCCGCGTGAGATCAGGACATACAGCGTGCCCACTCCCGACGTGGATGGACTGAACGGCAAACACGCCATCTATCTCGTGGTGGAAGGTCCAGAAATAGAGCTGCAACAGCAGCAAGGACGTCAGCAATGGGGAAGGCGTCAGCAACCACAGCGTCCGCAGGGATTGTTTGACCTGCACGGACTGGGCTTCTCAAAGAACGGCCCATTCGATGCAAGTGAATTCACAAAGGTACCCAAGGTAGTTATCACCGCTGACGGTCAGCAACTGGACATTCCCAGCACACCTGTATACACAAGCAATGCCAATGGATACACAGACGTTACGCACTATCAGGTCTATGGTCCCCTCAGCGACAAATCCCAGTTGAAAGTTACTGCCAACGCCCCCGACGTAAAGTTTGAAATCAGTCCGATCGCAGCAGGACGAGCCACCGTAAAATTCACCTACAAGGGTAAAACGAAAACATACCTTATTAATTAATTAATAGCCCCCCCCCATCTTTCCCAAGATAGTAAAATAGACATTTATTATTCGAGTTAGTTTCAACTATATTACAAACCTTTTAAATTAAGTAACAATGGCATTCAACATTCAAGATTTCATCACCAAGCAGGTGACATCAGCAATGGGAAGCGTTGACGTTCCCTCTGCAGCAAAGAACCAAGTACTGAATGGTCTTACAGAGTCTATTCTGGGCAGCCTGACGCAAACCGCCACCAAGGCAGGAGGCATTGAGCAACTGAAGAACCTTCTCACGGGCAAAACAGAGGCCGCATCAAGCCCCGTCACCGCTCTGGCAACGAACATCTTCAGCAAGAACATCCTTGGCTCACTGGGTTTGGGCGAGGGTACCAACAGCGCACTGACGGGACTCATCCCCGTCGTCATTGGTCAAATGGGCGGCATCCTGAAGGATCAGGACGGCGACGGAGACGTTGACTTCAACGACATCCTTGCCACCCTGGGCATAGGAGGCGGCGGTGCAGGCTCCATTATCGGCTCAGCTGCCAAAAGCATTCTTGGCTCTCTCTTCGGGAAGAAATAACGCGCTTTTCAGTAAAATTACCATAGCAAAGAGGGTGTGTCAAAATAGGCACATCCTCTTTTAATTGTTATTGTTCTCATTGACGTTGACGTTCTCGTTATCGTTCTCGGGCAGTGAAACTTACCTTTTTGATGCTTTGTACTCACTTATGGATAAATTTCTTACTTGCTAAGGGAATGCTACCGCTCGACTTTTAGACTCCCTTAATTGTTACATAGAAATTTTCAAAATTTATATCACAATATCACACACGTTGATTATCAGTGTGTTACGATATGATATTGGTGATATTATTTTCTGAAAACCACCAGATATCCTGTACAGAAGCGTGTACGGCGCGACATTTTTTCATTGAGTTCTGTTTTTGTTTTGTCCTCACTTATTTGTAATTTTGCATCGTTCACACCCACGCCATAGGTATGATGGAAAATGTGTTGATCTTGCAAGAAAAGCACTTATAACATAGTCGAACCTTGTTAAATTTTGCATTTTCGGCATGATTATATTTTTTTCCTGCGCCGAAAAATCTCTCTCCCCAGGCCGTCAATAGGGGCAGTAGTGTGAAGATACCATTTTGTAAATATTTATTCTGACAGACGAGAACTTCCGTGCATGGCTTTTGGAGCAGATTTACAGATAGGATGGCGTGCTGTCGTACTGGAAAATTCGGCCATTGGCATGAATACGAGGGTACCGCCCCAGAAAGCAACGAAAACTTCTCCCCAACCCTCTCACAAGGCGAGGGAACTATCTATGACCTGCAAGGGTGCAGGCTGAATAAGGCTTCACAGAAGGGTATTTATATCCAGGATGGGAAGAAGAGGATCCCCCCTCCCGTAATGGAGAGGAGAAATAACCCATTCTGATTTCAAGGATTAATGAAAGCTGCTGCCCGACGATTAGTTTTGGGGGGCGGCTTCTTGATTTTTTTTATCCTTTTTGAGCTTGCGATATTCTGCGATAACAGCTATTTACTTCATCTTAGCTCCAACGAAATACAGAGGAAGGAGAGCTTTTACAGTTTCAACGACATGAATGCCGCTAGTGCCATAGAGTATAATGCGGATAGGCTGCTGATAGCGGTCTTCGACCTCCATAATGACTTGGCGACAGGCACCACAGGGCGGAATAGGCTCGGAAAGGAAATGTCCCTGGGTAAAGGCCGCAACGGCAAGAGCTACCACTGGGGTGTCGGGATGCTGGGAATTAGCAGCAAAGAGAGCCGTCCGCTCGGCACAGAGTCCAGAGGGGAAAGCTGCATTTTCTTGATTGCTGCCCGTAATAACAAGCCCATCTGCAAGGCGTACCGCAGCACCCACACAAAAATGGGAGTACGGTGCATAACTGGACTTGGTAGCATTCTTTGCAGCATATACTAACTGCTGGTCCTCAGAGGATAACTCGTCCATGTCATAGACGCGGACAGTGGTCGTAATATCATATTGTTTCATGTCGTGCTAAGCTATTTTAAGCGGCAGAATGGCAGAAATGCTGTTAATTCTCGACAAATGTACTCTTTTTTTTTCTTTATCGGAGAAAAAAGACTAATTTTGTGCCCTAAAATGAATTTAATGTACAATTTGAGACGTTTTCTGACCCTCATAATCCTATGGGGTGCAGGTCTTGTTGTGCTAGCCCAAAGCACGAATCAGGCTTACTGGAGCTACATTGACAAGTATAAGAATATGGCTATCGAGCAGATGCGCAAGTACCGCATCCCGGCAAGCATCACCCTGGCTCAAGGACTATTGGAGAGTGCTGCAGGCAGAAGCACTCTGGCCACAGAGGCCAATAACCACTTCGGCATTAAATGTGGCGGTTCGTGGAATGGTCCCTATGTGCTACGCAACGATGACGCACCAAACGAGAAGTTTCGCAAGTACAAAAATGCGGCTGAGAGTTACGAGGACCACTCACGCTTCCTGCAGGGACGCCGCTATCAAGGCCTCTTCAAATTGAGTATCAACGATTACAAGGGCTGGGCTCGTGGACTAAAGCAGGCTGGTTATGCCACCAATCCTGCCTATGCAGAGTCACTCATACGCATCATCGAGATGTACAACCTGCACCAGTTCGACACAGGCAAGCTAAGTCGCAACCAAAGCGCAGTGAAGACGCCAAAGGATGATTTCTTCGCCTGTCACACTGTATACAAGAATAATAAGAACTACTTCATCATCGTGGAGATTGGCGACAACATGGCAACCATAAGCCATGAAACGGGGGTCAGCCTAAAACACCTGTATAGCTACAATGACCTTCCCAAGGATTACGCACCGACACAAGGCGATGTGATATACCTGCAAAAGAAACGCAAGGAAGCTAGCCGCGAGTTCCGCAAGAACCCCATCCATATCGTTGAGCCCAACCAAAGTATGTTCGACATAGCACAGCTCTACGGCATACGACTGGAGTATCTATATAAGCTAAACCATGTAGGGCCAGACTATGCACCACAGGTGGGTGACATACTGAGAATAAGATAAAGTTCACCTTCAAATCTCTTCTATAAAAGAGAGGAATTATTGAACACATCTTGAAATATTTGAACCTCTTGAACCATTCAATTTAAATATATGATTACACTATCAAATATTGCCGTGCAGTTCGGCAAACGAGTACTTTACAAAGACGTGAACATGAAGTTCACAGGTGGTAACATCTATGGCGTAATCGGAGCCAACGGAGCCGGAAAATCTACACTGCTGAAAGTTATCAGCGGAGAGCTGGAGCCGACTAAAGGCTCAGTGGAAATGGGCCCAGGCGAAAGGCTGAGCGTACTGAGCCAAGATCACTTCCAATATGATAGTGAAACTGTGCTGAACACCGTGCTGATGGGCCATACAACGATGTGGAAAGTGATGCGCGAGCGCGAGGCTCTGTATGCAAAACCTGACTTCTCGGACGAGGATGGCATTCGCGTGGCTGAGCTGGAGGAGAAATTTGCTGAGATGGGCGGATATACCGCTGAAAGCGATGCTGCCGCCCTGCTCTCGGGTCTAGGCATCAAGGAAGCCAAACACTACATGCTCATGGGCGAGTTGTCTGGTAAGGAAAAGGTGCGCGTCATGCTGGCGAAGGCACTCTTTGGCAACCCCGACAACCTGCTGCTAGACGAGCCCACAAACGATTTGGACTTGGACACTGTGCAATGGCTGGAGCAATACCTGAGCGAGTTTGAACATACAGTGCTTGTGGTCAGCCACGACCGTCACTTCTTGGATTGTGTCTGCACCCACACTATCGACATAGATTTCGGCAAGGTTACCATGTTTGCCGGAAATTACAGCTTCTGGTACCAGAGTAGCCAGTTGGCACTACGCCAAGCACAAAACCAAAAGGCCAAGGCTGAGGAGAAGCGCAAGGAACTGGAGGAGTTTATCCGCCGATTTTCTGCCAATGTGGCAAAAAGCAAGCAGACAACTAGTCGCAAAAAGATGCTGGAGAAGCTCAATGTGGAAGAAATACGCCCCAGTACACGCAAATACCCGGGTATTATATTTCAGATGGACCGCGAACCTGGCAACCAGATACTGGAGGTGCAGGACCTGAAGGCCGTGATGGAAGACGGCACAGTTCTCTTCGATAACGTAAACTTCACCATTGAGAAGGGTGACAAGGTAGTATTCCTTAGCCGTGACCCAAGGGCCATGACCGCCTTGTTCGAGATTATCAACGGCAACAGACAGGCACAGGCTGGCACATACAACTGGGGCGTTACTATTACCACTGCTTACCTGCCCCTAGACAACACTGATTTCTTCCGCAGCGAACTGAACTTGGTGGACTGGCTTAGCCAGTTCGGAGAAGGTAACGAGGTGTATTTCAAGGCGTTCCTTGGTCGTATGCTATTCAGTGGTGAAGAGGTACTGAAGAAGGTGAATGTGCTCTCTGGAGGCGAAAAAATGCGCTGCATGATAGCCCGTATGCAACTAAAAAACGCCAACTGCCTAATACTCGACACACCAACGAACCACTTAGACCTGGAAAGTATTCAAGCCTTCAACAACAACCTGAAACTTTTCAAGGGTAACATCCTATTCAGTAGCCACGACCATGAGTTCATACAGACGGTAGCTACGCGTATCATCGAATTGACGCCTAACGGAACCATTGACAAGCTGATGGAGTATGACGAATACATCAGTAGCGAAGCCATTAAGGAACTGAAAAATAAAATGTATGGCGAATAATTGAAGTTTGGCACGCTTTTTGCATAGTGTTCAAAATAGAAACAAAAAAGAATGATTATGAGCGAAGAAACAAAAGACAAGGAACAAGAAACTTTGGATAATAGTAAAGAGACTTTACAAAAGGAACAAGAAGCTGCGGACAAGAGTAATGAAACTACGGCTGAAGATACTCCTCAAGAGGATTCTCAAGAAGAGGAAAAGGAATTAACTGTGGAGGAGAAGCTCGACAAGGCCACAGAAGAAATAGCAGACTTAAAGGATCAGTTGTTACGCAAGATAGCGGAGTTTGACAATTATCGTAAGCGGACCATAAAGGAAAAGACCGAACTTATCCTGAACGGAGGCGAGAAGACAATCGTATCCATTCTGCCCGTCATTGACGACATGGAACGCGCCCTGAAAAACATGCAGAAGGCTGAGGATGTCGCTGCCGTGCTTGAAGGTGTTGAACTCATCTACAAGAAATTCCTGGACATACTGGAGAAGCAGGGTGTAAAAACCATAAAGACGGAGAACGAAGACTTCAACGTTGACCTGCACGAGGCCATAGCACAATTACCCGCTCCGACTGATGAGATGAAGGGAAAGATATTGGACTGCACCCTGACAGGCTACACCATGAACGACAAGGTAATCCGTCATGCCCAGGTCGTTGTAGGCTTATAATAAATAATAAGGTAAAGGAGAAAAGGAGAACATGGAAAAAAGAGATTACTACGAAGTGCTCGGCGTCAGCAAGACTGCCACAGAAGCTGAGATAAAAAACGCATACAAAAAAATGGCTATCAAGTATCACCCGGACCGCAATCCTGGTGACAAAGAAGCCGAGGAAAAGTTCAAGGAGGCAGCTGAAGCATACGACGTGCTACGCGACCCTGACAAAAGAGCCCGATATGACCAATTCGGCCATGCCGGCCTGAACGGGGCAGGAGGCTTTGGAGGTGGTGCAAGCATGAATATGGAGGACATTTTCAGCATGTTTGGCGACATCTTTGGCGGACATGGCTTTGGAGATGCCTTCAGCAGTTTTACCAGCTTCAGAGGCGGAGGACGAGGTGCTACTCAGCAGTACCGCGGTGCTGACCTTAGACTCAAGGTAAAGATTTCACTGAACGAAGTTGCTACTGGAACGATCAAGAAGTTCAAGGTAAAGAAGAATGTAACCTGTACCCACTGTCACGGTAGCGGTAGCGAAGATGGCAATACGGAGACATGCAGCCAGTGTAAGGGCACTGGATATGTGGTTCGCAATGTTAACACAATGCTGGGGCGCATGCAGACTCAGTCGGCATGTCCCAAATGTGGCGGCACAGGTAAGACAATAAAGAACAAATGCCATGTCTGCCAAGGCGAGGGTGTTGTCAGTGGCGAGGAAGTCATCGAAGTACGCATTCCCGCTGGCGTAATGGATGGCATGGTGCTTAACGTAGAGGGCAAGGGTCACGCCGGCAAGCAGAATGGTATTCCAGGAGACATACAAGTCTATATCGAAGTGGAACCCAATGCCGAACTGACGCGCGACAACAACAACCTCATTTACAACCTCTTGCTGGACGTTCCAACAGCAACTCTGGGCGGTTCGGCAGAGATACCTACTCTGGATGGTCGCGTCAAGATAAAAATAGAACCCGGCACCCAGCCAGGCAAGATTATGCGCCTCAGAGGCAAAGGCCTGCCTTCAGTACCAGGCTACGGCTATGGCAACGGAGACCTGATTGTAAATATTGGCGTCTATGTGCCTGAAAAACTATCAAAGGAAGAAAGAGAAATGTTTGAGAAAATGAGTGGCAGCGAAAACATGCGTCCCAGTAACAGTCAGAAACAGAACTTCTTCAACCGCTTCAAGAAGATATTTGAATGACATACCAAGAAGCTACCACATATCTGTTTGAATCGGCACCGTTGTTTCAAAACATTGGCGCTGGAGCATATAAAGAAGGGCTGGAAAATACCCGTCTATTGGACACTCACTTCGGCCATCCGCACCAACATTTCCACACTATTCACGTAGCTGGCACAAACGGGAAGGGCTCAGTCTGTCATACCCTCGCCGCCATACTTCAGGCATCTGGTTACCGTACAGGACTTTACACTAGTCCACATCTGGTGGACTTTCGCGAACGCATACGTGTAAACGGTGAGATGATTCCCAAACGAAGGGTTGTGGACTTCGTTGAAAAGGAGCGGGATTTCTTCGAGTCCCTTCATCCTTCTTTCTTCGAACTGGCTACCGCCCTAGCGTTCAAATACTTCCAAGAGATGCAGGTTGATGTGGCCGTAATCGAAGTAGGATTAGGAGGAAGACTGGACTGCACAAATATCATTCGTCCCGACCTGTCAATAATCACGAACATTAGTTTTGATCACATTCAGTTCCTGGGTAACACGCTGCCCCAAATAGCAGCAGAAAAAGCCGGCATCTTGAAGAGCGGCATACCTGTGGTCATAGGTGAAACAAACAACCACCCCGACGTTCGGGATGTATTCATTCAGAAAGCTAACGAACTGGGCATACAGGCCACATTCGCCGACGAGATGGATGAAATCATATCAGCCACTCCGGACGAAGATGGAAGTATGACCTACATGACACGACATCATGGAATATTGAAAGCCCAACTAGGCGGTCTATACCAACGAGCTAACACAGCCACTATTTTGGCCGCTGTGTCAGAACTAAGAAGGATAGGCTACAACATCAACAAGACTCAGCTACAAGAGGGATTTATGGGTGTATGTAAACTGACAGGACTCATGGGCCGCTGGCAGAAAATACATGAAAAGCCTGACGTAATCTGTGACACAGGACACAACGTGGCAGGCTTCGAGTACACCGTAGAGCAACTTAAGCGACAATGTCACGGACACCTACATATTATAATAGGTATGGTAAGCGACAAGGACGTAAGTACAATTCTGACCATGCTACCCAAGGATGCCACTTACTACTTTACCCAGGCATCAGTTAAGCGTGCCATGCCAGCCAGTGAATTTGCGGCTAAGGCTATGGCAGCTGGCCTAAAAGGAAAAACCTACAAGAAAGTTAGCACGGCATATAGGGCTTCAATGAAAAATGCTGCTCCAGATGATTTAATATTCGTAGGAGGAAGCAATTTTATCGTTTCAGATATGCTAAAAAGCATACTTTAATACTTTTTTGCACATATATTTTCATCTTTTTCGGCGAAAGGGTTGGGCGTTTCGCAAATTTTGAGTAGATTTGCAGAGAAAACGCATTAAAATAACATTATACGCCAATGGATGAAGTACTTATTTCCGGCTTGAAGAGAGAAGATTTTCAGGCCGTAGTTCAAGGCAAGCAGACCGACCTGTACACCTTGAAGAATAGTGACGGTATGGAAGTTTGCATCACTAATTATGGAGGTGCATTAGTGGCCATCATGGTTCCCGACAAGGAAGGCAAGATGGCCAATGTTATACAAGGACACGACAACATCAAGAGTCTGATGGAAAGTCCAGAACCATTCCTAAGCACACTGATAGGCCGCTATGGCAACCGCATCTGCCACGGCAAATTTATTATGAACGGTAAAGGGTATAATCTGTCAATCAACAATGGTCCAAATCACCTGCACGGAGGACCAACTGGTTTCCACGCCAGAGTATGGGATGCAGAACAGATTAATCCTCAAGAACTTGTGTTAAGATACATCTCGGCCTATTACGAGGAAGGATTCCCCGGCGAATTAACCATCGCAGTGAAATACTCCTTGACGGACGATAACGAACTGATTATCGAGTATCGCGCCAAGACGAACAAAAAGACTGTTGTAAACTTGACAAGTCACGGATTCTTCTCATTAGCGGGCATAGCCAACCCCACCCCATCGGCCATGAACAACATCTGCCAAATTAATGCAGACTTCTACGTTCCCATAGATGAGAACAGCATACCAACTGGCGAGATCCTGAAGGTTGAAGGCACACCGTTTGATTTCCGCAAACCCCATCCAGTAGGCGACATGATTGACGCTGATGACGAACAAATCAAAAACGGTGCAGGCTATGACCATTGCTTCGTTTTGAACAAGCATGAACCTGGAGAGCTGACCTTTGCCGCCAAGATTGTAGAGCCCACCTCTGGCCGAACCATGGAAGTCTATACTACAGAACCCGGTGTACAGTTCTACAGCGACAATTGGGCCAATGGATTCCCCGGTACACATGGAGCCACCTTCGGACGTCGTAGCGCCCTCTGCTTCGAAGCCCAGCACTTCCCCGACAGTCCCAATCGTCCACACTTCCCCAGTGTGATGCTTAAGCCTGGTGAAGTTTACAAACAAGAAACGATTTATAAGTTTGGAGTCGATAACTGATAATTGAAAACTGATAATTAAAAATATTAACAAATTTAAAATCAAAAACTAATGGCACAAAAATCTAAAAACGGCAATCTAATTGCCATCATCACAATGTGTTTCATCTTCGCGATGATTTCGTTTGTAACCAACATGGCTGCTCCATTCGGCACCATCTGGAAGAACCAGTACGACTGGGCTGGCATGATGGGTAACATGATGAACTTTGCAGCTTATCTGTTCATGGGCATTCCTGCTGGTAAGATGCTCATCAAGGTTGGTTACAAAAAGACCACTCTCATTGCACTTGCAGTAGGTTTCATCGGCATCTGCATCCAGTATCTGTCCAGCTTCGAGTTCCTGCAGGGTTCCGCTATTTATGTTTACCTGCTTGGCGCTTTCGTATGCGGATTCTGCGTATGTATGCTGAACACGGTTGTTAACCCCATGCTGAACATTCTTGGTGGTGGTGGCAATAAGGGCAACCAGCTCATCCAGACCGGTGGCACACTGAACTCTCTGACAGGTACACTGACTCCTCTGTTGGTAGGTGCACTCGTAGGTACTGTGACTGACAAGACCGCCATGTCCGACGTATCTCCACTGCTCTTCATCGCTATGGGCGTATTCGCCATTTCTTTCATCATCATCTCAAGCTTGGCTATTCCCGAACCCGCTCAGGAGCGTAACACTAAGGTTTATGAGCACAGTGCATGGAATTTCCGCCACTTCGTTTTGGGTGCAGTTGCTATCTTCTTCTACGTAGGTATCGAGATTGGTATCCCCAGCCAGGTTATCTTCTATCTCTCTGATGCCAGCGAAAAGGGTGCCGGGATATTAAAGGACGGCGTAGCTATCGGTGGAGCCATTGCAGCTATCTACTGGTTGCTGATGATGGTAGGTCGTTTCAGCAGCACATTGATTTCCGGCAAGATTAGCAGTCGCACTCAGATGATTACAATGAGCACTATTGCTATCATTCTGATCCTCATTGCTATCTTCATCCCGAAGACTGCTACCATCAGCATGCCCGGTTACAGCGCTGCTGACGGTTTCAATATGTTCCAGGTTCCCCTGAGCTGTCTCTTCCTGGTTCTCTGCGGCCTTTGCACCAGTATCATGTGGGGATGCATCTTCAACTTGGCTGTTGAGGGTTTGGGCAAATATACCGAACAAGCTTCCGGTATTTTCATGACGCTCGTTGTGGGCGGTGGCGTTATGCCTTTGATTCAGGAGTACATTGCCAAGGCTGCCGGCTACATGAACAGCTACTGGCTGGTAATTGCCATGCTTGTTTACATGCTGTACTACAGCCTTATTGGAAGCAAGAATGTGAACAAGGACATTCCCGTTGAGTAATCTTTTTCTTTCAAGACAAGACATAAAATTATTTGCTGAATCATGAAATTAACAATTGATGATGTAAGAAGTCGTTTCATTAAGCACTTCGATGGCAGCACAGGTTCTGTCTATGCCTCTCCTGGCCGTATCAACCTGATTGGTGAGCACACCGACTACAATAACGGTTTCGTATTCCCCGGCGCTGTTGAGCAAGGTATCATTGCCGAGATTAAGCCCAATGGCACACGCAACGTTCGTGCATACTCCATTGACCTGAAGGACTATACTGAGTTCTCTCTCGACGATGAGAAGGGGCCCAGCGCCTCTTGGGCACGCTATATCTTCGGAGTATGCCGCGAGATGATGGCTTTGGGTGTTCCCGTTCAGGGATTCAACACCGCTTTCGCAGGCGATGTTCCCCTGGGTGCAGGCATGTCTTCCAGTGCTGCATTGGAGAGCACATACGCCTTTGCCCTGAATGACCTCTGGGGTGAGAATAAGATAGAGAAGATGGAACTGGCTCGCGTAGGTCAGCGCACGGAACACAAGTACGTGGGTGTGAACTGCGGTATCATGGACCAGGCCATCAGCGTGCTGGGAAAGAAGGGCAGTCTGTTGCGCCTCGACTGCCGCAGCGGTGAGTACGAGTATTTCCCCTGGAATCCGAAGGGTTACCAGCTTATTCTGGTGAACAGTTGCGTGAAGCACGAACTGAAGGGCAGTCCCTACAATGAGCGCCGTCTCTCTTGCGAGAAGGTGGCTTCAATCATAGGCAAGAAGCACCCCGAAGTGAAGTCGTTGCGCGATGCCAACTATGAGATGCTCGAGGAGGTAAAGAGCGAAATTACCGACGAGGAATATCGCCGCGCCCGCTACGTCATCGGTGAGGTAGTTCGTGTGCTGACCGTTTGCGACGCCCTAAAGAAGGACGACTACGAGACCGTAGGACAAATGATGTACGAGACTCACTATGGGCTGAGCAAGGAATACGAGGTAAGCTGCGAGGAACTGGACTACCTGAACGACATCGCCAAGGAGACTGGCGTTACGGGTTCCCGCATCATGGGCGGTGGCTTTGGCGGCTGCACCATCAACCTTGTTGCAGACGAACTGGCTGACCATTTCAAGAAGGTGGTTAAAGAGAAGTTCAAGGAGAAGTACGGCAAGGCTCCCATCATCATCGACGTTGTTATTGGTGACGGTTCGCGCAAGCTCTGCTGACCCGACGCCATTCAATACACAGATCTCTAATTTGTCTCCCCTTTCCATGTTTTCAATGGAAGGGGGAGTTTTCTTTTCACCTTCGGAAGTGGGGAATTTGAACACATATAGGGGATTAATGAAAAAAAGATTTATCTTCGTATAGTTAATTGGTCAGAATTTTGTATATTTGCACACAATAAGAGAAAAATTACACATTATTAAATAAAATGGCTATGAACGACATTAGAACGATGAACCGTGCGGCGGACAATATCCGCATTCTGGCTGCTGCAATGGTTGAAAAGGCGAAGAGTGGACACCCGGGCGGAGCCATGGGAGGTGCAGACTTCATCAACGTACTCTATAGTGAGTATCTCATTTCCGATCCCGATTGCCCGACGTGGCAGGGCCGTGACCGTTTTTTCCTCGACCCCGGCCACATGGCTCCCATGCTATATGCACAACTTGCGCTGACAGGAAAATTTACAATGGACGAAGTAATGCAACTTCGCCAGTGGGGATCTCCCACCCCAGGACATCCTGAGGTATGCTATGAGCGAGGCATCGAGAACAGCTCGGGTCCCCTGGGCCAAGGCCACACATACGCTGTGGGTGCTGCCATTGCAGCAAAGTTCTTGGCCGCCCATACTGGCAACCCGACTTTCAGTCGCGAGACCATCTACGCCTATATCAGCGACGGTGGCATTCAGGAGGAAGTAAGCCTTGGCGCAGCGCGCATTGCCGGCAACCTGGGACTCGACAATCTAATTATGTTCTACGATGCCAACGACATACAGCTATCCACAGAAACTCGTGTCGTAATGAACGAGAACACTGCAGCCAAGTACCGTGCTATGGGATGGGAGGTATTCCAAATAGACGGCAACAATGTTGAGCAGATACGTTCTGCCATTGAACAGGCCAAAGCTGTAAAGGGACGTCCTTCGCTCATCATCGGACATTGCATAATGGGTAAAGGTGCTCGCCAAGCAGATGGTTCAAGCTACGAGCGCAACTGCAAGACGCATGGAGCACCACTCGGCGGAGATGCCTATCGCAATACAATACAGAACTTGGGCGGCAACCCTGATGAGCCGTTTGCTATATTCCCCGAGGTGAAGGAACTCTACACCAAGCGCGGTGCAGAGCTTCGTCGCATCGTCGAGAAACGGCACGAAGAGGAAGACAACTGGGCACAGCGTAATCCTGAGCAGGCACGACAGCTGGCCGACTGGTTCGAGGGCCGGCTGCCCGAGATCGACTGGCAGAGCATCGAACAAAAACCCGGCGATGCCACGCGAAACGCCTCAAGCCGATGCCTCGCACTGCTGGCGCAACAGGTGCCCAACATGATATGCGCTTCTGCCGACCTGTGCAACTCCGACAAGACGGACGGTTTCTTGAAGCAGACCTGTGCTCTGCAGCGCGGTGATTTCAGCGGAGCTTTCCTTCAAGCTGGTGTATCGGAACTGACAATGGCCTGCTGCTGTATCGGTATGACACTCCACGGAGGCGTGATAGCGGCATGCGGCACGTTCTTTGTCTTCAGCGACTACATGAAACCTGCTATTCGTATGGCCGCACTTATGGAACTGCCCGTTAAGTTCATTTGGACACACGACGCCTTCCGTGTCGGTGAGGACGGACCGACACACGAGCCAGTCGAGCAGGAAGCACAAATCAGGCTCATGGAGAAACTCAAGAACCACAGCGGCCGTCCCTCGATGCTCGTCATGCGACCAGCTGATGCCGACGAAACCACACGATGCTGGCAGATGGCAATGGAGAACCGGCACACGCCCAGCGCACTCATACTGAGCCGCCAGAACATTGAGAGACTGCCCGAAGGCAACGACTACAGCCAGGCCCAGCGCGGCGCCTACATCGTTGCCGGAAGCGACGAGCGACCCGATGTAGTGCTTGTGGCCAGCGGCTCGGAGGTAAGCACACTCGAGGCCGGAGCAAAGCTGCTTCGCCAGGATGGCCTGAGAGTTCGTGTCGTCAGCGTACCCAGCGAGGGACTCTTCCGCCAGCAGGATGCGGACTACCAGCAGGCTATTGTGCCCGCAGGAAGCCTCGTGTTCGGACTGACAGCCGGACTGCCCGTTACGTTGCAGGGCTTCATGCTTGGTGCCGACCCGCGCAGCAGCATCTGGGGCATGGAAAGTTTCGGATTCTCAGCCCCATACAAAGTGCTCGACGAGAAGCTGGGATACACAGCTGAAAACGTATACCGGCAAGTGAAAGAGATGCTTGCCTAAAAATGCATAAGTAACACAAATCCAACAATAAATTAATTTACTTCGTTCGCCAAACCCCTATCTCAACAAGTAATATGAACACCACAAAAAAGAATTTTATGTTTGCCAATTTGAAGACGGTATCGCTAATTGCCATTTGCCTGATTTCATTTGCTGCGTGCGGCGATGATGACATTCCGGGTCCCAAAGAGCCGACAGACCCCGAGAACCCCGAGAATCCGACAGATCCCGAGAAGCCAGGCAACAATGACAAGCTGACTCCGGAGTCTTGGTACGAGACCAACTATTGGGAGCGCACAGACCGCGAGAAGTCCGGACTGCGCGGAAAAGTGAAGAGCTGGCACTTCAACTCCAGCTATCACACCGTATATGAATACGACGAGGCAGGACATCTCACCTATTCCCGCTCGATTGACCCCAACAGCAAGTTCCCCGAATGGTGCACCTGGTACACTTACGACAGCAAGGGCCGTCTGATCAAAAAAGTTTACGGACGAGTGACGCAGAAGGGCGGCAACGAGATAGACAACTGGAGTACAATAGAGACCACAGAGTACGAGTACAACAACGGTGACAAATACGTATGGGTTGACCCCTATAACTTCGACAGCCGGACCTTCGTCAACTACCTGGGGCCGGAACACCGCGAACCACTTGATGACATGCGAAAGGGACTCTCAAAGCGCATAGAAAGTTCCGTCCTACACAACTCGGGGAGTTACTCCACTTACGACTATAACTTCAATGAGGCTGGACAGCTGGTTGTTAGCTACACAAGCTATACGACGGACGAGGAAGGAAACCGGGAAGAGGATAGTGACGTCAAGTATAGTTTTAATCCAATCACATACAATGGCCAGTATCCATACTCCGGCGCGATAAACGAGAACAACACGATAACATCTATCGAGTGGCGCGCGAACGGCATGCCGCTCAAGGTGGACGGCGCGTCGGGACTGACGGAGTACTCCGCAAGCGAGAACCGATACATCAACCCACTGAAGTGGACATGCAAGGAAGGTAAGCCCATTGATGCGTTCTTCGGCTTCACTTTTGCACGCGAGTGGAGCTACGACAACAACACAGGTGAGCTGACGGAGCTGCTCGAGCGGGAGAACGAGAACAGCGAACGCCCTTGGACCCGTCCGACGAAGTGGACCTACCTGTATGACTCACACGGCAATTGGACGTCATACAATGAGGAGTACATGATTCTCATCGATGGACCGGACGGTACCGTAAACACTAGCTCGCTGAGCAGAACCATCGAGTATTACTAAGCAAAGGAGGACCTGAAATTGAAAAACGTGGAAACAGAGATTATCGGACTGGCCAGCGACCATGCAGGTTTTCCGCTGAAGGAGCACATAAAGACCTACCTCGACGAGCACGGACTGGCTTACAAGGATTTCGGCACACACAGCACTGAAAGTTGCGACTATCCTGACTATGCCCATCCGCTGGCTCGGGCCGTACAGAACGGAGAGGTGAGCCGGGGCATTGCCGTCTGCGGCAGCGGAGAGGGCATCAGTATTACGCTCAACAAGCACCGCGGCATTCGAGCGGCTCTCTGCTGGACGCCCGAGATTGCCGGCCTGTCCCGTCGCCACAATGATGCAAACATTCTGGCCCTGCCCGGCCGTTTCATCACGCCCGAAGAGGCGGATGCCATTGTAGATGTTTTTCTCACGTCAACATTTGAGGGCGGCAGGCACCAGCGCAGGGTGGAGAAGATAGACCTCCCCACTCCACTCCCCTAGCTCGCAGATGATGTCTTCTATCTTCCCAATTCATTTTGCAGATGATGAAGTAAAAGATTGCTA
>JAILKU010000124.1 GCA_024693505.1 Bacteroidaceae bacterium | reverse complement strand
CAAGAAGGATAGAAAAAAACAAAGAATAATTATGGCAAACTATTATAGCGATCATCCTGAGATCGGGTTCTACTTGAACCACCCCCTGATGGCTCGTATCGTCGAGCTGAAAGAAAAGGGTTTCGCTGATGCGAAAGAATTTGACTACGCTCCCGTTGACCTGGGCGATGCCATCGAGAACTACAAGCAGATTCTCGACATCACCGGCGACGTGGCTGCCAACATCATCGAGCCAAACTCTGAGAGCGTCGACCTGGAAGGTCCGCACCTCGAGAACGGCCGTATGATCTATGCCTCTAAGACTTACGAGAACCTTGACGCCACCCGTAAGGCTGGGCTGTGGGGTGTCTCCATGCCTCGTCGTTACGGAGGTCTGAACCTGCCTAACGCAGTGTTCTCCATGCTGAGTGAGATGATTTCGGCTGCGGATGCCGGTTTCCAGAACATTTGGAGCCTGCAGTCGTGTATCGACACGCTTTATGAATTCGGTTCAGAGGAGCAGCGCCAGAAGTATATCCCCCGTGTTTGCGCCGGTGAGGGTATGTCAATGGACTTGACTGAGCCCGATGCCGGTTCCGACCTGCAGCGCGTCATGCTGAAGGCCACCTTCGACGAGAAGGAGAACTGCTGGCGTCTGAACGGTGTGAAGCGTTTCATCACCAATGGTGACAGCGACATCCACCTCGTACTGGCCCGATCTGAAGAGGGCACCAAGGACGGACGCGGTCTGTCAATGTTCATCTACGACAAGCGCCAGGGCGGTGTTGATGTACGTCACATCGAGTACAAGCTGGGCATCCACGGCTCGCCAACCTGTGAGCTGACCTATAAAAATGCTAAGGCCGAGCTCTGCGGAAGCACCCGTCTGGGCCTTATCAAGTATGTGATGGCTCTGATGAACGGTGCCCGTCTGGGTATCGCCGCACAGTCGGTAGGTGTTGAGCAGGAAGCCTACAATGAGGGTCTGGCTTACGCCAAGGAGCGACAGCAGTTCGGTGATAAGATCATCAACTTCCCCGCTGTCTATGACATGCTTTCCCGCATGAAGGCCAAGCTCGATGCCGGCCGTTCACTACTCTACGAGACTGCTTGCTACGTGGATGTCTATAAGTGTCTCGAGGACATCGAGCGCGACCGCAAGCTAACTCCAGAGGAAAAGCAGGAGTGCAAGAAGTTCCAGCGTCTGGCCGATGCATTCACGCCGCTGGCCAAGGGTATGAACTCCGAGTACGCCAACCAGAATGCCTACGATGCTATCTCCATCCATGGCGGTTCGGGCTTTATCATGGAGTACAAGAGCCAGCGCCTGTTCCGCGATGCCCGTATCTTCTCCATCTACGAGGGAACCACACAGCTTCAGGTTGTTGCAGCCATCCGCTACATTACCAACGGCACCATGCTGAACAATATTAAAGATATGCTGGCTGCCCTGCCTGCTGACTCTGACACTGTTTTGAAGGCTCATGTAGAGAAGCTCATCCCCGTCTACGAGGAAGCTCTCGCTAATGTGAAGGCCCTCGACAACCAGGAGGCTCTCGATTTCCTGGCCCGTCGTCTATACGACATGACCGCCGAGCTCGTGATGTCCTTGCTCATCATCCGCGATGCAGCCACTTGCCCAGAGCTCTTCCAGAAGTCTGCCAACGTCTACGTACGCATGACCGAGGAGGACGTTGCTGGCAAGGCCGCTTATATCAAGAACTTCAAGGTTGAGGACCTCGAGAACTTCCGTGCTGCTGAAGCACCAACTCAGGAATAAAGTTCATCACACCGATAACCACTAGCCCATGACACGAAACAGAACCTTTCCAGCCCTTTTCCTGGCCTTCCTGACACTCGGCACCGTCCGTGTTCAGAGCCAGAACGCCGCAAACTATGACGAGGCCAAGGTGCCGCGTTTCACCCTGCCCGAAGTACTCACCTGCCAGGACGGCACAATGGTCACCACCCGCCGTCAGTGGGAAAAGAAACGCAGGCCCGAGGTGCTGCGGCTCATCAGCGAGCAGGAATATGGCGTAACGCCTGACGAAAAGGTGAAGACCACCTACGAGGTACTTGCCACTGACCCGCAGGCTCTGGGCGGAAAGGCCACTTCGCAGCAGGTCATGTTCACCTTCTCCGGTCAGGGCCGGGAGGTAAAGGCGCTGTTGGCGGCATACGTACCCAACAATCGGAAGGGACGCGTACCGGTCTTCATCGAGTATAACTTCCAGGGCAATCACAACGTACTTGAAGGTCAGGACCTCATGCGTTCCCCCGCCTTCACACGACCTCTGCATCCTCACGACCCCCTGCCCCGCTGGGCAGAAGGAGGTCATGTCGCTCCTTGGCCGCTGGAACAGATTATCGACCGCGGATATGCCTTGGTAACAATGTGCTTTGAGGACATTTACCCGGACTACCCCGAGGGGGAGCCACTAGGCGTTACGGCTCTTTTTCCTGAAACAGGCGATGCCGGCAGTCGCTGGCAGGCCATCGGAGCCTGGGCATGGGGCAGTAGCCGCATTGCCGACTGGGTAGTTCGTCAGCCCTGGGCCAACCGCAAACAGCTGGCCATCGCCGGTCTTTCCCGTCTGGGCAAGGCTGCGTTGTGGGCTGGTGCACAGGACGAGCGCTTCCAGGTAGTTATCTCCAACGAGTCGGGATGTGGCGGCGCAGCTCTGTCCAAGAGGGCTTATGGCGAGACGGTAGCCTTTATCACCAAGACCTTCCCTCACTGGTTCTGCCGCAACTTCTCGCAGTATGCGAACAATGAACAGGCCATGCCCTTCGACCAGCACATGCTTACAGCTTTAGTGGCACCACGTCACCTCTATGTAGCCAGCGCCGAGGAAGACAACTGGGCCGACCAGAAGGGCGAGTACCTATCCGCCTACTACGCCTCGCCCGTCTACGCACTTTATGGCCTTAAGGGCCTGTCCTCGCCTGAGATGCCTGCCGTCAACCAACCGGTTATGACGGAACGCGTAGCCTATCACATCCGCAGCGGGTCGCACAACCAGTTGCCCTACGACTGGAGCTGCTACCTGGACTTCTGCGACAAGGCTTTTGGACGTCAGTAACACAATTATCGCCCATTCCCTCCATACCAGCGAGAGAATGGGCATTATTATTCGTATATGAAAAAGCACATCCTCGTCTCTCTCTTCGTTGTCGTTGCCCTTATACTGGCTGTCCTCATCGATGCATCGTTCTATATGCTGAACTACGCCCTGGCGCCCGATCCGGACCGTTTCAATACCGAATCGCACTTTGCCGATTTCCGGAGCAATCATCCGGAAGCGGTGGCTTGGCTGGATAGCCTGCAACAAGCCGAAGCCCTGCGCGACACATTCCTCGTCATGCCCTCGGGCGAACACCATCATGCCTACTACATTCTCTCAGCCGATTCGCTGCCTGTCCACCGCGTAGCCCTGGTGCTTCACGGATGGCGCGACACGCCCATCAAGTTTCTCCACATCGCCCGCATCTATCATCAGCAGCTGGGGTTCCATGTTATCCTGCCCGACCTTCATGCCCACGGACTTTCCGAGGGACAGACTATCTGTATGGGATGGAAGGAACGCCTCGATGTCCTGAGATGGATGCAGATGGGGAACGAGACGATGAGGTGCGACTCCTTCGTTGTGCACGGCATCTCAATGGGAGCAGCCACCACGATGAACGTTTCGGGTGAGCCGATGCCTTCGTTTGTTCGCGATATCCGTTTTGTGGAAGACTGCGGCTACACCAGCGCCTGGGACGAGTTTGCCTACGAGCTGCGGCAGGACTTTCATTTGCCGCCCTTCCCTTTGCAGTATGTAGCCAGCCTGATCTGCCGCCTGCGCTATGGCTGGAGCTTCGGGCAGAACAGCCCGCTTCGGCAGGTGGCCCGCTGCCCCTACCCGATGCTTTTCATTCACGGAGACCGGGACGACTTCGTTCCTTCGTGGATGGTACAACCGCTCTACGAGGCCAAGCCCGGTCCCAAACAGCTATGGATAACGACGGACTGCGGGCATAACGACTCCTATGCCCGGCATACCGAGGAATACATCAAGGCCGTCAGAAAGATGGCAACGGATTGATCAATCGGACTGCGGAGCAAGTCAGGGCCTGCCGTACAACCGGGCTACGAGCGCGCCGCTGATATTATGCCAGACGCTGAAAATGGCCCCAGGGATGGGAGCCAGCGGGAAGGCCGCGAAGTGCAACGTGGCCAGCGAACAGGCCAAGCCGCTGTTCTGCATCCCCACCTCTACGCTGACGGCCACTCGTTTCGGATGCGAGAGGCCCAGCAGCCGTCCCAAGGCATAGCCGAGCCCCAATCCGCTCATGTTATGCAGCACAACGACCAGAATGACCAGCCAGCCACCAGTAAGCAGTCGGGGAGCATTGTGCGCTACGATGATGGAAACGAGTAGCGCTATCATCAACGAGGAAAAGGCCGGCAGATAAGCTACTGCCTTCTGAGTGAACCGAGGCAGAAGCCTTTGCAGGAGCAAGCCGCCCAGGATAGGCGCGATAACGACATAGAGAATGGACTGCAGCATGCCCCAGGCATCAACAGGCGCATAGGTCCCGGCCATCAGCCAGGTCAGTAGCGGCGTCAGCACAGGCGCCAGCAATGTGCTGGTAGCAGTCATGCCAACAGAGAGGGCCAGGTCGCCGCCCGCCAGATAGGTAATCACGTTGGAAGCCGTACCGCCCGGGCAGCAGCCCACCAGGATGACACCCAGCGCCAGGTCGGCCGGCAGGCGGAAGAGGCGCACCAAGACCCAGGCCACAAGGGGCATTACCGTGAACTGCGCCAGACAGCCGATGAGCACATCCTTCGGCCGGCTCAGGACGATGCGGAAGTCGCGGGCGTTGAGTGTCAGTCCCATACCGAACATGATAAGTCCCAGCATAGGATTGATGACCCAAGTGCCCACCTGCGAGAGAAGGCCCGGGAAGAGGAGGGAGAAGAGGGCCAGGAGCAGAACCAGAAGCCCCATCCAACGCGCTATAAAACCACAAATTGCTTTCATAATTTCCATTTCTCTTGTGTGAACAGTTCGACAATCGCTTCCGGACTCCAATGCACATAGCTGGCGATGATGCGCTCCGTGCAAAAGAGGCCGGTCTCGTCAGGCCTGCCCTGAGCGTCCAGGAAGGGCCTTGTGGCAAGAGCCCCGTCACCGACCGAGGAGAAGCCTGATCCGTCGGGATTACAGGGCTTCCCAGTTTCTCTAGGCACGATGCAGGAATAGTGAAACTCATGCCCTCGAAGCTCTGTACCGTCGGGTCTCTTCAACGTGCGATAGCCCAGATGGAGCCGCGCATTCTGCATCGTCGTGCCGAACGGAAGCAGTCCGGTCATCGGCGCATCGTCAATACGGCGGGCCAGATACATCATTCCGCCACATTCGGCCAGGATGCGGGCACCGGTAAGGCGCAGGCTTTCCATCGTGGCGCGGCTCCCGGCCAGCCGCGGAAGGAAGAACTCGGGATAACCGCCGGGCAGGTAGACAAAGTCGGCCTCGCGAGGCACTGTCTCGTCGGCCAGCGGAGAGAAGAAGCGCAGCGTTCCCAAAGCCCGGAGACGGTCGAGCGTCTCCTGATAGATGAAGCTGAACGCCTCGTCGCGCGCCACATAGATGAGCAGCGGACGGCCGGAATGAGGACTCTGCTCCAGACTTTCCGCCTGCAGCTGAATGTCCGATTTCGCAGGAAGCCCCAGTATGTCCCAATCCAGATGCGCCTCCAGCTCGTCGGCCACGAGGTCGGCCAAACGACTTATGCGACTGCGCTCCGAGAGGTCAAGCCCCAGGTGGCGGCTGGGCATGCTGAAGTCTGTCCGCCGGGGGATGCAGGCCAGAACGGGGAAACCCACCTCGCCGGCGGCCCGACGAAGCATCTGAGCATGACGGGGACTGCCTACATTATTAAATATAACGCCCGCGTAACGCAAGTTCGGACGATAGTGAAGATAGCCGTAGAGCAGGGGCGCAGCGCTGTGGGCCATACTGCGGGCATTAACTACAAGAATGACGGGAACGCCCAGGTGCCCGGCCACATCGGCATTGCTGCCTGCCGAACCGTCGGCGCCATCGAACAGTCCCATACAGCCCTCTATGACGGTCAGCTGCTCCGCAGGCTTAACCCTGCTGCCCAAATGCATCCAGGGGTCAATGTTGTAGCTGGCCCTTCCGCAGGCTATCTGGTGATATTGCGTGTCGATATAGTCGGGCCCGCACTTGCAGGGCTGCACGCCGAGCCCTCTGCGGGCCAATGCCCGGAGAAGTCCGATCGTGAGCGTAGTCTTTCCGCTCCCCGACGATGCCGCTGCTATGAGATACGCATTCATTTCAGGGGACAAAGTTAGCACTTTTTTCCGAGAACGGGAAGAGATTGGTGGAAATAATATCAAGTTTTGAAAATATCACGGGAAAAACGTTGGGCGATGCCGGAAAAAATGTTATCTTTGCAGCAGAAAATTTATGTTTCACGGCGCGAAACGTACGTTTCACGTCGAGAGACGTATATTTCGCGTCGAGAGACGTACGTTTCGCGCCGTGAAATATAAAATACACCCAGGGGAAGAAACTTTTTCCCAAGCCGGCGGACAAAAAAACGAAGGCTGCGGGCAACTTTTTCCCAACCGACGGTCAAAACGAAAAAAGAAGGCCGGCGGACAAAGACAAGACATAACCGAATAAAAAGACATAAAGCACTATGGCACAGTACATCCTGAAAGAAATGAAAGACCTGAACGCAAAGGGCGAGAAGGTCGTTTACCCGAAAATGACAACCTATTCGCAGAAGTCGCTGGACGACCTCATAAAGTACACCCTGGGAACCGGCTCGCCCTTCAGCAGCGGTGTGGTAAAAGGCGTCATAGAGACCCTGCAGGAGGCGATGACGAGCTGGCTCTCAAGCGGGCATACCGTAAAGCTGGACGGCATCGGAACGTTCTCCCTTTCGCTGAGCTACGCAGACAAGAAGGGCAACAAGATGAAAGACGAAGACGACCCGATGAACTATCGCCACGTTGAAGTCCGTTCGCTGAACTTCAAGCCCGACGCACAGTTCGTAAAGCAGTTGCGCAGGGCTACAGAACTGGAGCGCCACTCGCCTGGCGTCGTTCAGCTGCGGCAGGAGAGTTTCAGCCTCGGGGAACGCATAGCCCGCGCCCTCCAGCACATCGACAGGAACGGCATCATCACCCTTTCGGAATACGCCTCATTGAACGGTCTGTCGCGCTCCATTGCATCCCGCGAGCTGAATGCCCTGGAGGCCGATGCAGACGTGCCAATCGTCAGCAGGGGAACAGCTCCCCACAAGGTCTGGACGAGAAAATAATGGCGGCCCGAAAGTACTATCGCTCGGATTATCATAAATAAACACGGTTTATTTTGTTTATTGCTCGCTTAATCGCACCTTTGAGCTGCGCCCGAAAGTACTATCGCTCGGAACGGATGGAACAGCGAGCGAAAAGTGAAATTTATTTCGACTTTTCCGAGTCGTGACAGACGAAGATGAAATCACAAGCAAATTAAAACGCAGTTTTATTTGCATTATCTCTCGCTTAATCGTACCTTTGCAGCCGTTTTAGCGGAAACAATCAGAAAAAGAACCAAAATAAACAATGAAACAGTTCAGACTTGTTGACAACCTGATGGGTTGGATTACATTCGCCGTGGCGGCTTTCGTCTATTGCAGCACGATAGAGCCGACGGCCAGTTTCTGGGACTGCCCGGAGTTCATCCTAACCGCCTATAAGCTGGAGGTGGGACACCCGCCTGGGGCACCCTTCTTCATGCTGACAGCCAATCTGTTCAGCCAATTCGTGAGCGACCCTTCGCAAGTGGCGCGGATGGTGAACACGATGAGCGCGCTCTTCAGCGCCGCTTGTATCATGTTCCTCTTCTGGAGCATCAGCCACCTGGCCCGCAAGCTGGTGGGCGAGGACGGACGGGTGAAGACCCTCGGACAGCTTATCACGGTTGAGGCCAGCGCTCTGGTGGGCGCCCTCATCTATACGTTCAGCGACACCTTCTGGTTCTCGGCAGTCGAGGGCGAGGTGTATGCCTACAGTAGCCTGTTCACGGCTGTCGTCTTCTGGCTTATGCTGAAGTGGGAGGACCACGCCGACGAGCCGGGAAGCGACCGCTGGCTCATCCTCATCGCCTACCTGACGGGTCTCAGCATCGGCGTCCATCTGCTGAACCTGCTGTGCCTGCCGGCCCTTGTGCTCATCTACTACTTCCGCCGAACGCCCAATGCAACGGCTCGCGGCGCCCTCCTTGCCCTGTGCGGCAGCGCTGTGCTGGTGGCTGTGGTGCTCTACGGAATCGTGCCGGGCATCGTGAAGGTGGGCGGATGGTTCGAGCTGCTGTTCGTGAACCAGCTGGGATGCCCCTTCAATACGGGCGTCTTCGTCTATATCATCCTGCTCATCGGCGTTGTCCTGTGGAGCCTGTGGGAGACCGTTCGCCAGCAGAACCGCCTGCGCATGAACATATCCTATCTGGTGAGTGTAGGCATGCTGGGCATCCCCTTCTACAGCTTCGGCTGGACGAGCCTCGTCATCGGCATCGTCATTCTGGCCGCCCTCTTCCTGCTGCTCAGTCGTCAGCAGGGCGGAGAGCATCTGATTTCAGCCCGGGTGATGAACACCAGCCTGCTCTGCATGCTCATGATTATGGTGGGCTACAGCTCATACGCCCTCATCGTCATCCGCTCCACGGCCAACACACCTATGGACCAGAACTCGCCCGAGGACATCTTCACCCTGCGCACCTACCTGAGCCGCGAGCAGTACGGCGACTATCCCCTCTTCTACGGACAGGCCTATACGAGCCAGGTGAAGCTGCGCATCGACGGCCAGTACTGCGTGCCTATGAGCAAGCAGGGCGCTCCCGTCTATCAGCGCAAGGAGAAGGCCAGCGCCGACGAGCCCGACCGATACGAGATTCAGCGCTACGACACCAAGTACATCTATGCCCAGAACATGCTCTTCCCCCGCATGTTCAGCGACCGCCAGGAACATGTCCAGGCCTACGAGAGCTGGATGGGCGGCGTGAAGGGAAATACCGTTCCCTACGACCGTTGCGGCGAGATGATAAACGTAAAGGTGCCAACCATGCTCGAGAACCTGCGCTTCTTCCTGAGCTACCAGGTCAACTTCATGTACTGGCGCTATTTCATGTGGAACTTCGCAGGCCGGCAGAACGATATCCAGGGCAACGGAGAGTGGGAGCACGGCAACTGGCTCTCGGGCATACCCTTCCTGGACAATATGCGACTGGGCGACCAGAGCAAGCTCCCCAGCGAATTGCGCGAGAACCCCGGCCACAACATCTACTACTGCCTGCCTCTGCTGCTGGGCCTGCTGGGCTTCTTTTGGCAGCTCTACCGCAATACGGAGAAGAATAACGACGAAGGACAGAAGCAGTTCTGGATCGTCTTCTTCCTCTTCTTCATGACGGGCCTGGCCATCGTCGTCTATCTGAACCAGACGCCCCTGCAGCCCCGCGAGCGCGACTACGCCTACGCCGGCTCCTTCTATGCCTACGCCATCTGGTGCGGCCTTGGTGTTGCCGCTATAGCCTCCCTCCTGCAGCGCCTGCTCAAGAGCGAGACCCTCTGCGCAGCCCTGAGCCTGCTCTGCCTCGTCATCCCCATCCAGATGTCCGCCCAGAACTGGGACGACCACGACCGCAGCGGGCGCTACACCTGCCGCGACTTCGGCGCCAACTACCTGCAGAGCCTCGACCAGACGCGCTATCCCGTCATCTTCACCAACGGAGACAACGACACCTTCCCCCTCTGGTACAATCAGGAGGTCGAGGGCGTGCGCACCGATGCCCGCGTCTGCAACCTCAGCTACCTGCAGACCGACTGGTACATCGACCAGATGAAGCGTCCCTCCTACGACAGCCCCGCCGTGCCCATCCACTGGAACCGCCTGCAGTACGTAGCCGGAACCCGCGAGGGCATCAGCGTCAGGCCCGATGCCCTCAAGCAGGTCATAGACTACTATAAGGACGATCCCGAGGCCATGCGCGAGATGCTGGGCGACAACCCCTACGAACTGAAGAACATCATGGACAAGTGGGTACTCAGCGACAACCCCGACCTGCGCATCTTCCCCACCGACAGTATCGTCGTGACCGTCGATAAGGAGGCAGTGCGCCGCAGCGGAATGATGATTGCCGGCGACAGCATCCCCGATGTGATGCACATTAGCCTGAAGGGCAAGCGCGCCGTCTACAAGAGCGAGCTGATGATGTACGAGATGCTGGCCCAGTGCAACTGGGAGCGCCCGCTTTACGTGGCCATCAGCGTCGGACCCTCCAACTACGGCAACCTGGGCAAGAACTTCGTGCGCGAAGGACTGGCCGACCGCATCACACCCTTCGATACGGAGAAGAGCGGCAAGAAAATCGATACCGAGAAGATGTATGAGAACCTGATGACGCGCTTCACCTTCGGCGGGCTCGACAAGCCGGGCATCTATCTCGACGAGACCGTGCGCCGGATGTGCATCACCCACCGCCGCCTCTTCTCGCAGCTCGCCACCGCCCTCTGGAGCGAGGGACAGTACGACAAGGCCGCCCGCGTCGTCGCCTACGCCGAGAAGGCCGTTCCCGCCTCCGCCCTGCCCCACAGCTTCGCCTGCGGGTCGCTCGACCTGGCTCGCATCTGGGCCGACCTGGGCGATGTCCAGCAGACCGAGAACATCATCCTGCCTATGGCCAAGACCGTGGGCGAATATATCGAGTGGTACCTCAGCATGCCCGACCACATGCTGCTCCTGAACGACGAGGAATGCCTCTACAACTTCTACGAGCTGCCCCGGATGGCCGATGTGCTGGCCAAGGCCAAGAGCCCGAAGGCCGGTGAGCTGACCAAGAAGATAGAGGCCTACAGCACCGCGCTGCAGACGCGCCTCTACTCCGCTTCTGGACAGGGGCAGCATGCCGCAGAGCCCGGCGAGGCACCCGTTGAGATCGACAGCGACGACTTCGCCGACTGGGACGAGGAACTGCCCGAAGAGGACGCCGGCGAATGATCATCGAGCAACCCGCCAGGTTCCTGCGCTGGCTCTACCCCCATGCCATCTGGCGGATGGACCGTCATGAGAGGGCCGTATATCTGACCTTCGACGACGGACCCATCCCCGAGGCCACGCCCTTCATCCTGGACGTCCTGGAGCGCTTCGGTGCGCGCGCCACCTTCTTCATGGTCGGCGACAACGCACAGAAGTACCCCCACCTGCTCGCCGAGGTGCGCCGCCGCGGACATCGCATCGGCAACCACACCTTCAACCATATCGGGGGCTTCCGATGGAAGAGCTGGAACTACCTGGCCAACGTCAAGCAGGCGGGCGAGCTCCTCCGCACCGACCTCTTCCGCCCGCCCCGCGGATGGATGCGCCCTATGCAGTACAAGGTGTTGCGCCATTGCGGATATCGTGTAATAATGTGGGATGTTGTGACGCGCGACTACAGCCGCCTCCTCACCGCCGAGGACGTGCTCCATAACGTTAAGCGCTATACGCGGCCCGGCAGCATCATCACCTTCCACGACTCGCTCAAGAGCATCGACAAGCTGAAGCACATCCTGCCCCTTGCCCTTCAGTGGCTCACGGAACAGGGGTATGAGTTCAGGACCATCGAATAGCAAAGCAATGGACAATGAGCGATGGACAATGGACAATGGACAATGAGCAATGGACAATGAGCAATTGACTATGAACTTGGAAAAAGGGGTATGAGTTCAGGACTCTTGAATAGTGAAGCAGTAAAGGCCCAGGCACATCGCCTGGGCTTTTCCGCCTGCGGGCTGGCTCGTCCTCACGATGTGCCGACTGAATGGGCAGTCCGGTACGAGCAGTGGATTTCGGAGGGGCGTCACGGCCAGATGAGCTACCTGCAGAACCATTGCGACCTGCGCTTCCACCCTTCGCTTCTCGTCCCGGGTGTGCAAACCATCGTCTCGGTGGCCCTCAGCTACCATCCCGGCGGCGAGCCCACACAACCGGGGCTGGCCTGGTATGCCCAAGGAGAGGATTACCATACCGTTATGCGCCGCCTGCTTCACCAGCTCATGGAGGCGATAGGAGGCGAGGGACGCTGCTTCGTCGATACCGCACCCGTACTGGAGAAGTACTGGGCATGGCAGGCCGGTCTGGGCTTCATCGGGCGCCACACCCAGCTGGTCATTCCGCGCCAGGGCTCCGCTTTCTTCCTGGGCGAGCTGTTCTGCACCCAGCAAGCCGATGCCTACGACACGCCCCTGAACGAGACCAGTCCCTGCGGCAGCTGCCGGCGCTGCATCGACGCCTGCCCCACCGGCGCCATCAGCGAGGACGGCATGGATGCCCGCCGCTGCCTGAGCTACCTCACCATCGAGTCGCGCCAGGAAGAGATGCCCGCCTGGGCAACGCCCCATCTGCGCGAGTGCTTCTACGGTTGCGACCGCTGTCTGCGCGCCTGTCCCCACCTCCACGCGCCATCCGGCGCACCGAGGCAGGAGTTCCGGGCAAGCCCCGAGCTGCTGGGCATGACGCCCCGAGACTGGCAGCACCTGACACCCGAGCAATACGACACCCTCTTCCGCGAGAGCGCCGTCAGACGAGCCCGATACGAGGGACTGAAAAGAAACATCAGACTGAACGGAGGGAAGACTAACACCTGAAAACACAGCACGGAAGATTCCAAGCCTATAATCCAAAGGAATGATTAAATAGCGAAATGGGAAATTTGCAAATGCAAAAATGCAAAAATGCAAAAATGCAAATGATGTTCTCCTACCGGCCTGAAGGGCCAGCAGCTCCTAGCCCAGGGCATCGCCCTGGGTATATGTAATGTGTAGACGGGAGCGCCCTACAGGGGCAAAAGCGCAATGAAACAGGTAGAGCTTATGCCCATTCAGGGCGAAACACATGCATGTCAACCTACCCAGGGCGATGCCCTGGGCTATGTGCTTGATGCCCTTGCAGGGCGTTGACGCCCTTGCTCGTTGCTCCTAGCCCCCTTGCTTCCTGCTTCTATCACCCTTGCTCGCTGCTCTTAACCTCCTTTCCTCGCTGCTCCTAGCGCCCTTTCCTCCTGCTCCTAGCCTCTTTCCTCGCTGCTCCATGCGTTCAAGAGATTGCGCTATTTCCCAACTTCCAAGGCGCTCCCCTTCTCCCCTCCTCCTGGGCAATTCCCCCTCAAAAGGGCGGGGAATGCTGGCGCCATGCCACGTTGTTCAAGGAGTTGAGCTGAGAAATCCCGTAAACAGGGCAATACGGCGAATCCGGTACCACCTGTTTTGGCAGCTGGGACATTTAGGACAATTAGGACAATTAATTTTTCGCGTTTGCTTCCGCTGCAGAAAAAGACAGTTCCTTTGTGGGAGCGGGTTTTCGCGCATTGCCTATCGGGAAGGGAGGGTACAGGCAGGCATTTTTGCGTCTATTTTATGATAATAATTGATGATTCTATCTCTATTCATCATATACTTGTTACGTTATCACCTCAGAAAGTATGAAGAAATATATGTATTATGTATATATTATATATATATATATTATATATATAATAAATTTATAATAATAATATTATATATAA
>JAILKU010000118.1 GCA_024693505.1 Bacteroidaceae bacterium | reverse complement strand
TCTATTATGCCGACTGCGACAAGGGAGAAAGGGACTTTGTGGTGGACATCTTCGACCTGCAGACGCTGAACCAGATAGCCCCCTCTGTGCGCCTCACCGATATGACGGGCGGCGCATATCTGGTCTTCGCATGTGACCACTCAGTTCGCGTAACGGCCAGCTTCGTTTCGGGCGACAACGCCCTTGTGAACGCCGTGTTCTTTGACCAGCCAGACGACTGAAGGGGCGGGCCGGTGAAGTGAGGCCCTCTGCGCTCGCAACTCGATCCGTCCTGTTCGTTATCGACAAAGGAGAGTTGAATGACGTTGATATTTATTTGGACGTCAGCGTCATCTTGGTGTCTCTGAACAATTGTGTGTTAGAGGATAGCTTCAGTTGTTTGTTGCTGGCCACGCGGACGTTCTTCGCCTGCACTTCCTCGGTTGGGGGATAGGGTAGCAGTTCAGATGCCGTACCGTGACGGTGGAAATCGTTGAATACGCTGGGGCCCGAATAGGAACTGTTGGTGATAGAGGAGTCATCGACAGTCAGGTTTTCTACCAGTACTCGACGAGGCAGATGGCAGACATAGCCGAAATCGTGCGTGCCGGGATTGGAACCTGAGATAAGGGTAAGGCTTCTCTCGTCCCTCATAGGCTTTAATGTACAATCCTTTATGATGATATCACCGTCCCAGGTGCTGCCGTAGTCGTCGCGAAGCCAGATGAAAGTGTTGCGGTGTACCTCGCAGTTCTTGACGAGCATGGTGCCAAAGCCGATGGTCTGGATGCCCATATAGCCAAAGGTGCAATTAGTGAGTGTGACGTTTGCCACACCCATGTGGGCATCGAAGCGAGAGATGACCATGTCGTTCATACGCAGGTCTTTACAGAAGTTGGAGGCGAAGAGTCCCCAGTAGGCGCCGTCGTCAATGTCTATGGTCTGCCGTCCGTGCTCGAAGAGGACATTCACGCAATTACCGGCTGTCATGTCATAGGAACCCATTGAGACGGGCTTGCCTGCACTTCCGATGGTACGGTAGGTCTTGTGGGGCGTCAGCAGGCAGTCGGTTACAACCACATCGGCGCAGTAGTTGAATGTGAGGAAGCCGCTGTAGGGTGCCCCGTGGTCGGCCTCGCCCTTTACCAGATGAGTCATCTTCTCCACTCGCACGTTAGACCTGTTTATATCAAATCCGCGTCCGTGATAGTTATACTTGGATTCAGCCTGGTTGGCTATCGTGGTGAAGGTACCGCCCCTGATGGTGAGTGTCTTCTTGTCTATCGGGAAGGCCGTCATGTGAGTTATCTCGTCATAATCCCATGTAATAGGGGAGCGGCTGTCTATACGCCCTTTCTTGTCTGCGATGAAGACCTCCTTCTGCGGCGTGCCGCCGTTCTGGTTGAGTCCATAGCGGATATAGACCATCTTATTCTTGTTATCCACGACGACCAGGCTGCGGGCAGGCAACCTTACGCCCAATTCCTTCTGCTCCTTCCGCAGTTGGTGCACATCCCTGATCTCGATGGCCTTTAGTGTGGATTCCACGCGGAAGATGGGTGCCCTGTAGTTATCGGTCACCACGTCGTCAATGATGAAATGCGCCTTGCCGAAATCCACATCTGTCTGGATTATGGCCACCTCACTTCCCCTGCCTATGTAGTAGGTCTTGTCGTCAGCAGCGCGTACGGGCAGCCCTCTTTCGTTGGCTGCTTTATGAGCTGCCACGATAGCCTTCTGGTCGTCATGGACGCCGTCTCCCACTGCGCCGAATTCCTCATAAGTGATGTACTTTCTTTGAGCCGGCAATGCTGCAGCCAGCCAGCACATCACAACCATAGTGAAAAGTCTCTTTTCCATAATTTCTACGTCATTTGCACGCAAAATTACAACATAACTGGCTCAATACAAAGGAATGTGGAATATTTCTTTCTCTGTAGAGCAAATATTCCTTCGAATGGTATGTGTTTCCCAAATTTTATTCGTAACTTTGCCACGCTGTTCGCCGGTAAGATGCGATAGTGTTGTAGAATTGATAAAAAGTATTTTCGGGTAATGAGAAAGATTCTTGTTGTAGCGACTTTGTTCCTTGGTGTTTTGTCTGGCAATGCTCAGGAGAAGGTGATGAACATCCTGAAGAAGGACGGGACCAACAGCCGGACCCGTGTGGCTGACGTAAAGCAGATCAGCTTCCTGAATGCTGAAGATACCACGATGATGATGAGGCTCTATAACGGCGGTCTCTTCCGTAACAAGGTGAACGAGGTGGAAGAGCTAACGTTTGCAGATACCACATACAACCTCAACAGTACCGGTTTCCGCATCCTGGAATCCGACGAGTTGTGCTGGCCAGATGACCGCCTGCTACCCCTTTTCCTTCAGCCCGCGACCTCTATCAGGACCCTGGACATGAGTGCTGCAAAACTCAGCGACGAAGAGCGTGTTATGTTCTGCACTTTACAGGGTATCATCAACCGTACCCGTCCGCGCATCCTCCTGTATAACCATAACGAGGAGCCTCAGAGTACATGGCCCACGGCGCATAGCCTGAGAACCGTAGCCATCTCAACCTCGGCACCTTATGCTTTGGTGAAACTCTTCATGGAGGAGATAAAGGGACTTGTGCTCTACAGTAACGCACGCTCCAATCATTATGCCAACCTTGCCGTTACCGTAGCCGGGCTGGACCGCCTGCTTCCCGTAACGGCCGAGGTCCGGGCAAAACTCGTGGCAAACGGCATGGACTTCCCCGTGGTTGAGGACCTCACTTCCCTTACGATGACCAATGCCCAGGGCATCTATAACTATCTCTACAACAATTACTGGAGCCGTTGCAATCACCGCCTTCTCATCAGCTTGCGTCCCAATATACCATACGTGCATGATATCGGGGCTGCCTGTGGTTCGGCTTGTGTATGGCTCGACCCTCGCAACTCTGGCGAACGAGCTGTCCTCGACAAGATGCTCAAGGATATGACACCCGGCCGGGACATAGTCCTGGGCTGGTATCCCGAGGAACGTTCCGGCGTAGGAGAAGCTACCAAGTATGGCCTCTCCTCCGTGCCTGCCGACTTTTTCGAGAATGCCTCTATCTACTCGGCTGTCAACAAACCCGTCAAGATTTCGCCTGTGCCTAAGCGACCGAAGCTGGAGAACAAGATATACGCAGCGGTCTATATCAGTGACGGAGACAACATCCAGTACTGCCAGCATGCAATGGCCAAGATATTCGAGCAGGGCGGACGCGGCAAGATGGCCTTGAACTGGACCGTCAGTCCTGCCCTGGCCGACTTCTCGCCCATGATGCTGAACTACTATTACCGCAAGGCAACGTCCAACGACTGCTTCGTGAGCGGGCCTTCAGGCCTGGGCTATGCCATGCCCTATGATGCACACAACGCGGTCTATTACGCCAGTGCCAATTCCAGGAAGCTGATTGCACCCTATACCCAGCTCACCCAGCGCTACCTCGAGAAGACCGGCCTGCGCATTATCACCATTTGGGACGATGTAAGCGTCATGCAGCGCATGACCTATGCCGAGAACTGCACCTACCTATACGGACTTACCATCAACGACTGGGAAAGGCAGAACGGCCGGCTGACCTCGAAGGTACAGTCGGGCTGGCTGCCTATCGTACCCCAGTACCCCTGCTATGCGAACAGCGCCGATGTCATCACCGACTTCTTCAACCGCGATATCAGGAACTTCAAGGGGACCGCCCCGATGTTCGTAACCGGCCAGGGAACCGTCTGGGACGTGGGGCCTGACAAGCTCGTCGCCCTCAGGGACAAGCTTGACGCACTCTCTCCGGGGAATGTGAACATCGTCCGTGCCGACCATTGGTTCAGCTATTACAACGAGGCTCGTCATCTGCCATTCAATATCACGATGCTCCAGGACATGGAGGTTACCTCCTCCCCGGCCAGGACAAGTGCCGAGTATGCCGCTAACGGATCGCCCTCAGACGGCTATATGTGGGTCTCCAAGGACAAAGACGGAGCGGGATGGGTGCAGCTGGACTTCAAGGAACCCTTCCAGATTAGCCGCTACGTGATACGGCATGCTGAGGCTGGCGGCTTAGACCCTGAACTCAATAGCCGCGACTTCATCATTGAGACCAGCCTGGACGGTGAGACTTGGACTACCGCAGGCACTTATCAGGCCAATACAGCCCCCGTTACCGATGCCTCCATCACTCCTGTCGAAGCAAGGTACGTGAGATTGAATGTCACCAACGGCGGTAAAGACGGCTATGTCCGCATCGGCGACATCGAGGTCTATGGCAGTCATTAATTCTTAAAGGGGGACTCAATAATTTAAGTTTCGCAAGTTGGGCTTTTTAGGGCGCAGGGGGAAATGTCCGCGGATAGCCCCCATGCAGCCTAACCAAAATATCTTGGTGCAACGGAACTCATGTCCGAAAAAAGTGTTACCTTTGCACCATGGCAAAGAAACATTCATCATTTGACTACGAGACGTTGGTTCGCTTCATGCTTGGAAAAGCCGAGCGTGTTTGACCCCCGAGGGCAAAGCGACGCTGACCCCCGAAAACTTTTTTATTTTGACCCCTCTAAAGTCCTGACTGGCGGGGTCATTTTTATTTTACCCTGTTTACTTCTTGG
>JAILKU010000115.1 GCA_024693505.1 Bacteroidaceae bacterium | reverse complement strand
CGGTTTGTTCTATTAGGTGGTTTCGTTTTCTTCTTCGTCGTGTTTGGGGAAAGGAATGTGCCATGCATCACTCGGCTCATTCACGTTCTTGAGTGTGTAGAAGGAGGAACCGTCGAAACAATGTGTGCAGATGCGCTCCTTCGGGAGACCTATCGCTTTTACGAGCGTCTCCAGCTTGATAAACTTAAGGCTGGTGAGTTTCAGTTGCCGTGCAATCTCCTGAACCATCCTCTTGTACTCAGGCGAGTCGGTTACGCCGTATGCCGCTACATTTTTGTTCATGTCGCCCTCAAAGTCCTTGATGATTCGGCGTGTGATGAGTTCAAGGTCGGTCTTGCTTGTCGTAAAGTTGATGAAGGGACAGCCATATATGAGCGGCGGACAGCCGATACGCATGTGAACCTCTTTTGCCCCAAGTTCGAAAAGGGCCTGTGTGTTGTCCCTCAACTGAGTGCCTCGAACGATACTGTCGTCGCAGAAGAGCATTCGCTTACCTTCCAATACGTCGCGGTTTGGGATGAGTTTCATCTTGGCTACGAGGTTCCGCATAGACTGGTCGCGCGGCGTAAATGAGCGCGGCCAGGTGGGGGTATACTTGCTTATTCCGCGCTGGTAGGGACATCCGTGTCCCTCGGCATAACCGACAGCCATGCCTACTCCGCTATCAGGGATTCCGCAGGCGTAATCTACCTCAGTCGGGTCTTCGCGCCCCATTACTCTGCCGCACTCGTTGCGCACCCATTCAGCGTTCCGTCCTTCGTAGCTACTGGTCGGGAAACCATAATATACCCACAGGAAGGAGCATATCTGCATGCCTTTGTTCGGTTTGCGAAGCTGTGTCTTTGTCTGCGCCGTTATGTGGATGATTTCACCCGGACCAACGTATCCGACCGTTTCGAACCCAAGGTTAGGGAATGCCGACGACTCGCTGGTGACGGCCATTGCTCCGTCCTTCTGTCCGATTACGATGGGCGTTCTTCCCCAAGAATCTCTTGCCGCAATGATGCCGTTCTCGGTAAGGAGCAGCATGCTGCAGCTCCCCTTTATGTTTCGGAAGACGTTCTCGATGCCCTCTACGTAGGTACGCCCTTTGATGATGAGTAGTCCCACGAGTTCTGTGACATTGATTCGACCCGAGCTGAACTCCGAGAGGTGCATATTCTCGTTAAGCAGTTGCTGGGCGAGTTCCTCCAGGTTGTTCACCTTCGCCACTGTAACCAGTGCGAAGCGCCCGAGATGGCAGTTCATAAGCATTGGCTGGGCATCGGTGTCGCTGATTATGCCGATTCCCGAGCGTCCCACGAATTTACTCAACTCCGGTTCGAAGCGGGAGCGGAAGTATGTACTCTCAAGGTTATGGATACTTCGCATGAAACCCTCCTCGGGGCTGTAGGTTGTCATACCGCCGCGCCGGGTTCCCAGATGAGACTGATAGTCTGTTCCATAAAACAAGTCTGTTGCGCATTCTCGTTCTGATACTAATCCAAAAAATCCACCCATGTGTCTTTTGCTTTTTGTGTGATATTAATCTTTTTACCTATGTGATTTCTACGTTGTGTGCTGTACATTGCCTAATTTATTATACTTGCGGCCACTGCGTTGCTAACGATACTGCGAAGACGCACTACGCCGTGCCCTTCATCGGGATGAACGGCGTTGATGAGCATGATAACGCTGCAGTCCGTAACGGGGTCAATGACAATCTCTGTGCCCGTGAAACCGGTGTGACAGTAAGTCTTATCGGAGAACAAGTCGCCGTTGCAAGAGGCATAAGCACTATAATTGTCCCAACCGTAAGTCCTGCCGAATGGTTCTGCGAAGCGCGGCACCGTACGAAGCAGGCGTGCTGCCAGCGGACTCAGTATTCTCTTGCCGTCCCATTCGCCGTCGTGCTGCAAGGCTGTACACAAGATTGCGACGTCCTCAGCTGAGGTAAAGACACCTGCGTTTCCGCTGATTCCGCCATTCATGATGCGGGCCAGCGGATCGTGCACCATGCCGCAGATGAGCGAGCCGTCGGCCTGACGCGTTGTGGGTGCTACGATGCTTCTCCAGTCTTTTCCTTCAGGCATCAGGCGGGCCCAACAAGGCTCATCGGTATTCCTCCATACACCTTTCTCGTCGGGAGCGCAAGGCAGGTAGTCGGTGTAGTCCATCCCCAGAGGTCCGAATATATGCTCGCGGGCAAAGGTGCGCAGAGACTGGCCACTTACATTCTCCACGATACGCTGGAGTGTGATGAAGTTCAGGCAGCTATAGCAGAAATCCGTCTCAGGCTCGAAGCGGCGTCTCACTTTGCAGATGTGTTCAATCAGTCCGTCAGGATTCGGAACCTTGTACTGCTTCTCCAGTTCAGCCACTGAGGCGTAGGCGGGCAGACCGGAAGTATGGGTCAGCAGGTGCTGGATGCGGATGGTCGTCGTCTCGCCGTCTTCATCTTTCCAGTTCTGGAAGCCGGGAACATACATACTGACAGGGTCGAGCAGCCTTATCTTCCCCTCTTGAGCCAGTATAAGCACAGATATGGCTGTTGACATCGACTTGCTGCAGGATGCCATATCGAAGACCGTACCAGTCTCCATCGGCAATTTCTCCGGCCATACCTGTTTATTGCCGTATGCCTTCAGATAACCTATGCGGTCGTGGCGCACCACACACAGCACAGCTCCAGGTATCTCTTTCTCGGCTATAGCTTGCAGAATTGCCGAGTCGGCACGCTGTAACAGGGTTGAACTCAGCCCGACTTTCTCCGGGGCTACGACAGGAAGTCTCTTTCCCCAGATACACATTGTCTGGCTAACGGCCAGCATTACGGCCAGGAATAGATTTCTGTGTGATATCATTTCAGGATCACCTTTTTATTATTAATAATGTATAGTCCGCCTGGCAAGCCTTCTCTATCGTCTGCGTTACGACGAATCAGCTGACCGTCAAGGCTATATATGCCTGTATCAACATTACGGCTTGGCAGATATGGAATTTCAATAGAATTTTCCTCATCGGGCGTGGTCAGTCCAATGCACAGGCGGGTCACATTCTCCATCAGCGATGCACCGCTTGCCATAGCACCCATCGAAGCCGTTTTACTGCTGTCATAGGCTTTGCCCCAATAATAGGGACAAAACATAGCAGGATAACTGTCCTTATCAAGATTTTTCCACAAAGAATTTGCGTTCTTCTGAAGCAAAGTGGTCAAGTTTCTGCGATAGGAAAGGGTCATCTCCTCGTCCAAGCAGAAATTTACGGCATAGGGTATTAGCACAGCCTTGAAAATGCTCTGATCCATACTGCTACCCTCATCTCGCAGCAGGCCATTGCTGGTGCAGCGCCCATCTGTGAAGGCGTAGTTGATGTAAAGGGCAGCCTTGTTCTTGTAAATGGCCTTACCTGTTATATGATAAAGCTGACGACAGGCTTCGCCAAAAGTGCCTTGCGTATATGTGAGAGGGGGTTCCTCTACCCGACCGTCCGACTTGCAGATATTGTTCTGCATAAATGTGTAGAATTTCTCTGCGTAGGTCAGGTATTTCTCGTCGCCATACTTCAGGTATAGCTTTGCAGCCAGCAGGCAAGCCGGTCCTACGGTACATGCATTCGGACCAGCACCCGCTGAGTTGTTCCACGGAAGCCAAAGACCTTTCTCGTCTTCAACTGCACGCTTCATTATTGAATTGTTGAATACAGTTTTCGCCGTATTGGCGTAGGTGTCCACTCCCATCGCCTCGCTCATGTGCATCAATGTCAGACATATCCAGCACATATCATCGGTATAGGGGTTCTCGAATCCCGTAGAACCGCCAGAGTAGTTATTGGCATGATTTCTGTACCAGCTTCTCATGTACAGATTGTATTGCGAGGCCAATCCCGTATCGTCTCCCTTGTGGCGCTCATAGGCATAGACCAAAACGTCCATGGCATGAGCCTGCTGCCAGTAAATATATGTACTCTCCTTTTTCACATCCTTTGGCGTTGACCAGAATGTGCCCTTCGATTTGTTCATGAACTGCTCAATAAGGACAAAAGCCAGGCTGTCGGCCTTCCCTCCGTAATCACCCTTAACCAGATTGGCCATTATGCTGCTATAGGCCTGAGCGCGCAAGAAGGCAGCCAGGCAGACTGCTGCAAGCAGTATAATTCTCTTCATAAACAAACGGATCGTTTTATTTGTCAGATAAAAAATAAAGTGGGGCTGCAAAAACGGTCGCAGCCCCAGAGTATGTTTCTTTCGTTTACTTCTCGCATTTATCGCAGTCGCAACTGATTGCTTTCCACACTCCTGCGGCACAGGCACCACCCAGCAGGGGGCATACGATGAAAATCCACAGGTTCTGCAGTGCCGTGCCACCCTGGAAGATAGCTGGAGCCAGAGAGCGGGCAGGATTTACGCTGGTACCCGTATAGCGGATACAAACCAGGTGGATCAGGATGAGCGACAAGCCGATTGCAAGGCCAGCGAAGTTGCCGGCGCCCTTCTTCGCGTCTGTGGTACCCAGTACGACTAACACGAAAATCATGGTGAATACAAATTCGGCAACACAGGCAGAAACAACGCCTACACCACTCTGCAGGTCGTTTGCGCCCGTGCCGGACAAGCCATCAACGCCATTTGTCAGGGCGAACAGGATGGCGCTGCCAATGAATGCGCCGATGCATTGGAAGATGACATACATCAGAGCATCCTTGCCTCCGATGCGGCCCGAGCAATAGCACCCGAGGGTGATAGCGGGATTAATGTGGCAGCCACTGATGCCACCGATAGTATAGGCCATAGCCACTACGGCAAGGCCAAAAGCCATTGCGGTTCCGATAACGCTGGCAGCATTATAGGCCGCACTACAGTCGCTTGTACAGTTCAGGCTGACAGCAACTCCACAACCGATGAGAACCAGCACTGCCGTTCCCACCATTTCTGCAAGATACTTCTTCATGGGATTTTTTAATTTAAATGTTTTGATTGATAAATGAACAAAAAGACGATGGGCCATTATTTATCATAGTGACCCATCGGATAGCGTTTTTACTTATTCTTCAGCAAATCACGGATTTCACTGAGCAGTTTCTCTTCTGCACTGGGTTCCGGAGCCGGAGCGGGCTCTGCAGGAGCCTCTTCCTTCTTCTGGTTCATCTTGTTGATGCCCTTCAGCATGAAGAAGATACAGAGTGCGACGATCAGGAAGTCGACGATGTTCTGAATGAACTGACCATAAGCCAGCACAGAGGCACCGGCTTCCTGTGCAGCGGCCAGGGTGTCGAACTTGTCGCTGCCGCTGAGATTCACAAACAGATTGGTGAAATCAATGCCACCCGTAGCAAGGCTGACAACGGGCATGAGCACGTCGTTGACCAGCGAAGTTACGATTTTACCAAACGCGCCGCCGATGATTACACCAACGGCCATGTCCATCACATTACCCTTCATTGCGAAGGCTTTGAACTCTTGAATAAAACTACAATTTGCCATAAAAATGAAAATTTATTGGGTTTTCGACTGCGAATATAAAAAGATTTTTGTAATTTTGCACGCAATTTGATGAAAAAAATGGCGAAAAAGTTGTTTTATGTCTCAATTTGGTGGCTAATCATGCTGCTTGTGGCAGCTTGTAAGAGTGCTCACCATTGTAATTGCGGATGACAGTGACAGAGTTTATAAACAAATATTTTTTAAACATTTAATTCAAAAAGAAAATGGCAAACGTAAAAGTCGCTATTAACGGTTTCGGCCGTATTGGTCGCCTCGCTTTCCGTCAGATGTTCGAGGCAGAAGGTTATGAAGTAGTAGCTATCAACGACCTGACCAGCCCCAAGATGCTGGCTCATCTCTTGAAGTATGACACAGCCCAGGGCGGTTTCGCCGGCAAGTTCGGTGAGAACAAGCACACTGTTGAGGCTACCGAGAACTCAATCATCGTCGACGGTAAGGAGATTATCATCTATGCTATGCCCAACGCAGCTGAACTGCCTTGGGGCCAGATCGGTGTTGACGTCGTTCTGGAGTGCACTGGTTTTTACACCTCTAAGGAGAAGTCTATGGCTCACATTCAGGCTGGTGCCAAGAAGGTTGTCATCTCTGCTCCCGCAGGCAACGACCTCCCCACTATCGTTTACAACGTGAACCACAAGACCCTGAAGAAGGAGGACAACGTTATCTCCGCTGCTTCCTGCACCACCAACTGCCTGGCTCCCATGACGAAGGCCCTGAACGACTACGCTCCCATCCAGAGCGGTATCATGACGACTGTTCACGCCTACACTGGCGACCAGATGATTCTGGACGGTCCTCAGCGCAAGGGTGACCTGCAGCGTGCCCGTGCCGGTGCTGCCAACATCGTTCCCAACAGCACTGGTGCCGCCAAGGCTATCGGTCTCGTTATTCCCGAGCTGAACGGCAAGCTGATCGGTGCTGCCCAGCGCGTTCCCACCTTCACAGGTTCCACCACCATCCTGCACGCCGTTGTCAAGGGTGAGGACGTTACCGTTGAAGGCATCAACGCCGCCATGAAGGCTGCTGCAAACGAGAGCTTCGGCTACACTACCGAGAAGCTCGTCTCCAGCGACATCATCGGCATGAAGTTCGGTTCTCTCTTCGACGCAAACCAGACCATGGTTTCCAAGATGGAGGACGGCAACTACCTGGTACAGGTTGTCAGCTGGTACGACAACGAGAACAGCTACACCAGCCAGATGGTTCGCACCATCAAGTACTTCGCAGAGCTCTAAAAAGCTTTTTCAGCAAGTTACTTTAACATAGGAGAGCGCCTTTCGGGGCGCTCTCTTGTTTTACCCGAAAATGACGGGAACCCCTGTTTCTCGTTTTTCCATCCCTTCAGCATTCGCGGCTCAACCGACAAACCCTGTGGGAATGTGTAAGCCGCTAACCCAAAACTGTTGCCAAACGGTACATGAAGAAAGGGATGTCTCTGACTCCTTTCACCTGTGAGCGGAAGCATTTGACCTTTGAGTTGAGCGACTC
>JAILKU010000114.1 GCA_024693505.1 Bacteroidaceae bacterium | reverse complement strand
GCCGGCATCGACCTGAACAACACCCTGGTGAGCGGACAGAAGATTCCCTTCTTCGCCGACCCCGACCAGCCCTTCAACGAGGTGATGGCTCTGGTGGCCCTGCGTGCCAAGGCCGACAAGATCATCCTAGGCGGTATGGGTATGACGAACGATGACTATTACTTCTTCAAGAACACCTTCTCCAACGCCGGCGCCCTGGATCGCATCATCGCCTTTATGAACACCACCGAAGACCCTGCCGTGGAGCGCCTTCTGGTGCCCGATATGGCCCTTACGGCTGCCGAATACTTCGCAGTGGAGAAGCATGAGAAGGTACTGGTTCTGCTGACGGATATGACTTCATACGCCGACTCGCTGAGCATCGTTTCGAACCGTATGGACCAGATTCCCTCGAAGGACTCTATGCCCGGCTCGCTCTACTCCGACCTGGCAAAGATATACGAGAAGGCCGTACAGTTCCCCGAAAGCGTGGGAGGCGGTTCCATCACCATCATCGCCGTGACCACCTTGAGCGGCGGTGACATCACTCATGCCGTGCCAGACAATACGGGTTACATCACCGAGGGTCAGCTCTTCCTGCGCCGCGACAGCGATGTGGGTAAGGTCATCGTCGATCCCTTCCGTTCGCTGAGCCGACTGAAGCAGCTGGTGGCCGGAAAGAAGACGCGCAAGGACCATGCTCAAGTGATGAACGCTGCCATCCGACTCTATGCCGATGCGGCCAATGCCAAGACGAAGCTGGAGAACGGTTTCGACCTGACGGACTACGACAACCGCTGCCTGGACTTCGCCAAGGACTATTCACGCAAACTGCTGGCCATCGATGTCAACCTTGATACAGAGGAGATGTTGGACGAGACGTGGAAACTGCTGCGCAAGTACTTCAAGCTGGAGGAAGTGAACATCAAGAAGGAATTCACCGACATCTACTGGAAGTAGATATCGGATGTAAAATGTAGAATGTTAAATATTTGTCCACTATGGCTTTTGGTGACATGGAGTCCAACCCAACCTATAACAAAGCATTGGACTTTGCCGTTCGGATTGTGAACCTCTTTGATTATCTGCAAGAGAATAAGCACGAATTCGTAATGAGCAAACAGTTGCTTAGAAGTGGGACGTCCATTGGTGCCAATTATGCTGAAGCTTTCGGTGCTGAGTCTAATGATGATTTCATTCAAAAGTGCTCGATAGCTCAGAAAGAAAGTGATGAAACCAAGTTCTGGCTGACCTTGCTTCATAGGACTAACAGGTTATCTGATTATGAGTTCCAATCCATAAATGCAGACTGTCAGGAACTGAGAGCCATTCTCGCAACGATTATCAAGAAGTGCAAGAACAAGAAATGATTTTACATTTTACATTTAACATTTAACATTATCATTGGTATGATAAAGTTTCAATATAACAAGACATCGCTTCAGCATCTGGAGAAGAACCTGAAGATGCGACAGCGCACCTTGCCCATCATCAAGAACAAGGAGACTGCGCTGCGCCTGGAGGTGAAGCACTGCAAGGAGGAGGCCGATGCCCTGGAACGCAAATTGCAGGAGCAGATTGCCGGCTACGAGTCGATGTATGCCCTTTGGGGCGAATTCGACACCTCGCTGGTGGAACTCAAGGACGTAGAGCTCGACGTGAAAAAGGTAGCTGGCGTCAGGGTGCCTGTTCTCAACAATATCCGCCTGGAGGTAAAACCCTTCGGGCTGTTCAGCGCTCCCAAATGGTACTTCGACGGCATCAACCTGCTCCACGGACTGGTGAAGACAGCCGTTGAACGCGAATTCGTCTTTGCTAAGCTGGGACTGCTGGAACATGCCCGCAAGAAGACCACTCAAAAGGTAAACCTGTTTGAGAAAGTACAGATACCCGGCTACCAGGAGGCTATCCGCAAGATTAAGCGCTTCATGGAAGACGAAGAGAACCTGAGCAAGAGCTCTCAGAAGATTCTGAAGGCCCTGCAAGAGAAGAGAAAGGAGGCCACTGCATGATACAGAAAATGAAAAAGCTGACCTTCCTGGTCACCAATAAAGAATACGACACGTTCATCGACGGGCTCCGCGAACAGGGCGTAGTTCACGTCCAGCAGCTGCGCCAGGGCGCCACAAGCCCCGAGCTGCAGGCCGCAATGGAACTGAAGCAACGCTATCAGCAGAACATCTCCTATCTGGATTATGCCCAGGGCACCTGGGGAAAGGAAGAGGCGGTAGTAAAACATGAAACACCCGCCTCCTGCAACACAGAGACGGCCGAAGCGATTATGGCACGCGTCGAGGAACTGCAGGAAGAGGAAGTTGCCATCCGGCACGATATAGACGAGGCCGAGAAGAACATCGGCCGACTGGAACCCTGGGGCAACTTCAACTGGTCGGACATCCGCCGGCTGGAAGAGGCTACGGGTCTGAAAGTATGGTTCTGCTCCTGTCCCACTAAGATGGTGCAGAAGGAATGGGACGACACATACTTTGCCCTGCCCATCAACGATTTTCAGAAACGTACCTATTTCCTGGCCTTCAGTCCGGAACAGCCCGACATAAAGGCCGAGCTGATGGAACTGCCCGAAGCGTCATTGAACGACTACATCGGACAGTTGAAGGATGCCCGCGAAAGACTGGACTGCTGCCATTCCGAACTATGCGACATGAACGAGTCGTGCACGCCGAAACTGAAGGAAGGACTGCAGAAAACGCTTTCCGACATTCAGCTGCGCGAGGTGCAACTATCCGACGAAAGCCTGGCCGAAGGCGCTGTCCGCCTGATGGTAGGATGGACGCTGGCAGAAAGGGCCGACGAGCTGTCCCGCTGGCTCGACGAGAACCACATCTTCTATGAGCTGGAAGATCCCGCCTTCGAGGATGAAGTCCCCGTACAGCTCAGGAACAACGGCTTCAGCCGTCTTTTCGAGCCCATCCTGAAGATGTACTCCCTGCCCAACTATCACGACATAGACCCCAGTAATTTCTTCGCCCCGTTCTTCATGCTCTTCTTTGGACTATGCATGGGCGACGGCGGCTATGGCCTGCTGATTCTGCTGGCTGGCATCTACCTGACATGGCGCGGCAGCGAGAGTGTCAAGAGCTACGGTAAGCTGGCCTGCTGGCTAGGACTGATGACCGTCATCTGCGGCCTGGCCACAGGTACCGTCTTCGGCATCAACCTGACAGAACAGGACTGGGCCTTCCTGGCCCCTGTGAAGAAATACTTCCTCAGCGACAGCGGCTGCGGTCCTATCTTCGGCTACAGCCCGATGATGGTGCTTTCCGTTATCATAGGCTTTATACAAGTAATGATAGGTATGGTGCTGAAGGGCTGCAAGGCCTGGAAGAACTACGGCTTCGGCTATGCCATCGGTACGTTCTCGTGGGTCGTAGTACTGCTCTGCGGCATCGGACTGCTGGCTTTACCCGACGGTTCGCCGCTTCGCTACGTGCTCTATGCGCTAATCGGCATCGGGGTGCTGGGCATCTTCCTCTACAACAACCCGTCGGCCTACAAGAACCCCGTCCTGGGTCCGCTGATGAATATTGGCGGCGGCCTGTGGGGCACCTACGGAATGGCAACCGGCCTGCTGGGCGACCTGCTCAGCTACATCCGCCTCTTTGCCCTTGGCCTGACGGGCGGCATCCTGGGCTTTGTATTCAACTCTCTTGCCTGGGACCTCACGAAGGATATGCCCTGGGCACCGCGCTGGATACTCTTTGCCGTCATCCTGCTTTTCGGTCATAGCCTGACCTTTGCCCTGAGCATGATCAGCGCCTTCGTCCATCCGATGCGACTGACGTTCGTTGAGTTCTTCAAGAACGCCGACTTCAGCGGAGGCGGAAAGGCCTACGTGCCATTCAAGAAATGACGGTGAACCAAACAATTACACATTTTATATAATATCAACATAACAGCAAACAATAAATTTAATTAAAAATAAAGTATGGAAATTTTATTAGCTTATCTGGGCGTAGCCCTGTGTGTAGGCCTGTCTGGTATCGGCAGCGCCTATGGTGTGACAATCTGCGGTAATGCCGCTATCGGAGCCTTCAAGAAGAATCCCAGCGCCAGCGGTGCCTATATGGGTTTGGCCGCCCTGCCTTCTTCTCAGGGCCTTTACGGTTTCATCGGCTACTTCATCATCATGAATATGTTCCAGCTGATTACGCCCGAGATTTCGATGTTCAATGCCTGCGCCATCTTCGGTGTAGGTCTGGCTCTGGGTTTGGTTGCTCTGGTGAGCGCCATCCGCCAGGCAAAGGTTTGCGCCAACGGTATCAGCGCTATCGGTGCCGGGCATAACGCTTTCGGTACCACAATGGTGCTGGCCGTGTTCCCCGAGCTCTACGCCATCCTGGGCCTGCTGATGCTCTATCTGGTGTGCAGCAGTCTCTAATCAGTTCCCCCTACAATCCCCCTCTGTCCCTTTCGGTGGAGGGGGATTCTTTTTACCTTTACGCTAAGCCAAATTAAGCCGTGCACCTTTGTGCCTTTCCCTAATGACACGTCTCATTTTTTCAATACTCCGGAACGGATATTGTAGGACAGCCCTGATGTGTTGCCTGACGATGACCGCAACGCTGGCTATGGCCCAGCAGAACCGCGGAATCGGCATCTATCCCGGACACCCCAGTGAATACTTCGGGCCGAAGATAGTTAAGGATAACGAGTTGCGCAACCTGGCACTTCACCGCGCCGTCTATCAGTATTCGGCAAATGCCTCTTACGACAACAACCTGACGGCTCAGTTGCTCACCGACGGCATCGTGAGTCAGGGTGAGCCGGCCTGGCTGGAAGTGCGCTGCAACGACAAGCCACTGAATACTGCCGACCGCGAAAAGACGCTGAATATCAGCGAATGGTCGAGTACCGTTACTGAGGGCAGTCACGCCACCATCTCCTATACCTGGCACGGCATGGTTGTGGAGCCCGACGAGATTCTTATCGAGGGCTTTGTGGCCTACGACGAGTCGAAATCGTTCAACGGCTATGAGATAACATGCCAGCTGACCGAACCCGGAGGCAAGAGCAGAAGCATGAAGATGCAGGGACACAGTTTGCCGGGCGAGCCATATAAGCGCAAGGTGAGCAGCGACCCCAACAAGCAGACGGGAGGCTCCGATGTATCGGCATGCGCCCTGAAGCAGTCCTTCCGCATGAAGGGAGGAGTCCGATTGGGGTCTCTCCTGTTCATCTTCGACCAGCAGAACGCCCTCTACTGGTCGGTGAAGGAGGTCACCCTGATGCACAAGGGTAAACGCATCGCCGTCCTGCCTGCCGACCATTTCCGGAGCGTTTGGATGACACGCAGGCAATGTGCAGCGTGGGTTGACCTGGGTGCTATGGCCGACATTCAGGAAGTGCGCATCCACCCGGCTTTGCCGCAGGGCAGCATCGATGTTTCTATTTCCAGCGACGGAAGCACTTGGACAAAGCTGGGTCGCCTGGACCTGCGGTCGAAGAAGTCGCCCACCCTGGCCGTAGGGGCCAAGGCCCGATACGTTCAGTTGGATGCAGAGGCAGAGAAGGATACCCCACTCTTCATCTCGGAACTTGAGGTTATCGGCCGGGGAGGCGTTACAGCTCAGCCTCAGCCGGAACAGGGATGGCACGACGGGAAATATTATCTGAACGGAGGCCCCTGGACGCTGAAGCCGCTGGGCGACGATGAAGCACCCGGCATCACGGCTACCGTCCCCGCCACCATCCTGTCGTCCTACCATAATGCCGGCGCCCTGCCCGATCCGAATACCGGCGACAACCTGAACTTCATTTCCGAGTCGTTCTTCCACCGAGATTTCCTCTATACCCGCACCTTCCACGTTCCGTCCGAGATGAAGTGCAAGCACGTTCTGCTGAACTTCGACGGCATCAACTGGAAGGCCGAAGTCAAGCTCAACGGCCACGCAATAGGTCGCATAGACGGCGCATTCATTCGCGGGCAGTTCGACATATCGGAATACCTGAACAAAGGCGAGAACCAGCTGGAAGTGCTCATCCGGCAGACGGCCCATCCCGGTTCGCGAAAGACCAAGACGCGCGAGAGCACCAGCTTCAACGGCGGTGTGCTGGGAGCCGACAACCCCACCTTCCACGCCACAATCGGCTGGGACTGGATAACCACCATTCCCGGGCGCGACATCGGCATCTGGAACGATGTCTATCTGACAGCCACCAATGCCCTCACCATCTCCGACCCGCTCGTTTCCACTATCCTGAAGGACGGGAAGGCCACGATGACCCCCCGCGTCTTCCTGCGCAACCACAGCCGCGAGACGGTGGCCGGCATACTGGCCGGGCACATCGGCGACATACGGTTCGAGAAGAACGTCATCCTGGCGCCCGAGAACGAGGAGGAAGTCAGCTTCAGCCCCAACAGCTTCAAGCAGCTTGCCAACCAGGAGATGAAGCTCTGGTGGCCGGTGGGCTACGGCGAACCGAACCTCTACGAGGCGGGCTACACCTTCTATCCCTCGGACGGTGACAAGAAGGGCATCGTCGAGTACAACTACAAGGCCGGCATTCGCGAGGTGACCTACGCAGACGAGATGCAGAAGCTGCAGCTCTACGTCAACGGGAAGCGACTTGTGCCCCTGGGCGGTAACTGGGGTTTCCCGGAGAACCACCTGAACTATCGGGGAAGGGAGTATGACATAGCCGTCCGCTACCACCAGCAGATGAACTGCAACATGATCCGCAACTGGGTGGGACAGACTGGCGACGAGGAATTCTTCGAGGCCTGCGACCGCTACGGCGTGATGGTGTGGCAGGACTTCTGGCTGGCCAACCCCGTGGACGGTCCCAATCCCGACGATGAGCCTATGTTTATGGCCAATGCCAGGGATTTCGTGCGCCGCATCCGCCAGCACGCCAGCATAGCCCTCTACTGCGGACGAAACGAGGGTTATCCGCCCGAGACGCTCAACAAGCAGCTCGACGAGATGACCGAGCAGCTCGTGCCCGGTTCGCTCTACATCCCCAGCTCGGCCGACGACGGAGTGAGCGGACACGGACCCTACCAGGCACGGCCCTACAAGGAGTATTTCGAGAAGCAGACGGGCAAGCTGCACAGCGAGCGCGGCATGCCCAACATACCCAATACAGCGAGCCTGCGACGCATGCTAGACGGCCGCCACTACTGGCCGCAGGATGACCAATGGGGCCGCCACGACTTCACCCAGCAGGGTGCACAGGGCGGGGCCTCGTTCAACCGCATGCTCGAGGAGCGCTTCGGTCCTCTGCGCGTACCGGAACAGATGGATACGCTGGCTGCCTATTCCCGCCTGGCCCAGTGGATTAACTACGACGGATACCGCGCTATGTACGAGGCATCTCAGACCGAACGGCAGGGACTGCTCATCTGGATGAGCCACAGCTGCTGGCCCTCGATGGTGTGGCAGACCTACGACTACTACTTCGACCCGACAGCCGCCTACTTCGGCGTGAAGAAGGCCTGCGAGCCCCTTCATGTACAGTACAATGCGCTGACGGGGATGGTGCAGCTTGTCAATATGTCGGTACCCACCTGCGAAGTGAGCATAACGGCCACCGTCTTCGACCTGCAGGGACGTCCTCTGTGGCAGCGTACGGCGCGGGTGGAGTCCCTTACCGATACGACCATCGACTGCTTCTTTGCCGAGCCGCCCGTCGCCTACAAGGGCACCTACCTCCTCTCGCTGACGCTTCAGACCGATGCCCTGCCCCAGCTGCCCTCCAAGAACGTCTATGTGCTCTCTACCGAGGGCTCGCAGCAGGACCTGTGGAACATCGCTCCCGCTACCGTCAGCATGGAGCTCAAGGCTATCCACGACATTGCACCCGACCGGCGCCGCATGGAATGCCTCATCTCGAACGTCGGCGAGGCTCCCGCCCTGATGCTCCACCTGGAGCTGCGGGCTCAGGACAGCGAGCAGATACTGCCCGTGGTGTACTCCGAGAACTACTTCCACCTGATGCCCGGCGAGCAGATACCAGTCACCGTAGAGTGGGATCAGGCCGATGCCCACGGAAAGAATGCGGTGCTGGGACTCTCAGGCTTCACCCCCGTCGATGCCAAACTCGATCTTTAACCTCTTGAACCTTCCATTATGAGAAAGACCATTCTATCTACCACCCTGCTGCTCATCGGATTGAGCATGTATGCGCAGGGAACAGTGACGACAAACGATGACGCAACCGACCTGATGAGCGACACCTGGGTAGCCACCGATGCCCTGGGACGCACCATGCCAGGCGTAGATTCGGTTGGCGTAGTGAAGCAAGACCAGCGCCGCGTGGTGGGCATCTTCTACATCACCTGGCACACCCAGGGGCTGCACAACATGAAGGGCCCCTACACTGACGTCTCCAAGATACTGGCCGAGGACCCCATGGCCCGTTTCCAGGGCACACACCCGCTGTGGAAGTACGGCTCCTACCACTGGGGAGAACCCGAGGCCGGCTACTTCCTGAGCCAGGACGAATGGGTCATCCGTCACGACATCTCCATGCTACAGGACGCTGGGGTAGATGTGCTCATCATGGACGTCACGAACGGCGCCTGCTACTGGGACGAATGGGAGGTGCTCTTCTCCACGATGATGAAGATGCGGCAGGAGGGCAACCGCACCCCGCAGTTCGCCTTCTGGTCATACAACAACAAGCCCGTGGAGGTCGTCAAGTCGCTCTATGAGCGCTACTACAAGGCCGGCAAGTTCCGCGACCTCTGGTTCTACTGGGACGACAAGCCCCTGCTGCTCTACAACGCCGACCCCACCAGCGATGCCAACGGCAAGTACCACGATGTCAGCGCAGCCGACTATCCGCAGGCCGTCCGCGACTTCTTCACCTTGCGCAACATGTGGTGGGGCTACTACATGTCGAAGGGCGACCGCTACATCGGCACCGAGGACAACTGGAGCTTCGGTTATCAGATGGACCACCTGGACATCGTCAGGATGACGCCCGAGCAGCTCGTCTCGAAGCACAAGGGCAAGCCCGAGGAGGCCGCCGTAACGCCCGCCCAGCACCCCCTGGCTATGGAGAACCGCCACATGGGCGTGGGCAAGAGCTGGTCGCGACAGACCCTGGAGCCCGAACTCGACGAGCACGACATGCCCAGGGAGGCCTACGTGCCCTGGCTCGGAAAGACGGTCAAGAACCCCACCGGCTACGGCATCTACTTCCAGGAGCGATGGGAGGACGCCCTTGCCGCCAACCCGCAGTTCATCTACCTGAACGACTGGAACGAATGGACGGCAGGCAAGTACACCTGGGGCGACAATGCCTGGTTCCTGGGACGGCCGCGCCACAGCTTCGTCTTCGTCGATCAGTACAACGCCGAGTTCAACCGCACTATCCAGCCCATGAAGGGAGGATATACCGATAACTTCTACATGCAGATGGCGCAGAACATACGCCGCTACAAGGGCGTGCGACCCATACCCGAGAACCGCGGGCGGCACAAGATCTCCGTCGACGGTGACTTTAGCGACTGGGCTACTGTCGAGGTGACCTATCGCGACACCAGGGGCGACGTGGCACACCGCGATGCCGACGGATACGCAGGCCTGCACTATACCGACAACTCCGGACGGAACGACCTGCAAGACGCCAAGGTAGCCGTTGCACAAAAGGGGCAAGTGGCTTTCTACATCAGGACAGGCGCTCCCATCACACCTCACACTGACTCCAACTGGATGCTACTCCTCATCGATGCCGACCAGGACAGCGGAACGGGCTGGAACGGCTACGACCTGCTGGTGAACAAGCAGGTCCTCGACGGCAGCACAACCGTGCTACGATACAGCGACGGGGCTTGGGTAACGGCAGGAACCGTGCCATACGCCGCGAAGGGCTGCGAGCTGGAGCTCTCCATCCCCGCCCAGTGGCTGGGCATCAAGGGCAGCGCCGCCTCATTCGACTTCAAGTGGGCCGACAATCCGAGCGACTTGGACGACATCATCTCGCTCTGCACCAGTGGCGACACCGCCCCCAACCGACGCTTCAACTACCGTTTCGTATGGAGAAAGTAACGGGGAGATAATCATACAGAGAGAGATAAGGAACTTACGCCAATTCCTTATTCAGCGTTCAGGCATAGCATTTGCTGTCGATAGGCAATTTATGCAAAAACGCATATTCTGCAAATTCTGCAAATGCAAAAATGCAAAAATGCAAAAATGCAAAAGGCGTCATTCCCCTGGAAAAAGTTGAACGGTTTTTACCTTAACCCTGGCGTAGGTTGAATGGATTCAGGGTACCTTTTTTTAGGTCCCACAGAGCTTTTGACAGCAAGGGCTATACTTGTCAATTAAAGGTTAATTAATGGTTCATTGACGGCAATTAATGTTTTTTCTTCATTGAAACGTATAATTCCCATATAATCGGCCGCTAATTATTCATTAATTTCGAATACGGATTGGACGATTTTTTTAGGTCCCAACGAAATTACAGAAATTACAGAAATACTTTTCACTGGCGAAAAGTTATAACTATATTTGTTAATTTATGGTCAATTAATGGCTCATTGACGGCAATTAATGTCTTTCTTCATTGAAATATATAATTATCATTAATCGATCATTAATTTTTCATTAACCTAAAATCCGCAACTAATAGTGATGCTGACTAATTTTGCAGTTCGCCTCTCCATTTGGCGACAGACTTGCCACTACAGACGTGATTATGCATGGGTCATGCCCAGTTTCCCCTTACCCCGTCAAGCATTACAGGGGCTTTATGCTGTCGTTAACCCGCGAATTCGGTATCTTACCCGTCAGTGAAA
>JAILKU010000102.1 GCA_024693505.1 Bacteroidaceae bacterium | reverse complement strand
TCCATGGAGAAGAGGTCTTCCTTGTCGGCCTTCTCGATATGGTCGAGCAGTTCAGAGAGCTGCTTTCCGAGGAACGAGCTGATGATGGCGGGCGGTGCCTCGTTTGCCCCAAGACGATGAGCATTCGTAGCACTCATGATACTGGCCTTCAGCAGTCCGTTATGCTTATAGACGCCCATCAGCGTCTCGACGATGAATGTGGCGAAGCGCAGGTTCTGCTCCGCCGTCTTGCCTGGAGCATGGAGCAGCACGCCCGTATCTGTCGATAGGCTCCAGTTGTTGTGCTTGCCTGAGCCATTGATGCCTGCGAAGGGTTTTTCATGCAGCAGGGCGCGGAAGCCATGCTTGCGGGCCACACGCTTCATGAGCGACATGAGCAGCATGTTATGGTCAACGGCCAGATTCGTGTCCTCGAAGATAGGAGCCACCTCAAATTGGTTGGGAGCGACCTCGTTGTGACGCGTCTTTACAGGGATGCCGAGCATCAGGGCCTGTATCTCAAGGTCGCGCATGAAGGCTGCCACGCGCTCGGGAATGCTTCCGAAGTAGTGGTCGTCCATCTGCTGGTTCTTGGCTGAGTCGTGTCCCATCAGGGTGCGGCCAGTCAGCAGCAGGTCGGGACGAGCGGCATAAAGACCTTCATCCACGAGAAAGTATTCCTGCTCCCATCCGAGATTGCTCGTCACCTTCTTCACTGCCGGATCGAAGTAGTGACAAACCTCTGTTGCAGCCACGTTCACGGCCTTCAGGGCTCGCAGCAAGGGCGCTTTGTAGTCGAGCGACTCGCCGCTATAACTGATGAAGACGGTAGGGATGATGAGCGTATCGTCGATGATGAAGACAGGACTTGTAGGGTCCCAGGCAGAGTAGCCGCGAGCCTCGAAGGTGCTCCTTATGCCTCCAGAAGGGAACGAGGAGGCGTCGGGTTCCTGCTGAACGAGCAACTTGCCGCTGAACTCCTCGATCATGCCGCCTTTACCGTCGTGCTCGATGAACGAGTCGTGCTTCTCGGCCGTTCCCTCGGTCAGGGGCTGGAACCAGTGCGTATAGTGCGTCGCGCCGTTCTCCTTGGCCCATTGCATCATGCCGGCGGCCGCGGCATCGGCCACCATGCGGTCGAGGGGAGCGCCATTGTCGATGACATCAATCATCTTGTCATAAACGTCTTTCGGCAGGTACTTGTACATCTTCTCGCGGTTGAAGACGTGCTTGCCAAAGTACTCGCAAGGTTTTTCACTCGGTGCTGTTACGTCAAGAGGCTTCTTCTTGAACGCCTCGCCGACAACCTGAAATCTCAAATCGTTTGCCATAATCGTGTTTTGTTAAGAGGTGAATAATTATTGTTTGCTCAAGTATTCGTGGACATTTCTTGCCGCCTGCAGTCCCGAGGCAATGGCTCTTACCACGAGCGAAGCGCCGTTGGCAGCGTCGCCGCAGACAAAGACATTGGCGGGATACTGGGGATGCTCGGGCTTCAGGAACCCCATCGCCAGCAGGACCAGTTCGGCCTTGATGATCTCGGGCTCTCCCTTCTCCACCATCACGGGCCTACCGCCTCCGGAGGAAGCCGGCTTCCAGTCAATCTCCTGAACCATGACGCCCGTCAGGTTCCCGTTCTCACCGAGGAACTCCAGTGTGTTGATGTTCCAGCGGCGCGTGCATCCCTCCTCGTGGCTGCTGGTTGTCTTCAGGGTTCTTGGCCAGGCGGGCCAGGGGTTCTGCGGGTCGTCGGGTCCTTCCACGGGGCGGGGCATGATCTCTATCTGCGTCACGCTCTTGCAGCCCTGGCGATGGGCCGTACCGATGCAGTCGCTGCCCGTGTCTCCGCCGCCGATAACCAGCACATCCTTGCCCTTGGCAGTGATGCGCTCTTCCTTGCTGAAATCCATGCCGGCCAGCACGCGGTTCTGCTGGGAGAGCAGTTCAAGGGCGAAGTGTACGCCCTTCAGGTTGCGGCCGGGAACTTTAAGGTCGCGAGCCGTGGGCGTGCCGGTGGCCAGGACAACTGCCGAGTACTCAGAATAATCAGAGAATTCTGAATTATACTTGAATACTATGCCCTCCTGCTCCATTATGCTGATGCGGCGGTCGATGATTTTCTTGTTCAGCTTGAAGTTGGGGATGCCGTAGCGCAACAGACCGCCTGCCGCCTCGTTCTTCTCGAAGACGGTGACCGTGTAGCCCATTTGGTTCAGGGCATTTGCCGCTGCCAGTCCGGCCGGTCCGCTGCCCACCACGGCCACCGTCCGCCCGTTTCGCCTGATGTCTGTGCGTGGCACGATGAACCCCTCTGCAAAGGCCATCTCGGTGATGGCGCACTCGTCTTCGCGGTTGGTGGTCGGCTCATGGTTGAAGCGGTTCAGCACGCAGGCCTTCTCGCAGAGGGCAGGGCAGATGCGGCCCGTGAACTCCGGGAAGGGGTTGGTGGCGCTGAGCAGCCTGTAGGCCAGTTCCCAGTCGCCCTTATACAGCGCGTCGTTCCATTCGGGCGCCTTGTTGCCTAGGGGACAGGCCCAGTGGCAGAAGGGCACGCCGCAGTCCATGCAGCGCGAGGCCTGCTGTTTCCGTTCGCGGGTGTTCAGGGTCTGCTCTACCTCGCCATAGTCGTGAATCCTGTCATGAAGGGGTCTGTAACCGGCCTCCTGACGGTGTATCTCTAAGAACGCTTTCTGATTTCCCATGTTTATTTACTATTTGACAATTTACCATTTAACATTTGAATGACTCAAGGCTTGTGGACTGCTCGCAAGGGGCTTGCAAGAGCCTCCGGAGAGGATTTTTCCCGTTTGCCAAAGCTCGGCAAGGCCAGCTCAGTAGTCGCGCTGTATATCTGCAATCCTTTCATGAAGCCTTTTCATCTTTTCTTCCTCGAGCACACGCTTGTATTCGATGGGCATAACCTGGATGAAGTCCTCTATGCAGCGGTGCCAGTCGTCGAGCATCTGGCCGGCCAGGGCCGAACCAGTGTGCAGATAGTGCTGACGGACAAGCTCGAGCAGCTCCTTGCGACTGGTTGCGTCCTCTACTAGGTTTATCTCCACCATGTCCATGTTGCAGAAGTAGTCGAACGTATGGTCCGGATCATAGACGTAGGCCACACCGCCGCTCATACCCGCGGCGAAGTTACGGCCCGTACGTCCCAACACCACCACCCTGCCGCCAGTCATGTACTCGCAGCAATGGTCACCGGCACCCTCGATGACGGCGATGGCGCCGCTGTTACGCACACCGAAGCGCTCGCCCACCCGACCGTTGACATAAAGCTCACCGGACGTGGCACCGTAGAGCCCAGTATTGCCGGCGATGATGTTGTCCTCGGCGTGGAAGTCCTCATTCCTCCGGCTGGACGGCAGGATCGAGATGCGCCCGCCGCTCAGTCCTTTACCGAAATAGTCGTTGCACTCGCCCTCCAGCCGCAGATTCAGTCCCTTCACGGCAAAGGCGCCGAACGACTGGCCTGCCGAGCCCTTGAACTTGATGTTGACGGTGCCGTCGGGCAGTCCGGCCTCGCCGTATTTCCTGGCGATGAGGCCCGAGAGCATCGTGCACACGGCGCGGTCGGTGTTCTTGATGGTGAAGTCGAGAGTCGTCTCTTCTTGTTCGTTGATGCTCTTCTGCACCTTCTTTATTATCTCTTCATCTTTGACACCACAGACTTTCGTGAACTCGCTTCTATCCCAATAGAGGGGCTTGTCTGTGAAGGGCTTATAGAGCAGCCGGCTGAAGTCGATGGTCTGCCATTTCTCTGCGACAAATGCCTCAGCATTCCCGATCAGCTCGTCATTTATCTGAATCATCTCGGTGTGGCCGATGATGTCCGTCAGGCTGTGCACGCCCATCTCGCTGAGATAATCCCTGACCTGCTGTGCCAGGAAGGTGAAGAAGTTAACTACGTACTCGGAACGGCCCTGGAAGTGCTTTCGCAAGTCGGGATTCTGAGTGGCCACACCCATCGGACAGGTATTCAGGTTGCACTTCCTCATCATCACGCACCCCAGCACAATCAGTGGCAGTGTGCCGAAAGAGAACTCGTCGGCACCCAGCATGGCCATGATGATGACATCCCTGGCAGTCTTCAGCTGGCCGTCGGTCTGCAGGCGTACTTGTCCCCGCAGACCGTTCTTCACCAGCGTCTGCTGGGTCTCGGCCAATCCTATCTCGGGCGAGATGCCCGCAAAGCGCATACTCGAGGCCGGACTGGCGCCCGTGCCTCCTTCCGAACCGCTGATGACAATCAGGTCGGCCTTTGCCTTCGCCACTCCGGCGGCGATGGTGCCCACACCGCTCTCGGCCACCAGCTTCACACTGACGGCAGCCATGGGGTTGATGTTCTTTAGGTCGAAGATGAGCTGCGCTAGGTCCTCGATCGAATAGATGTCGTGATGAGGTGGGGGCGAGATGAGCGAGATGCCGGGGATGGCATTGCGCGTCTTGGCAATGACCTCGTTCACCTTGAAGCCCGGCAACTGACCGCCCTCGCCGGGCTTGGCGCCTTGGGCCACCTTGATCTGAATCTCCTCGGCATTCACGAGGTATTCAGCCGTCACACCAAACCGACCTGATGCAATCTGCTTTGTCTTGCTGGAAAGCGAAATGCCGTCCACATCCGAATGATAGCGGGCATTGTCCTCACCACCCTCGCCAGTATTGCTTCGCGTGCCAAGTTTGTTCATAGCCAGGGCAAGGGCTTCGTGCGCCTCGATGCTGAGGGCGCCAAACGACATGGCTCCCGTGACGAAGTGCCTGACGATGCTCTCCACTGGCTCCACCTCGTCGATGGGTGTCGGCACCGAGGCCTTCCTGAATCCGAAGAAGTCGCGGATGAAGATGGGTTTCTCCTTCTCGTCCACCATGGCCGACCACTCCTTGAACTTCTTGTAAGAACCAAGCCTGGTGGCAAGCTGCAGGCTGGCAATCGTATCGGGATTCCAGGCATGAAGGATGCCGTCCCTGCGCCAGGAGAACTGACCGTTGTTGGGCAGGAACCCGTCATTGACAGCTGGCTCGGATGCCGCATCGTGCAGACGGATGGCATCGCGGGCAATCTCCTGCAGCCCGATGCCGCCGATGGTGCTCGTCTCGGTGCCGAAGTACTTCCGGAGCAAATCCTCGCCCAGTCCTATGCTCTCGAAGATTTTTGCTCCACGGTAGGAGCGTATGGTTGAGATGCCCATCTTGCTCATCACCTTTTTCAGGCCCTTATCGACAGCCTTGATATAATTTGCCTCGGCGGTGGCATACTCCTCCTGGATCTTGTGCGTCTTCACGAGGTTGTCCAGGACGGCGAAGGTCATGTACGGACAAATGGCACTCGCGCCATAACCTAGCAACAAAGCGGCATGCATTACTTCGCGAATCTCGCCGCTCTCCACGATAAGAGCCGTTTGTACACGCTTGCCGACGGAAATCAAATAGTGATGAACAGCCGAAACAGCCAGTAAAGACGGTATAGCTGCATGTGTCTCATCGATGTCTCTATCAGAAAGAATGATATAGTTAACACCTTCATCTACACTCTGCTCGGCTTCTTTGCATAGGTCTTCAATGGCTGCGCGAAGTCCACTTGCTCCCTTCTGTATCTCGAATAGTATGGCGAGCTTCTTAGTCTTGAATCCCTTATACCTTATATTACATAATATATCGAGCTGTGTGTTCGTCAGGACGGGCTGCGGCAGACGTACCATCTTGCAGTTAGAGGCATCGGGCGTCAGAATGTTTGTGCCGACAGCGCCGATGTACTCCGTCAACGACATTACAAGTTCCTCGCGAATAGGATCGATAGCAGGGTTCGTCACCTGGGCGAACTGCTGACGGAAGTAGTTGAAGAGAATCTGCGGACGGTCGCTGATGACTGCCAACGGAGTGTCGTTGCCCATCGCCGCCACTGGCTCCTGACCTGCCGTTGCCATCGGAACAATAGTTCTGTCGATGTCTTCCTGGCCGAAGCCGAAGTTGATGAGTTTGCGTTCGTAGTTCTCAACTGAGTTCTCTACATGCCGCCCACTCTTGAGTTTCTCCAGCTGAATACGATTCGTCGAGAGCCATTCACGATAAGGATGCGCCTTTGCCAGTTGTCCTTTTATCTCACCGTCATAATAAATCTTGCCTTCCTGTGTGTCAATAAGCAGAATCTTACCAGGCTGTAAGCGACCTTTGCTTACGATGTCGCTTGGTTCGAAATCCATCACACCTACTTCTGATGCCACGACTATCATGCCTTGCTTCGTAATCGTATAACGACTGGGACGAAGGCCGTTCCTGTCAAGCATGCCGCCTGCATAACGTCCGTCCGAGAAGAGCAGTGCTGCAGGACCATCCCACGGCTCCATCAGTATAGAGTGATATTCGTAGAAGGCCTTGAGGTCCTCGCTAATCGGATTCTTGTCGTTGAAACTCTCGGGTACAAGTATTGCCATTGCCTGAGGCAGCGAAAGGCCGCTCATCGTGAGGAACTCGAAGACATTGTCCAGACTTGCCGAGTCGCTCATTCCTTCCTGCAGGATGGGCCGCAAGTCCTTGATATCGCCCAGAGCCTCGCTACTGAGCACACTCTCCCTTGCCTTCATCCATCCGCGATTACCGCGAATAGTATTTATTTCGCCGTTGTGTGCCAACAGGCGGAATGGTTGCGCCAACTTCCACTTCGGGAAGGTATTGGTAGAGAAGCGGGAATGTACGAGGGCCAGTCCGCTCGTAAAGTATGGGCTTGACAGATCTGGGAAGTACCTTCGCAGTTGCCCGGAAGTCAGCATGCCCTTATAGATGATGTTCTTGCTTGATAGCGAGCAGATGTAGAAGTCCTCGCTTTCGATGCGATTCTCGATGCGTTTCCTTACCTTATATAATATACAGTCGAGCCTTGGAGCCTGCTCATCCGTCACACCTGTCACAAAGATCTGTTTGATGTCAGGCTCAACGTCTCTTGCTCCGATGCCCAATACATCGGGACAGGTCGGCACCGTCCTGACGTGCATCAGTTCAAGTCCTTCGCGCTCTATCTCTTCTATCATGATGCTCAGTAATCTATGCTGAGTCTCTTTGTCTTTGGGAAGAAAGATGAGGCCGGTACCATACTTGCCTTTCTCCGGTACCGGGATGCCTTGCAGGAGAATGAACTCGTGCGGAATCTGTACCATGATTCCTGCACCATCGCCCGTCTTGTCGCGCGTCTCTGCACCGCGATGCTCCATATTCTCCAGTACCTTCAGTGCATTGTCTACTAACTCATGACTCTTTCCGCCGTGAATATTCACCACCATACCTACGCCGCAGGCATCGTGTTCGTAAGCTTCTTGATATAAACCAGTATTCATGAACTATTTGACGATTTACAATTTACTATCTATCCGGTAAAGTGCCTTTTCTGTATTCTCGTGCGTGCCAAAGGCAGTCAGTCGCACAAAGCCTTCTCCCCGGTCGCCAAAACCTGCGCCGGGAGTACAGACGACATGTGCAGACTGTAGCATCCAGTCGAAGAACTCCCAGGATGACATGCCGCCAGGCGTGCCTACCCAGAGGTAGGGTGCATCTATGCCCCCATAGACTTTGAAGCCCATGCCCGTCAGCGCCTCGCGCATCAATCGTGCATTTGCCATATAGTATGCAATTGTTGCCTGTATCTGATTCTTGCCTTCGGGCGTATAGGTTGCTTCGGCAGCGCGCTGGGCGAGATAGCTTGTTCCGTTGAACTTTGTCGATTGGCGACGGTTCCAGAGTTTATTGAACGGTACCGGCAACGCATTCGGTACCACGGTATATCCGCATCGGATGCCGGTAAAGCCTGCCGTCTTGGAGTACGAGTGAAACTCTACTGCGCACCGGCTGGCTCCCGGAATCTCATAAATGCTGTGCGGGACGCCTTCGCTTTGGATATAAGCTTCGTAGGCAGCATCGTAGAAGATGAGAGCTTTTTCGCGATTGGCATAATCCACCCACGACTTCAATTGCTCCAGACTGAGCGTTGTACCCGTCGGATTGTTCGGGTAACACAGGTAAACGACGTCAACATGCCTGGCAGGCAGTTCGGGCACGAAGCCATTCTCTGCGGTGCAGGGCAGCTTGACGATCTCTCTTCCCGTCATCATGTTGGCATCTATATATACAGGATAGACAGGGTCGGTTACCGCCACCACACATTTTGCCGAGAGAAGTTCCTGAAAGTTACCAGTATCGCTCTTGGCGCCGTCGCTGACGAACACTTCGTCTGCTGCAATGTCAATGCCCCGTGCCTGGAAATCATGTGCTACGATGGCATCACGCAGGAAATCGTAACCGCGCTCCGGGCCATATCCCCGGAACGAGGCAGCCGAGGCCAACTCGTCAGTTGCCTTGTGCAAGGCACCAATCACGGCAGGGGCAAGGGGCTGTGTCACATCGCCTATGCCCAGGCTGATGATGTCTGCCTTCGGATGCTCCTCTTTGTAAGTACCGACCTTCCGGGCGATTTCGGTAAAGAGGTAGGATTCTGCTAAATTAAGGAAGTTTTTGTTAACCAGAGACCCTCCCCCTTGCCCCTCCCTTGTAGGGCGGGGAATGGAATGTTTTGGCCTATCAGTATATTCCATCATAGTGATTATATCGTATAATATCAATTCTTGTTAGGTAATAACTCCCCGCCCTACAAGGGAGGGGCAAGGGGGAGGGTCTATTCAATCTCTCCATCGAACACGAACTCTGCCGGACCGGTCAGGTAGAGATGATTGTCCTGTTCGCACCAATCGACCTGGAGTATGCCGCCGTCCATGATGATCTTGCTCGTCCGTCCGGCGCGTCCCGCCTTGCAGGCTGCCGCGGCTACGGCACAGGCTCCCGTGCCGCAAGCCATCGTGATGCCGCTGCCGCGCTCCCAAACGCGCACTCGAATGCCGTCAGGACGCATTTCGGCAAACTCGATGTTGCAGCGTTCGGGAAACGCGGGATGACACTCCAGCATACTGCCTTCCAAGGCGATAAGGTCCAGTTCGTCAGTGAAGACGACAAAGTGCGGATTGCCGACAGAGACGAAGGTTCCCTCCGGCAGGTTTCGTTTGCCTGGCAAGTACTGACCGGGATGCTCAAAGGCAGGCTCGCCCATATCGACGGTGACCGATTCGATGACGGTGCCGCAGAGGTTCAGACGTATTACCTTTACGCCGGATGCCGTGAGCAGACCGATCTCCGTCTTGTCCGTCAGCCCCTTTTCAAACAGATACTTCCCGACGCAGCGGCATGCGTTGCCGCACATCCGGGCCTCGCTACCGTCGGCATTGAAGATGCGCATCGAGAAGTCGGCTTCCGGTATCGGCGAGCGACCTATCAGCACCAGTCCGTCCGAACCGATGCCCTTATGCCGGTCGCTCCATGCAATGGCTGCTGCCGACGGATCCGCTATATTATATAATAATGTGTTGACATAGATGTAGTCGTTGCCAGCCCCGTGCATTTTCGTGAAGTGGATTCTATGTGTCATTTTGTTGTGATTTACCTTGTTTTGATAATAGTTGTTCGTTTTCTAAGTGCAAAGGTAAGCATTTTGCTGCTAAGTGTGCAAATTCCACGGCAAAAAGTACTTACTTGGCAGCTATTAATTGATTTATGTCAAGTAAATCGCTCTTTTGCTTGTCAAATTGATTAAATATTTGCACTTAATCAAACAAAATGACGTATCTTTGCACCGAAAACATTGCAATGTGTAAGAACAGGACGCTCATTAGTAACATTTATTAAAGTATGAAAAGGATTGAAGCAATCATCAGGAAAACAAAGTTTGAGGAGGTGAAGGAAGCGCTCCTCAGTTCGGACATCGACTGGTTTGAGTATCACGACGTACACGGTATCGGCCAAAGCCGTCAGGAACGAATCTACCGTGGCATTCAATACTCGACCGACGTCATAGAACGTGTGGCACTGACCATCGTTTGTCGCGACCAGTTTGTCCAACCCACCGTAAAGGTGATCATCGAAACAGCACATACAGGCGAGGTAGGCGACGGCCGCATCTTCGTAAGCGACATGATTGAAACATGGAGCATCCGTACCGGCGAACACGGCGACACAGTGCTGAGAGACAAGAAATAATCAGAGTTAACGAAACACAACACATTATTTAATTATGAACGACATTGCACTTTCACTTGATACCGTATGGATGCTTCTTGCAGCCATGCTCGTTTTCTGGATGCAGCCGGGGTTCGCTCTGTGTGAGGCCGGTTTCACGCGCGGCAAGAACACCGCCAACATCTTGTTCAAGAACTTCGTCGATTTCATGTTCGGCTCGCTGCTGTTCTGGTTTGCGGGCTTCGGCTTCATGTTCGGTTCGGACGGGGCTGGCTTCATCGGTGCCCCCAACTGGGGCGACCTCTCGTTCTACAAGGGCGAGTTGCCTGTTGAAGGCTTCCTGATGTTCGAGACAGTTTTCTGCGCCACCTCAGCCACCATCGTCAGCGGTGCCATGGCCGAGCGCACCAAGTTCTCGATGTACGTCATCTACAGCGCCGTCATCTCGTTGCTCATCTATCCCGTCGAGGGACACTGGACTTGGGGCGGCGGCTGGCTCTCAGATGCCACTGCTGACAGCTTCATGATGCAGACCTTCGGCGACGTCTTCCACGACTTCGCAGGTTCTGCCATCGTGCATAGCGTAGGGGGTGTACTGGCGCTGATCGGCGCTCTCGCGCTGGGACCTCGCCGCGGCAAGTACGCCAAGGACGGCAGCAGTCGGGCCATCCCCGGTCACTCGCTGACGCTGGCTGCCCTGGGCGTGTTCATCCTGTGGTTGGGATGGTTCGGCTTCAACCCCGGATCTCAGCTGGCCGCCTCGGGTGAGGTGAACCGCACAGCCATCAGCCATGTGCTGCTGACCACCAACTTGGCTGCCGCAGCGGGCGGCGTGGCCACGATGTTCCTCACGTGGTGGAAGTACGGCAAGCCCTCGTTCTCGCTGATGCTCAATGGCGTGCTGGCCGGACTGGTGGGCATCACGGCCGGTTGCGACCTCGTCTCACCTGTTGGAGCCGTGGTCATCGGCCTCCTCTGCGGCCTCGTTCTGGTCTATTCCATTGAGTTCATCGACCATGTGCTGCACATCGACGATCCCGTAGGCGCCTCTTCGGTGCATGGCGTCTGTGGCATCCTCGGCACGTTGCTGACAGGTCTGCTCTCGACCTCCAACGGCGCTCTGTACGGCGGTGGTTGGGGCTTCTTCGGCGCTCAGTGCTTCGGCATCATAGTCATCGATCTGTGGGCCGCCGTCTGTGGTATAGCCTTGTTCTATGGTATCAAGAAGCTGCATGGCTTGCGCGTGGATGCCCGCATCGAAGACGAAGGACTGGACGTATATGAACACGGAGAGACGTGCTACAACTGAACCATCAATCAAGTCATATTAAGCATAAAGAAACGATGAAAAAGATACTATTCATATTCCTGTGTGTAGCAGGCATGGCTACAGCAGAAGCTCAAGATAAGTTGCAGGCGAGTCTTGGCGCCGACCTCGTCAGCCAATACATTTGGCGCGGTCAGGACTTAGGCGACGCGAGCCTTCAACCCTCGTTGGGTATCGGCTGGCAAGGACTCAGCCTCTCTGCCTGGGGCAGTGTAGGAATCACCGATCCACGAGATACCAAGGAACTGGACTTGACGCTTGGCTATACCTACGAGGGCTTTAATGTCGGCGTTACTGACTATTGGTTTTCCAACGGCAGCTATTTCAAGTATAAAGCCCATCAGACTACGCACGTATGGGAGGCCAACTTAGGGTATGACTTCGGCTTCCTTAATGTGCAGTGGTACACCAATTTCGCAGGAGATGACGGCGTAAACAAAGATGGCAAACGTGCCTACAGCAGCTACTTGGAGCTGTCGGCGCCTTTCCGTCTGGGAAACCTCGACTGGACGGCCACGCTCGGTACCGTGCCCTATGCCACGACACTCTATGACGCCAACGGCTTCTGCATAACCAACGTGAGTCTGCGTGCCACCAAGGACTTCGTCATCAAAGAGAGGTATCACCTTCCTCTATTCGTCGGATTGACCGCCAACCCCAGGTCTGAGAAGCTCTATCTCCTGTTTGGCGCCTCATTCTCCCTATGATTATCGGTTGCTTCATCATGATAAAGCAATTGCTGCATCATGATGAAGCAATTGCTGCATCATCATCAAGCAAAGAAAATAGTTATGAACACAAAGTACATCTTCGTCACGGGCGGCGTGGTTTCCTCTCTCGGAAAGGGAATCATCTCGGCCAGTATCGGCAATCTGCTCCAGGCGCGCGGATTCAAGGTGACGATTCAGAAGTTCGACCCCTATATCAACATCGACCCGGGCACGCTTAATCCCTACGAGCACGGCGAGTGCTACGTGACCGCCGACGGCATGGAGACGGACCTGGACCTGGGGCACTACGAACGATTCACGGACATACGGACGACGCGACGGAACAGCATAACGACGGGGCGCATCTATCAGGCTGTCATCGAGAAGGAACGCCGCGGCGACTACCTGGGCAGGACGATTCAGGTGGTTCCGCATATCACGGACGAGATAAAGCTTCGTATCAAGGAGAATGCCCGGCACGAGCATTTCGACTTCGTCATCTCCGAGATCGGCGGCACGATCGGCGACATCGAGAGCGCTCCCTTCATGGAAGCCATCCGGCAGTTGCGATGGGAGATGGGACGCGATGCCGTCAGCATCCACCTGACCTACGTGCCCTATCTGCATGCGGCAGGCGAGTTCAAGACGAAGCCTACGCAGCATTCGGTCAAGGAGTTGCAGGGCATGGGCATTCAGCCCGATATCCTCATCCTGCGCACTGAGCACCACCTGGAGGAGGGTATCCTGCGGAAGGTGGCATCCTTCTGTAACGTCGACCTGGAATGTGTCGTTCAGAGCGAGGACCTGCCGAGTATATACGAGGTGCCGGTAAACATGCAGCGGCAAGGACTTGATGCCGCCATCCTGCGCAAGACCGGCGAACCGGTGGGGGAGACACCGCCGATGACTTCGTGGCACGCCTTCCTCGACAAGCTGCACGGTGCCGCCGGCGAAGTGGACATCGCCCTCGTCGGCAAGTATGACTTGCAGGATGCCTACAAGAGCATTCGGGAAAGCCTGAGCCTGGCGGCCATATATCATAACGTAAAGGCGAGGCTGCATTTTGTCAGCAGCGAGGAGATAACCCGTCAGAACGTGGCGGGGAAGCTGTGCGCAATGGCCGGCATCGTGGTCTGCCCCGGTTTCGGAAGCAGGGGAACCGAGGGCAAGATTATTGCCGCCGAATATGCCAGGACTCACAATCAGCCTGCCTTCGGTATCTGTCTCGGCATGCAGATGATGGTTGTCGAGTTTGCACGTCATGTGCTGGGATTCGGCGATGCCAACAGCAGCGAAATGGATGCGGCGACTAAGCATAACGTCATCGATATGATGGAAGAGCAGAAGTCTGTCAGGCAAATGGGCGGCACGATGCGGCTCGGCGCCTACGACTGCATGCTCGAAGCGGGCAGCCGGACCCATGAAGCCTACGGCGGGGCGACGAAGATCAGCGAGCGTCATCGGCACCGCTACGAGTTCAACAACAGCTACCTGAAAGCGTTCGAGGCAGCAGGCATGAAGTGCGTCGGTACCAATCCCGAGACTGGTCTCGTAGAGATTGTCGAAATACCGGCATTGAAGTGGTACATCGGCACGCAGTTTCATCCGGAGTATTGCTCAACGGTTCTGCATCCGCATCCTTTGTTCATGAGTTTTGTTAAAGCCTGCTTATCAGATTGATATGGAAGAGTTGAAGCATGAGTGTGGTGTAGCTCTGGTACGGCTACTGAAGCCCGGGAGCTATTATGAGCAGAAGTACGGCACGCGGTGCTATGCGCTCAGCAAGCTCTATCTGATGATGGAGAAGCAGCATAACCGCGGGCAGGAAGGTGCCGGCATAGCCTGTGTCGACATGAACGCACCGGTCGGCACGGAGTATATGTTCCGCGAGAAAGCGGTCGGCAAGGATGCCATAACGGAGATATTCGACCGCGTAACGCCTGACTGGGCATCGGCTCAGCTGTACATGGGACATCTGCGATACTCGACTACCGGCAAGAGCGGTCTCCGGTATGTTCATCCCTTCTTGCGCCGAAACAACTGGCGGGCCAAGAACATCTGTCTCTGCGGTAACTTCAACATGACGAACATTGACGAGATATTCCAGAAGATGACGCGCCAGGGACAGTCGCCCCGCATCTATAGCGACTCGTACATTACACTCGAACTGATGGGGCATCGGCTGGACAGGGAGGTGGAACGCCTGTATGCCGAGGCCAGGTCGATGGGATTGGAGGGCACGGATATTACGTACCATATAGAGGACGGCATGCAAATGGCAAACGTTTTGCGCACGACCATGAAGGACTACGACGGCGGCTATGTGATGTGCGGCATGACAGGAAGCGGCGAGATGTTCGCCATGCGCGATCCCTGGGGCATCAGGCCGGCTTTCTTTTACAGCGATGAAGAGGTGATTGCCGTGGCCAGCGAGCGGGCCGTATTGCAGACGACCTTCGACCTCAAGTATGAAGATGTCCGGGAGTTGCCTGCCGGCGAGGCGCTCATCGTGCACAAAGACGGCAACTCAACGCTGGAAACCATACTGGAGGCTAAGCATCAGGCGCGCTGTTCGTTTGAACGAATCTACTTCAGCCGCGGTTCCGACCGCGACATCTATCGCGAGCGGAAGCAGCTTGGGCGGCAGCTGACGGCGCCCATCCTGGAGGCCATCGGCGGAGATACTGGGCACACTGTCTTCTCTTTCATCCCAAACACTGCCGAAGTGGCCTTCTACGGTATGATGGAAGGTCTGCGCAGCCAGGGACTCAGTGTGCGCAGCGAGAAGGTTGCATGGAAAGACATCAAGCTGCGCACGTTTATTACGGAGGCCGGCTCGCGCAACGACCTGGCTTCTCACGTCTATGACATCACCTACGGTTCGCTACGGCCCTACGAGGACAATCTCGTCATCATCGACGACTCAATAGTGCGGGGCACCACGCTGAAGGAAAGCATCTTCAAGATCCTTGACCGCCTGCATCCCAGGAAGATAGTGATGGTGAGCAGTTCGCCACAAGTGCGCTACCCCGACTACTATGGCATCGACATGGCCCGGCTGGAAGAATTCTGTGCCTTTCGTGCCGCCATCGCCATCATCGAAGAGCGTGGCATGTGGCAACTTAAGAATGATGTCTATGAGGCCTGTCTTGCAGAACTCCGTAAGCCGGCAGCAGAGCAACAGAACTGCGTCAGAGCCATTTATGAACCGTTCAGCACAGAAGACATCAACAGCAAGATGGCCGAGATGCTTCGTCCCGCAGGAATGAAAGCACCTGTTGAGTTCGTCTTTCAGACAATCGAAGGTCTGCACGCCGCCTGCCCTGAGCACCAAGGCGACTGGTACTTCACCGGACGTTATCCCACCCCAGGCGGCAACCGTCTCGTCAACCAAGCCTTTGTGAAATACGCCGAAACCATTAATCGCAAATAGTAAATCATTAAATCGCAAATAACATTATGTGTGGAATAGTATCAATTTTCAACATTAAGCAGCAGACGCATGAGCTGCGCGAGAAGGCTCTGCGCATGAGCCAGAAGATAAGGCATCGCGGTCCTGACTGGAGCGGAATATATTGCGGCGGCTCGGCCATCCTTGCCCACGAACGTCTCTCTATTGTCGATCCCGAGAGCGGCGGACAGCCTTTGTTCTCGCCGGACAGGAAACAGGTGCTGGCGGTCAATGGCGAAATCTATAACCATCAGGAGATTCGCCGGCGCTATGCAGGCCGCTATGAGTTCCAGACGGGCAGCGACTGCGAGGTCATCCTTGCGCTCTATCGCGACAAGGGCATCAACTTCTTGGAGGACATCAGCGGCATCTTTGCCTTCGCCCTTTATGACGAGGAAAGGGACGAGTTCCTGATTGCCCGCGACCCGATCGGCGTGATACCTCTATATATAGGGTATGACGGTGACGGCACGGTCTATGTGGCTTCCGAGCTGAAGGCACTCGAGGGGCAGTGCGAACGATATGAGCCTTTCCCGCCCGGGCACTATGCCTACGGCAATTCAAAATCGTTAAATTCAAAATTCAAATTTGAAAGATACTATCATCGCGACTGGTTCGACTATGAAGCGGTGAAGGACAACGGGGCAAGCGCAGGCGCAATCCGCGATGCGCTGAAGGACTCCGTGAAGCGGCAGCTGATGTCCGACGTGCCATACGGCGTACTGCTCAGCGGCGGACTGGACTCGTCAGTCATCTCGGCCATTGCCGAGAAGTTCAGCGAGCATCGCATAGAGGACGGTTCGCGAACACGAGCCTACTGGCCCCGCCTGCACTCCTTCGCGGTAGGCTTGAAGAGAGCTCCCGACCTGGCAAAGGCGAAGCTGGTGGCAGATCATATCGGTACAGTGCATCACGAGATCAACTACACGATACAGGAAGGACTTGATGCCATACGGGATGTCATCTATTTCATCGAGACGTATGACGTAACGACCGTCCGCGCCTCAACCCCGATGTACCTGCTGGCGCGCGTCATCAAGTCGATGGGCATCAAGATGGTGCTCAGCGGCGAGGGAGCAGACGAGGTATTCGGAGGCTATCTCTACTTCCACAAGGCACCCAACGCGAAGGCCTTCCATGAGGAGACGGTCCGCAAGATCAGCAAACTGCACTACTACGATTGCCTGCGTGCCAACAAGAGCCTGGCGGCATGGGGCGTAGAAGGCAGGGTACCCTTCCTCGACAAAGAGTTTCTTGATGTGGCGATGCGCACCAGTCCCGAGGCGAAGATGTGTCCAGGCTCAACCATTGAGAAGAAGATAGTCCGCGAGGCCTTTGCCGACATGCTGCCCGCGGAGGTCGCCTGGCGACAGAAGGAGCAGTTCAGCGACGGCGTAGGCTATTCGTGGATTGACACGCTGAAGAAGATGACCTCCGAGGCCGTCAGCGATGAACAGATGGCGCATGCAGCAGAACGCTTCCCCATCAATCCGCCGCTCAACAAAGAGGAGTATTACTATCGCAGCATCTTCGCCGAGCATTTCCCCAGCGACTCTGCTGCCCGAAGCGTAAACCAGGAAGCAAGTGTGGCATGCTCCACAGCTATCGCCCTCGAATGGGATGCCGCATTCAAAAACTTGAACGACCCCAGCGGAAGAGCAGTTAAAGGCGTTCACGAAAAAGCATATTGACGCAATAACGGAATAACGGAATAACGCAATAACGACATAACGCAATAACAAGATTTCAATGAAGCGAGAAGCAAGGCTGATACTTGAAGATGGCACCGAGTTCTGCGGGCAGTCGTTTGGCTACGAGGCAAATGCTGTTGGCGAAGTGGTGTTCAATACGGCAATGACGGGCTATCCGGAAAGCCTGACCGACCCGAGCTATGCAGGTCAAATACTGGTGGCTACTTATCCCTTGATAGGAAACTACGGCGTTCCCGATACCGGAGGAGAGCCCTTGCCAAGGTTCATGGAAAGCGAGAGGATTCATGTCAAAGGCCTTGTCGTAGCTGATTATAGCGAGAGGTACTCTCACTGGAATGCCAAGGCGTCTCTCTCCGAATGGTTAAAGCGGGAGAAGATTCCTGCCATCACGGGTATCGACACCCGAAGGCTCACCAAACGGCTCAGGGAGTCTGGCGTGATGCGAGGGAGAATTGAGATTAATTCACAATTCACAAATCATAATTCACAATTATCCGATGATCTGTTGCAGGAAGACTACGGCTCCATTAACTGGGTGGAGAAGGTGAGCTGCAAGGAGGTCATTCGCTATAATGAGGGCGCAGGCAAACGTGTCGTCCTTGTTGACTGCGGTGTCAAGGCAAACATCATTCGCTGTTTAGTGAACCGGGGTGTAGAGGTCATCAGAGTTCCATGGGACTTCGATTTCAACCTGCTCGACTTCGACGGTCTGTTCCTGGCGAACGGACCTGGCGACCCAGAGCAATGCGGCAAGACTGTAGCGCACATCCGCACCTTCCTGAATAATGAACAAGTGAGGCCGCTTATGGGTATCTGTCTTGGCAATCAACTCCTGGCAAGGGCTGCAGGAGCAAAGACGTACAAGCTGAAGTATGGTCATCGCAGTCATAATCAGCCGGTGAGGCTTGTTGGCACCACCCGATGCTTTATCACGAGCCAGAATCATGGCTATGCTGTTGATGCCTCAACCTTGCCTGCCGACTGGGAACCTTTGTTCGTGAACATGAACGACGGCTCCAACGAAGGCATCCGCCACAAGACGATGCCCTGGTTCTCTGCACAGTTCCACCCCGAAGCCTGCTCGGGGCCAACCGATACGGAATGGATGTTTGATGAGTTTGTAGCTCGTTTGAAAGACTGGTCATTAAGTCGTCTGGGTAGAGAAACAACCTTCCCCAAACAACCAAACGACCAGATGACGAAACGACCGAAGAAGGTCCTCCTTCTTGGCAGCGGCGCGCTCAAGATCGGTCAGGCCGGAGAGTTCGATTATAGCGGAGCACAGGCCCTGAAGGCTTTGAAGGAAGAGGGTGTCAGTTCGGTGCTCATCAATCCCAATATCGCAACGGTCCAGACCTCTAAGGATGTGGCGGACACGGTCTACTTCCAGCCCGTTACGCCTGAATTCGTGGAGCATGTCATAGAGAAGGAGCGACCGGATGGCATCCTGCTGGGCTTCGGCGGACAGACGGCCTTGAACTGTGGCGTGGAGCTATACAGAAGGGGCGTTTTCGCGAAATATGGTGTCAAGGTCCTTGGCACACCCGTCCAGGCAATCATCGATACGGAAGACCGCGACCTCTTTGTCAGGCGACTCGACGAGATTGGCGTGAAGACGATCAAGAGCGAGGCTTGCAGCACGATTGAGGAGGTACAGAGAGCTGCTCACGAGCTGGGTTTCCCGGTCATTCTCCGTGCCGCCTACGCCCTTGGAGGTCTTGGTTCGGGCTTCTGCGACAACGACGGCGAACTGTTGGCACAGGCTGAGGAAGCCTTTGCCTTCTCGCCTCAGGTGCTGGTGGAGAAGTCCTTGAAAGGATGGAAGGAAATTGAATATGAAGTGGTGCGCGACCGATACGACAACTGCATCACCGTCTGCAACATGGAGAACCTCGACCCGCTCGGCATCCATACGGGCGAGAGTATAGTTGTAGCTCCTTCGCAGACGCTCAGCAACAGTGAGTACCACAAGCTGCGCGCCCTTGCCATCAAGATTATACGCCACCTTGGCATCGTCGGCGAATGCAATGTCCAGTATGCTCTCGACCCCGCATCTGAAGACTATCGGGTCATCGAGGTCAACGCCCGCCTCAGCCGCTCGTCGGCCCTGGCATCGAAAGCTACAGGCTATCCCCTGGCCTTCGTCGCTGCCAAGCTCGGCCTCGGCTACGGACTCTTCGAACTGAAGAACGCCGTCACCAGGACCACCAGCGCCTTCTTCGAACCCGCCCTCGACTATGTGGTCTGCAAGATTCCCCGCTGGGACCTCTCCAAGTTCCACGGCGTAAGCCACGAGTTAGGCTCCAGCATGAAGAGCGTGGGCGAGGTGATGGCCATCGGCCGCACCTTCGAGGAGGCCATCCAGAAAGGCTTGCGCATGATCGGACAGGGTATGCACGGTTTTGTGGATAACCATGAGATTAAGATTCCGGATATTCCAGAAGCTCTCCAACATGCTACCGACCTGCGCATCTTCGCTGTTGCCAAGGCCATGATGATGGGATATAGCACAGGACAGATCCATCAACTGACAAAGATTGACTGCTGGTTCCTCGAGAAGCTCAGGCACATCACGGCAATCAACGACAGGCTCAGGGCGTTCTCCTGGTTAGCGGAATACTATGGCAGCGCTGAGTACTCCGAGTTTCTGGAAGCCCTCGAAGCCCCGGAGTTCTCCGGTCTGCTGCTCGAAGCAAAGACGTACGGCTTCTCCGACTTCCAGATTGCCAGGGCTCTTGGCCTCGAAGCGGGCATGAATATGGAGCGGGCCGGACTGGCTGTTCGCAAATGGCGTCAGGAATTAGGCATCATGCCAACAGTCAATCAGATTGACACTCTTGCCGCTGAATACCCTGCCCAGACCAACTATCTCTATTTGTCATATTTATAATAAAGGAAACTGAGACAGAGCAGGCGCTGTGTTTACCTCACCCGGAAGCACGAATCGCAAAAAAAACAAATGCAAAAATGCAAAAATGCAAAAGATTTTGTTAGAAAGTGGAAACGGCGTCCCTGCGTCCTATTCCTAGCACCCTTGTTCGCTATTCCTAGCACCCTTGCTTCCTGTTCCTGGCACCTTCCTGCTCCTATCGTCTCCAGCTTCCCCAGCATTCCCCTCCCCGCCCTACAAGGGATGGGCTGGGGGAGGGTCTTTTCTTACGCGAGGCGGGTCTAGTAAAATTTACACCCGGGTCTGGTAAAAATTACTGCCGCCTTCTGTAGAGAAGCTTTGTTTGTATCATTAAGTCAAAGAACATTGGTTATATGGTAACCGACCTTTGTTGGGTATGTGGGGAAGCTCTGATGTTGTCCGGACTAAGTCGAGCCGCCGTCCACGTTTTTCTGGTGCAAAGGTACAACATTTTTTTTGCGCGATGTCCGATATGGCACGATATGGCACGATATGGCACGATATGGCACGATATGGCACGATATGGCACGATATGGCACGATATGGCACGATAACGCACGATACTGCACGATAACACTGCAAAATTTTTGCATTTTTGCATTTTTGCATTTTTGCATCTGTGTTTTTCGGGATATTCGCCAAATAATATATTATAATAATTACATATGGATATATATTTTTGTATTATATTAGCGGAAAATGGAAAGCTGGCATTTGCAAAAATGCAAAAATGCAAATTTGCAAACTGTTCATCGACACAAAAGGTAGATACCAGCAATCCATCTTGTCAATGATAGCAGACTAACGCTCTGATTATGTTATAGTTAAGATGCTAGTGCGAAAAATACTTACACAAAATAGGCGAGAGTGCTTTCGGTTGCATGGAAAAATATTTACATGGAAAATGCCAGGTAAATAGCCAAATGGCCCGAAAAAGTGGCAGAAAACATTAACTTTAAGGCCAAAAAAAGAAAGGAAATGAAGGGGAATTATCTTCTGAAGTGGAAAACAAACCATTATCAAATGGTGAAAAACATCCGCATTTTTCGTGTTTTCCGCCCGTTTTCGGCATAAAAAACGGGATTAAGGCCACGAATATCGAAGTGGAGACTCCCTGAAATGGGGACTCATCGATTCAAATGGCAGATGCAGAGGATAAAACCACTGTCGCGATTCGCGACGATGCCTACGAAATCCGAGCCATCCAACGGCATGTGGATGAAGAGGATAAGACGGTGAACGATTCGTTCACCGTCAATGGAACACCCCTCGTCTTCATCAACGAGAGCGGACTCTACGCCCTCATTCGCTCCTCGTATCTGGAATTGGCGCAGAAATGCTTTTGCCGGCAAAGTTAAGCAGCGCGCAAGGAGTAGGAAGTAGGGGTGCAAGGAGTAGAAGGGAGGGGAATGGGCTGGCGCCGTTGTCACTTTCTAGCAAAAAATTCTTTTGCATTTTTGCATTTTTGCATTTTTGCATTTTTGCATTTGGTGATTTTACGATTTGTGTTTTCGGCTGAGGGGGAGAGGCTGCATTACGACAACGGCGACAGCACAGGGCGAGAGCGTCAGTTTGTTGTTCCTTATTGCAATCTGTCTCGCCGTTACATTCTCCCGTCCCTCCGCCGTATTCTCAGCACGCACGTCCGTATGATCTATTGTCCATGCCTCCACAGCTTCATATCCGGGAGGCGCACTGATTCCCACTTCCTGACTGGTATCATACGAGCGGTTCACAAGCGAGACAACCAGTCTGTGCGCCTCATCGGCCACCGCGGCACAGTCTATGAAGCAGAAGTCCCGCCGAACGTTTTCCAGGGATGAATCGACATCGCCTGCAACATCCAGGCTGTTCAGGCTGACGTCCTTCAGACCCGGGCCGGTCACTTCTACTCCCACCGCCCTGCCAGTCATGAAATGCCGGTATAAATCGAAAACAGGATAGCACGCAGAGGTGTAGGCATCCTGTTCCCCTACCGTCTTCAGCAATCCATGCCCGTTCACGGGAAAAATATAGTTCGCCATGCCGACAAAGGGGCTGGTGCGAATGAACACATTCAGCATGCAGGCCATGGCTGCAGCATCATACAGCCGGCGGGCATCCTTGCGGGTGAAGAAATATCCGCTCCCATTACAGACGCTGTGCCTTCAGTTCCACTCGTCGATGCTGAAACGAACGGGATGCGGCTGGCGGCCTGCTGACTTGTTGTATGCATTCAGGGCGGGGCTGAACCGCCGTATGCTGGCCTCCACCTTCTCGGGCGCGAACAGGGTTGTCGCCGGCGCTTCGAGTTCCCTGTCGTTGATTTTGGCATTCAGGTAGAAATGCAGGGTCAGAAAGTCTATATCCCTGCCGCACTTGTCAAGAACCGTCTCGTTCCAGTCTCCTGTGTGCCCCACCCCGAGCAGGCTGATTTCCGGAAAGTGCCGCTTTAGGGCAGAGGCATAGGCGTACAGCTTTTCGGCATAGACAGAGGCATTCTCGCTTTCATGAAATTGGTTTGCCAGATAATTCTCGTTGCCCAGACACCAGTACTTCACGCCGAAGGGGTCCCTGTGCCCGTTGCGCGCCCTGTATGCCCCCATCGGAGAACCGGCCTCACCATTCACGTATTCAACCCAGTCGAGTGCCTCGTCCAGCGAATGGTTGAACGTGTTGTTGTTCCCCATGGGAATGTTAATATAGGGTTCCGCCCCTATCTTACGGCACCAGTTTATATATTCATCCGTACCGAAAGTATAGAACTCATTCCCACCCCATATTTTCTCGCTTTGGGCCATTCGCAAAGGACCGACTCCCCGCCTCCAGTCGTAATCGTAAATGGCAGTCCCGGCAGGCCACCTTACCACAGGAATCTGCAGCTTCTTCAATAGCTCTGTCACCATATAGTTTTCCTCGCCAAGCTTGTTGACAATACCGCCATAGACCACATTATCGTTACAATCCTCAAGCATCTGCCCGTAAATCATGGGGGAAACGTCAGCAGAGGTCCGCAGGTCGGGTATTCTCACGATTGTCCCCGAGCCCGAAACAATTTGGCTGCAAACGGGTTCCTGTCCCCAAAATGTAGCGGGAACAACAGCCAAAAGGAGGATAAAAAAGAGAGAATGTCTATTATTCATAAGTCATGTCTATTAACAGGATTCAGTTCTATATCCCTTCTTTTATCGGCTATGGTTCGATTCGTAGCATAGAGCCGGCGGTATGGGCCTGGAACTCGGGTGCGTAAAGGCACTGGAGCATGGCAGGGGAAAGCGTGTAGTTGCCCGAGCGGGTGATGAGCCAGTCCTCCTCGATAACGTAAGTACCGCGCGGCATATGGTCGATGAAGTACTCCGAGCTGGCATCGTGGATGGCGCGGTAGTAACCCAGTCCGCCCTGCCAGCGGTAGCCCGAGAGTTGGCTGTCCGGCTCGGCTGCTGCGGGACGCGGACAGAGCAGGCGCACGTATTCATAGTCGCGATCTGCCGTAATGACATAGCGCACATGGATGCGATCACCCACCCTTTGAACCTTGAACTTTGAACCTTGAACCCCTTGCACCTCTCTCTGAATATTCAGTCCTTCGCGCTGTGCCTCCACCTGCGAGGCGGGCATCTGGTACTGCGCATAGACCGCACCCCAGCTCAGTCCGTCCTCCTTCTTGTTGACGCTAAGGGTACGTGGCGACTTCACATCAACCCGTTCGCGCAGGTAGCCCATAGGTGTCTCGGGGCTGGAGAGGGTGGTGCTCTTGCGTCCGTCGCGCAGGGTGAGGACAGAAGACTGAAGACTGGTTGAACTCTGAACTTTGAACTTTGAACCTTTGAGTGAGGAAACGGCTCCGTCGGACTGCAGGAGGGCATACACGGCATCGGCTGTCTGCACGGGCTGCTCCCATTCCTGGGTGCGCTTCTGCCCGAGGAGCCATTCCTGCATGCCGCGCAGGGTGGCGGTGTCCTGCGGCTCCACCAGCTGGAAGGCTTCCATCACCTGAACGTGTGTCTGCACCTTGCGGTCTATGGAGGTAAAGCTGCCGCCCGGGTAGGCCAGGTAGGTGCCGTCGGCCTGCTTCATGAGGGTGCGCAGACGGGGCAGCAGGGCCTGCGCCTGCTTCTGCTGGCCCGACAGGGAGAGGATGATGGCAGCCAGGGCGCGTTCCCCACGCTGCATGGAATCGGCATCGCGGCGCAGGAGGTCGAGCAGGAAGTCGGCATCCTGCCGTGCCTGGCGGTCCATCTGCCAGCCGGAGCGGTATGCCACGTAGAGGTACTGCATACCCAGCAGGCTGACGGAAACGTCTTTCTTGGACCGTTTGCGCGCCTCGGCCACCTCGCTTGCCACCCGCTTTTCCAGGAAACGCGTGGCGCTGCCGAGCAGTTCCCGCTGCAGTGTCGTAGCAGCATCGGGTGCGGCATTGTCTGTCATCAGGGCAAGGCGGGTGAGCATATAGGCCACTTCGCAAGTCAGGTAGTCGCTGCCCCTCATGCCGGGGAACCAGGCGAAGGAGCCGTCGGACTGCTGCAACTGGCGGATGGAGGAGAGGAGCGTCATGCGGCGGTCCTGCTGTGCCTCCACCTCGAAGAGCGTCTTCAGCCGCTCCTGTCGCTGTGCCTCCTGCTTTGCCTCTACGACCCAGGGTGTTTCCTGAAGGAGAATGTCTGTGAGTTCCTGATTACGGCTCAGGGTGGCTTCGGGCTGCGGCTGGCTTGCCACGAAAGCCTTTATCTCCGGATTCTGCTGCGTGATATAGTCTGCCAGCGAGCCGGCATAATAGGCTGCGGTGAGGGAGAGTACGTCCTGGCGGTGCGGTGCCACCAGTGAGGGCAGGGACTGGATGGCCAGCCAGATGGGACGAGCCGTGTATTCGACGGTAAGCGAACGGTTCATAGCCTGGCTGTTGTCGTAGGCAAAGAGTTTCTGCAGGTCAATTTGTGTCTGACCCGCCTTGTTGAGGCTAAAGGAGCGGGTTTCGGTGATGGGTGTCATGTCTGTCAGTACAGGCAGGGGACGCTGTTCGCCGTCGGAGCACTGGGCCGACTTGGCAATCCAGCGTACCGACAGCATGGGATGCTCCATCGTGGCCTTATATGACAAGGTATAAGTGGTGTCGGCGTGAGCAGCCAGTTCGAAGTGGAGCGTCTCGGAGCGGAGAATTTCCTCCGTCTCGGCATCCAGCACTTGCCAGGTGGCTGTGCCCGACTGCGGCTCGTCGCTGATGTTGCGCAGGCTGGCAGTCAGCGAGGCTTCATCGCCGTTGCGGAGGAAGCGGGGCAGGTTGAGTTCCGCCATCAGTTCCTTCTGCGCCACAATGGTCTCGTCCAGGCGGGCTGTCATCAGGTCTTGCGTATGGGCAAAACCCGTCAGGTGCCAGGACGTCATACTCTCGGGCAGGGTGAAGGCTATGGCTGTCGTGCCCTGGGCATCGGTACGCAGCTGCGGCATGAAGAAGGCCAGTTCGTTCAGGTTCTGCCGGAGCAGAGAGGCATCAATGGGCGCTTCTTCAGCCCCCGCCCCTTCTGATTCTTGGGCAGGGATATTGAGTCCGGAACCATCAGCCCTCATCAGGGCCTGGTTGAGGGGAGCCTCTGCGGCTTCCTCTGCAACGGCATCAAACTGCATGGCATCTGCCGTTGCCATTGTATTTACTGCAGCTGCATTCTTATACATCCGGGTGGATGTCTTAGGTCCGGCAGCCCCCATCAGCATAGGCTTACTTTCTTGGCGTGCATACATCTGTACGGAGAAGTATCTGGCATCCCACGAAGAGGTCTCAAAGGGTCGTATGCGGAGGTACTTCATGGGGAAGTCCAGGTAACAGCCCAGCCGTTCGGAGAAGTAGTTGCTGGCATTTACAGACAGGGAGGGTATGTGATAACTGAGGCCGAGAGACAGGTTCAGCGCATGAGGCGACAGGGCATCGAGCGAAGCGTCGTAGAGACTGAGAAGCACATTGGCATCGGCAGGCGAACCGTCGGGACGGCGCAGGGTGAGGCGCCATTCCTCCTGCTGCCCGGGCCGCAGGTGATCGCGGAATGTGTCCCAGTGGGGGCGCAGGGCCATATCGGGCTTCTGGAGGCGGAATACGCATTCCTGGGTGTGCAGGTTGCCTTCGTGGTAGAGGGCTATGGAGAGGCGTGCCCCCTGGCGGTAGGCCTTCTTATAGGGCAGTTTCCACAGGAAGACGCTGTCCTGAACGTGGACAATCGTATCCAGATCCAGTCCTCCCTCGGAAACCATGGTGCAGTGAATCCAGGCGTCCTTGAGGCTGGAGCCTATTTGGACGCGAGCCGGGACATCGGGCGAGAAGGTGTCAGCAGGGCAGTAAACCCACAGGGTGGTATCGACTGCCAGGCGCGTATCGTCCTCGCTGAAGAAGGTTATCTGTGTCTCGTACTCCGCCTTGTGCCCGTTCACCTGGGCAGTAAAACAAGCCTGGTATCGACCTGATGGCAATGTACTAAGCTTCTCAGGTACCGTCGATTCTCCGGCTTTGAAGTCCATCTCTGCAGCAACTGCGCCACGTTCCTGGTTGTTTAGCGTGTAGAGGGTGCAGTGCACGGTGCCCTCCAGTGGCTTGTCGGTACTGGAATAGAGGTTAAGTGTCCAGGGTGTCAGTTGCCCCTTGTCCTGCTGTTCAGGCACACTACCCCAGATACGCAAGGGTGAGGTACACAGGGGTACGGTCTGCTGCCCCTGCTGTGTCTCGCCCTGTGCACTCAGCACATCCACGCTGAGGCTAAGTAGCTGGCCTCGTTTCATCTGTTCGGCATCGCGCTTCAGGGGTATGCGTACCGAGAAACGCCCGTCCTGGTCGGTATAAATGGTGTCGATGGGTTCGGGCACAGAGTTGTCGGGGAAATAGCTCCAGAACCAACGGCTGCCCGACCAATGGAAGGTGCCGGTGACCCGGGCATGCGAAACAGGAACACCGCTGTACGTCATGGCCCGCCCTGAGAGGGTAATGCTGTCGCTGGGCCACTGAAGGGCAGGAGCCTCGTCCATCTCAACCTGGAAGGTGGGACGGCGGTATTCCTCGACCCGGATCCATGTGGTCTGAGAACCTACGCGCAGCATATACTGGCCGGGCAGGCCGGAGGCGGGAAGTTGCAACGTGTCGGATATCACGCCGTAGGCATCTGTCTTGAGTTCGTGTTCCAGTATCTTCTGCCGGTTGGCATCGTAGAACGTCAGCTTGTAGGGGCGTCCCTCCATCGTCTGGGCCTTCCATTCCTTCTGCTTGTAAGCTACGGCTGCCATATAGACGGTCTGTCCGGGTCGGTATATGGCGCGATCTGTGAAGACTTGCAGATGCAGGGTCTCGCCTTCGCGACGCACATTCCCAAAGCGCCTCAACCAGATGTACTGGGGCGTGAAAGCCTTGTCCTCGCTACGGCTCAGACGAGCCATGTATGTAGCACGCATATTATCGGGTACAGCAAATTCCACTCGTCCATTCCGGTCTGTAGTTTTAGTCAGGACGGGTTTCTGCAGCTCGTCATTTTCCTGCCGGAATACTTCCACACTGACACCCGGCTGCGGCTTGCCGCTCTGTGCATCCACAGCCACCAATCGCAGATGTCCGTTTGGCAGGGCAACTGTAAAGAAATCCAGGGCACTGACATCGAAATAGTGAACGTAGGTCTGTGCTTTTGTCTGGAAAGATGCTGGCGCCTTGCCGTCCACAAGCAGAGCATAGTGCCCAAAGGCAGATGTGACCCATTTCAAGGTATCCTGAAACGTCTCCCATTCCTCGTGGCAGGGTAGAGTCTTCCGGATAGTCTTGACAAGTTTTCCCTGCTGGCGGATGCGTGCTGCGGCGTTTTCTGTCTCGGTCTTAAAACCGTCGGGCAACTGATAGAGGCGCACCGTTACATCCTGTACATTCTGAGCCGTGAAGGGCAGGCAGGCTTCAGTGCCGGGATAGAGAACCCGCCTTATCTCTGATGAACTGAAGGAAGGCTGCAGCAATTCCTTCTCGCGATTCTTCAGCTCGGCTTTTCCTGCAAAGGTGGGGTAGCGTTTCAGTCCCTCGCGAACCGTATCGAGCATAGTCTTGCGTTCCTGATTATTCTGCTCCAGCGCACTCGAGAGGTCATTCGTGATGGCTGCAAATGTGCGGGGGATGTATCTTGACAGCTCCAGATAGACAAGGGCGCAGGCGGGGATGTGTTGGTATTCGTCTTTCAGCTGCAGGAGCTTTGTCCGACGCTCCTCCGGGTCTTGTCTGCGGAAGTCTGTATGATAGAGCTCCAGGCGAAGAGCTGCCTCGAGGAGGTTCCGGGAACGATAGAAGGCGATCATCTCGTCAGGGCCAGGTCCTTCCCATGCCTTCAAGTCACGGTTGGGGATATCGTCAGTCAGTGCATTCCAGACGACATAGAGCATTCCTCCGCCATAAACGGCTTCGTCGCGTCCCTGATGCACCAGCGGCAACCAGTCGCGCGTCTTGGCATCCTGCAGGAGGGAGAGGTCCTTCATGGCTTCCTGATATAGATTACGGGCATGTTGCAGATACTCCTCGCGAGACCATTCCTGAATACTATCGGGGTGACTCTCCGTGGCGCGGTGATAGGTCTGAGCCCTATAGGCGTTCTGAGCCAGTATATGAGCCAGCGCAGCCCGATAGAGGGCAATGGCGGTAGCGTCCTCTTCGTGTCGGATCGTCTCGCGAAGGAGGGCTACATCATTAAAGAAACTGTCGGGAGTGACTTCCTCGCGCTTCTGCATCTGCTGAAGCAGGGTAGTGAGTCGCTGGGCGGGCTTTTGGCCAGCTCCGTGCATGAACAAAGGTGCCATTAGTGAGAGTATAATGAACAAAAAATAACGCATAATCTTCAATTCTTTACATCGTTCTGGGTGCAAAGGTATGAAGATTATGCGATACAAGTGTACTGGTCGGTGTTATAAAGTCTTAACCGACCGTTAAAAATACAGAAATCAGTCTTTAGCGGCCACAACCTCTATTTCCACCAAGGCTCCCTTCGGCAGGTCGCGAACGGCTACTGCACTGCGGGCAGGAAAGGGCGGTTGGAAGAACTGGGCATATACCTCGTTCATCGCTGCGAAGTTAGCCATATCGCTCAAGAAGACAGTGGTTTTCACAACATGACTGAGGTCGGTTCCAGCTGCCTGCAGGATGGCCTGGGCATTGAGCAGCGACTGGCGCGTCTGGGCCTGGATACCGCCTTCGGCAAACTGGCCTGTAGTCGAGTCGATGGGAATCTGCCCGCTGGCAAAGACAAAGCCGTTGACTTCGATGGCTTGGCTATAGGGCCCGATGGCTGCAGGGGCCTTGTCGGTTTGAATGGCTTTCATAGCTTTTTCTTCTTGTAGGGGATGAATCACTTGGTGGGAATCTCCTTCAGAAGGGCCTTCAGGAAGGTCCAGAACTTGGCAACCGAAGGAATGTGGCAACGTTCGTCGGGTGTGTGAGGCGAACGAAGGGTGGGACCGAAGCTCACCAGGTCCATCTTCGGATAGACACCGCCGATTATGCTGCACTCGAGTCCTGCGTGGCAAACCTGTACCACAGCATCTTCCTGGAAGATTTGCTTATATACCTTCACCATCGTGGCGGTGATGGGACTGTCGAAGTTGGGCTGCCAGGCACCATACTGCCCGCCGTACTCCACCTTCATACCGGCCATCGAGAAGCAACACTCCTGCATCTCCTGGATATACTCTATCATCGTCTCATTCGAACTGCGGGCCAGGATGAGCAGGCTGGCCTCGCCTTCGCCGATATTGATGATGCCCAGGTTGCTGCTGGTCTCCACTACAGAGGGAATGCTGGGGATATTGCGCAGTACACCGTCGTGGCAAGCCATAATGGCATCAACGAGGTTGTCCTGGATTTCCTCGGGCACCTGTCCTTCTGGCATTGCGGCGGGTTCCACGCTAAGGGTAATGCCCTGCTCGACGCCACGGAACTCGTCGGCAAAGGTCTGTTGGCAGTATGCAGCCAGTTCCTCCAGGTCGGCAACGTTCTCCTTTGGCAGAGTCAGGACAACCTGTGCTGTGCGCGGAATGGCATTGCGCATATTGCCGCCCTTCCAGGAGCAGAGGCGTGCCTCGTCGTCGATGATAGCCTGACGCACAAAGCGGGCCATCAGCTTGTTGGCATTTGCCCGCCCTTCGTTGATTTCCAAACCGCTATGTCCTCCGCGAAGACCCTTCAGGGCGACTAAGACAGCTACGTCGTCCGCTTCCGGTTTAACCTCCTGGTACTTCAGCGATGCAGTGATGTTAACGCCACCGGCACTGCCAATGACAAACTCGCCCATCGTCTCGTTGTCGATATTCAGCAGGATGTCGCCTTTCAGCGTATCGGCAGCCAGGTGGTTCACACCATACATGCAAGTCTCTTCATCGGCTGTGATGAGGGCTTCCAGCGGACCGTGCTCCAGGTCTGTGCTCTCCATTACAGCCATGATGGCAGCTACACCCATACCGTCGTCGGAACCCAGTGTTGTGCCGCGGGCTTTCACCCATTCGCCGTCGATATAAGTCTCAATGGGATCGGTCTCGAAGTTGTGATTGCTCTCATCCACCTTCTGAGGCACCATATCCATATGAGCTTGCAGAACTGCCGTCTGGCGGTTCTCCATTCCCGGCGTGGCAGGTTTGCGCATGACAATGTTCTCGGCACCGTCCTTGAAGGCTTCGATGCCGTGCTCCTTTGCCCACTGCAACAGGAACTGCTGGATTTTCTCGAGATGTCCGCTTGGGCGGGGCACCTGCGTTAACAGATAGAAATTCTTCCAGATAATCTGGGGGTCGAGATCTTTAATCGTACTCATGATGTTGATAATTTATATAAGGTTTCGTATCATTCATTTGCGCTTGAGGCAATGGGGTTTCTTCTCTTTGTAAAGGCAAGGGCCAGCAAAGCATATAGTCCCAGGACGACAATGAGCAGCGTCTGAGTCGTATGAACCACCAGGGCGAAAAGTGCTCCGCTGACAGCATTAACGCCGTAGAGCACCAAGACGGTCTTCACGGCAAAGTGCCAGGGCCCGGCTCCGTTGGGCGTAGGTACCAGTACGGCAAAGCATCCCACCACAAAAGCTACCAGCGCTGCCACGGCACCCAGGTTCTCGGTAAAGGAGAAGCAGTAGAAGGTGACGTAGAAATGCAGGTAGTAGGAAAGCCATATACCCACAGTATTGACAAGGAAAAGAGCGGGGCTCTTGAGGTGGCGCACAGACAAAAGCCCTTCCATCAGCCCGTTGAGGGCTCCTTTCGTATGGGAGAAGATATTCAGCCGGTGGAGCAAAAACACGATGAGAAGCAGGATCAGAACCAGGCAGAGCCCCGTAACAAGATAGCCCGAGGCAGAGAACGTCTGAAGGAATCCGCTCATCGAAACGCCTGTAGATCGGAAGAAGCGCATAAAGACGGGGATCTGAGTGAGCACGGTGATGAGTGAGAAGAGAAGCACCATACTCATATCGACAACTCGCTCCGTCACTACCGTACCGACGGAATGACTGAGGTTGGTACCCTCGTAGCGGCTCAGCACGCCGCATCGCAGAATCTCGCCTACCCGGGGCACAATCAGGCTGCTGAAGTAGGAGAGGAACACGGCATGAATGCAGGTGCTCAGCCGGGGACGGTCGCCCAGCGGAGCCAGAGCCTGGCGCCAGCGGAGTGCACGGAATACCTGTGCCGAAATGCCAAAGGGAAAGCTCAGCAGCATCCACGTCCACGACATGTCTGTCTGGAGTACCGTCCACATCTCGTCCCACTTGAAGCCGCGGTACATCCACCATAGGATTGCTGCTGCCAACAGTAGCGGCAGAACGACTTTTAGGATGTCTTTTGAGTTATATCTCATTCGTCTCTAAGCCGATTTCGCTCGGAAATGTTCAAATAAATTTGGTCTATGACCGAAATTTTGTATCTTTGCAGTGCAAAAATACTAAATTCTCTTCATATATGAGACTTGTCAGGCCAAAAAAGTTTCTAGGACAACATTTTTTAACCGACCAGGGTATTGCCAGCGACATTGCCGATACGGTGGATGCCTGCCCGGACATACCTGTTCTGGAGGTTGGGCCTGGCATGGGGGTAATGACCCAGTACTTGGTGCGGAAACCGCGGCTGGTGAAGGTCGTCGAGATTGATTTCGAGTCGGTGGCCTTCCTTCGCCGGCACTTTCCGTCGCTGGAGGACAACATCATCGAGGACGATTTCCTGAAGATGCACCTCGAACGCACTTTCGACGGCAAGCCCTTTGTGCTGACAGGGAACTACCCCTATAACATCAGCAGCCAGATCTTCTTCAAGATGCTCGACTACAAGGACCTGATTCCCTGCTGTACCGGAATGATTCAGAAAGAGGTGGCCGAGCGAATCGCAGCCCGTCCGGGCAATAAGAGCTATGGCATCCTGAGCGTACTCATTCAGGCCTGGTATTCGGTGGAATACCTCTTTACGGTTCACGAGCACGTCTTCAATCCGCCGCCAAAGGTGAAGAGTGCCGTCATCCGCATGACGCGAAATGACACCAACCGTCTCGGATGCGACGAAAGACTATTCCGCAGAGTTGTGAAGACGACCTTCAACCAGCGACGAAAGACGCTGCGCAATAATATCCGTCCCCTGCTGGCCGACCTGGATATGCAGCGACAGACAACCGGTATCTCTGTGCCTGACCATTCGGCATTCCTGGCCGACGAACTCTTCAACCGCCGCCCCGAGCAACTCAGCGTCTCAGATTTCGTAAGCCTGACGAACCGGCTGGAAGAGCATTACGCATCAGTTCAGCCTAAATAGCCTTTGAAAATTTGCGCGAAGGCCTTTGCGCTGTTTTTTGTAGGCTTTTGCGCAAATTTTTAGTATGCCTCTGCGCTTATTTTTTGTAGGGCTTTGCATTCATTCTTGCAGGCCTTTGCATTTTTGCAAGACCCGGGTATAAATCTTGTTAGACCCGGGTATAAATTTTACTAGAGGCGGGTCTAGCAAAAATAAAGAGTCCGGCCGGAAACTCCGTAAGCCGCTTTTTTTGCTTCTTCCGCTTTATTGTGGGCAAGGTACAGGCGTGCCATTTCCCCATTTCTCGTTCGGCTGGCGTCCCATAATTAAATGCAGTCTGCCGCCTTGGAATATTTCATCACGATACAACCAGCACTGATTCAATGGTTTCCCGTTGAGAGTAGCGCTCTGAACATACAGGTTTTCTTTTCCGTTGCCCGTCGTTTCAATGATGAAGCGGCGCCCCTTGGCGTTTAAGCGGTTCAACTTTATTTCAATGCGGTCAAATTGTGGACTGCCCAGCTGATAAGTAGGACGCAGACAGGTACCGCCCTGTACATCGAAGAGTCCCATAGCTGCCATTACATACCAAGAGCCAAGCTGGCCCTGGTCCTCATCCTGACCGTATCCGTAGCCATGCTCGCCAGTCGTTCCGTAAAATTCGTCACAGATGAGGCGCGTCCACTTTTGGGTGAGCCAAGGCTTGCCGCTGAAGTTGAACAGCCAGCTGATGTGCAGGCTGGGCTGGTTGCCATGATTGTAGGGACTTTGCAGTCCGCTGAAAGCATTGACCACCTTGCCGCCGCCGAAAATAAGGTCGCGGGCTACGGTAAAGATGCTGTCTAACCTGTTGTTGAACGTCTTCTCACCGATTCTGGCAATCAGGGCTCCCGGGTTTTGGGGTACAAAGAAAGTGTACTGCATAGCGTTACCCTCTTGGAAACCCCGCCAAGACTCCAGCGGGTTAAACTTGTCGATGAATTTACCGTCCTTGTCTCTGGGATGGATCAGCTTCAATTTGTCATCAAAAAGACGGTCCCATCCATTAGACAAATCCAAGAGTCTTCTGTAGTCTTCAGCTTTGCCTAAGGCTTTTGCCCACTGGGCAACGGCATACGCGCTGAAGCTGTATTCCATTGTATGGCTGGCGCTGAATTGCGATCCTTCGGGGTGAGTGCCGTAAAAGACTTTTGTATCGAACGGCACATAGCCCTTCTTCACAAACTGGCCTACATCCATCTTTCCTGCGCCTTCAATGCGCCCTTCTGATTGCAGCTCGTTTTTCAATGCAGCCTGATACGCCTTTTCGACGTCAAAATTCCGTATGCCGCTCTGGTAGGCTCCGGCCATCGCTATGCTGATCATATTTGTGCCTACTCCGGAAACGTAGCGGCTACAGGCTATCCCGTCTCCCAGCCATCCGGCATCCTTATAGACCAGCAGTTGACTGCTGATGAAATCTGCGTAATAGTCAGGCCAGGCCAAGGCCCAAAGAGGAGTCAGGTTCCAGTAGGCGCCCCAAATGGCGTCTGTGTTGTAGTGATTGTGGACGGGCTTTCCGTTGCTGCCCAGGGGGATGTGCCCTTCGGAACCGTTATTCCGTGGGTATGCTCCGTTAACGTCGCTGGCCAGTCCTCGGCCCAGCAGACAATGGTAAAGTCCTGTGTAGAATTTCGTGCGACTCTCCTCTGAACCGCCTTCCACCAGAATTCGCCCAAGATGTTCGCGCCATTTATCTTCAGTCTGTCTGCGCACCTTGTCAAAACTGTATCCGCTTGCTTCAGCCAGCAGATTCTTCTTGGCGTTTTCTATTGAAGTATATGAGAGTCCCACTTTCACCGTCACCTGTTCGTTGTTCCGCGTTTCGTAGTTCAGCAGCATCAAAGCTCCTGCTCCTTTTATGCGTTGTCCTGCTCGCCATACTTCGTTCTGGATAGCTACCTGAGTACTCAGGAATGGGCGATCCAGTTCAGCATAGAAATACATCGACACAGTAGCTCCCTTCTGGTATTTCTTGACGTATTCGGGTTCTGTTACAACATAGCCCTGCACCGTTCTGTGACCGACAGCTTCAATCATAGCATCGCGGACGGCTCCGCTCTCGCCCTGTCTGTTGCCTATGTTTAGCAGGATATGGCTGACGTTGCTTGCCGGGAAGGTGTAGCGCTGGTATCCCACTCGGGCCGTAGCAGTCAGTTCGGCCTGAACGCCGTAGTCTTTCAACCGCACCGAGTAATAGCCAGGACTTGCCGTCTCATCAGCCTTGTCGAATGTACTGCGCCAACCCTCTGCAGGAGCATTCATCGTGCCGGGCACAGTCAATGCATTTCCCACAATAGGCATAAGTGCTATGCCGCCTATTTGAAATTCGTGGAGGCAGGGGAAGCCGTCAATACTCGTATGCCCGTCTTCGTAGCCAACAGCCTCCCAGCCTTCTTTGTTTCCATACGTTCCGTTCGTACTGGCTCCCAGCTTAGCCATTCCAAACGGTTCGGCAGCAGGCGTGAAGAAAAACCATCGGCTGTGAACCGTGCCCAAGCGAGGATTTACATACCTCAGAATGTCCTCACCGGCATTGAGTACATTTGTAGCCGACAGGAATAGGATGAAAAATAATGTGCGTCTCATATCTCTGTTATTCTTTTTTGACTTTATAAGTTTCTCCCTTTAATGCTCATTTCTCAATATGGCGACCCGAGGCGGAAATGGTTCTCTTGCCTACGATGAACACGAAGTCTGCATCCGCATTCGAATCAAGTACTAACCGGCCTTTCTTCTCGTCGTAGCTGACCGTGCAGTCGAAATACTCAGTGCCGTCTCCTTTAGGGAGGTGGAAGCATCGTACGGTCTTTCCGTTCGGATAGATGCGGAAGGTGTACTTCCCGGGCTGGGCGGCATCTGCCATCGGAATGATGGCGCCGCTGCGGATGAAAAGGGGGAACTGATTTAGCGGATACTCCCTTGTTATCTCCTCGCCGGCCTTGAATTTCCTCCCCGTCCAGTAGTCTATCCATTCCCCTTCGCCGGGCAGGTGGAAAGTCACCTTGCTATCGTCAGAGGTAATGGCCTTGGTGAAGAGGTCGCCTCCCAGCAAGTGACTGCGTTCCTCCAGATTGGTGCCCTTTATCAGAGAACCTCCGTGCAGATGAACTTCCACCACCGCCGAGAACTTGTATGGCATCAGCGATTTAGTCCAGTTTACGCACCATCGATAGGCCTCCTCAATTTCCTGTCCATGCGTCCAGGGCAGATGCGCCGAGAAAGGTCCGTTCATACCTCCGTTAATCATGCAGGCTGTCATGCAGCCGAACTGGGCGTAGCGGATAAATTGTGCTGCGTTCGGCTTTGGGGTGGTGAATCCGCCCACTTCGCATGCTATGGCTCCGTAGCCGTAGCGGGCCGAGCGGTAGATGTCGTTTATCTGACGGCACAGTCCGTCCCAGCTGCCCGAGAAGTCGCCACACCAGGCCATATTGTTTTTTTCTACTGCCGAAGCCAGTCCGCCTTGCCAGGAGTACGGTCGCGCAATGGTGATGCCATCCGGCCGGTTCTTTACTGTATAATCGAACATCGTATCGTAGTAATAGTGGCGGAACGCCTCGTTCGACATCATGCCCTTTGATGTGTCGAAATGGGCAGGCAGGTGTATCTCGCCCTGATCCACCTTCCAACCATAGACGCCTTCGGTGAATACTTTATCGAGCGGCGAGCACCACCACCTTCTGGCTGCATCGCTGGTGAAGTCGATATGGATGCCCTTGCCCTTCCACCAGTCGATGGACTGACAGTGGTTCGCGCCGTATCGCATCCGCTCCACTTCTTCGAATGCCGGGGCTTTCTGTTGCTGTGTGTCGGCACTTTTCTCGTTAACGAAACCGGTCAGCCAGAGGATCGTTCTGACGCCCTTCTCCAAAAAGCCCGCCGTCATAGCTGCGGGGTCGGAATAACGTTCGCTATCCCATTCGAAACTGTTATACGCCGTGCACCATGGACTGTCTATTATCACGCCGTCCACCGGTATGCCGCGCTCCAGATAACCGTTCACCAGGCTTTCTGCTCCTGCGGTATTATTCAAGCTGTCCTCCCAAACGATATGGCTGAATGCCCAAGCCGGGGTGATGGGCGGGCACATTGTCTCGGGAGCGATGTGAACAGGTTGTGCCAGGCTGGCAGCAGCTGTGAGGAGCAGTGCGAGACTGATCGGGCCAGATTTTTTGATGTTCATGGGTTGAGTTCTTTAAAATCTGCGATGTAGATGCGGTATTCCCTGACGCTGCCGGGATTCCCCTGCTCCTGGCAAGGGAGATACTCGAGAGCTGAGACTTCCTGCGTGCTGCCGAGGTCGATGACGAGCAGATGAGGGCAGGGGAGGTCTTTTTCGGTCTGCCAGTAGGTGGATTCCTGCAGGTCGAACACTTTGTCGCCCGTGTGATTGCCGCTCTCGGCTTCCGAGTCGGCGTACTTTGTCGTCCACGTCTCGCGGCTGATTCGCTTTCCTGCGGGATTCTTCAGATACAGCTCCGCGATGGCTACAAAGTCGTCCGCTTTCTGAGTGGAGCGGCACTCAATGGCTAGGTAGCGCCCAGTTGCGGTAGCGGGGAAGTTTACGGTCTGCCAGGTGCTGCCAGGCTTGAAGTTTCCTGTCGCGACGGGGGTGGCGCTGTTCAGGTCGGGCTTATCGCCGATGCTATTGTGCTTCCCGGACTTCTCGAGCTGTAGTTTGTTCAGCTCCGGCTCGGCCTGTCCCCAGGTGACGGTTTCGCGCGGCCCGACGATGTCAAGGACGACGATTTCGTTCTGTCCCTTCCTGAGCCAGCAACCCGGGACGTATAGCGTCTGTTGCGGGCCTATCGACCAGAATCGCCCCATGGCATGACCGTTGACGTAGACTTCTCCCTTTCCCCATTTCTCGAAGTTGAGGAAGGTGTCGCCCACTTTCGTCAGGCTGAAGTGTCCGCGATAGTATCCGCGGGTGCCCCAGGCTTTGCATTCCTGCTGGAGTGTGTTGCGGGGGTCGTTGCCGTCTTTGCTGGCGGCTTGGTTGCCAAGTGCGCGGGCAGCGACGCTGTAATCGTCGGGGATGCACCACTTTTTCCAGTCGCGGAGGGTATAGCTCGCCTGCTGTCCGTCTGTTTCCGTCTCGATCCTGACATCGCCGACGATTCCTTTATAGTCTTTTATGGCGCGACCGAAATTAATCCGTCCCATTGCCTCGACCAGGATCTGCAGCTTGTCTCCTTTCGCGGCAGGAGGCAGGGTGATGCTCTTTTCGTTCTTCACGCGGTCGATTTTGCCGATGAAGCGGTCGTTGATGAAGACCTGGGCGTAGTCGTGGACGTTGAGCGTGAGGCGGCTCGGCTGCTGCAGCTCGGGGAGCTCTGTCGCGTAGTACATCGAGCCCCACCCGAGGCCGTGGCTTTCGAATGTGAGGTCCGACGGGTCGTCTGGCGCGCCAGCCTCGCTGCATCCGTATGCGAGGGGAACAAATTCGCCGAGTTCGAACTGCGGCACGCTGATGACGGGCATCGGCGGCTCTGGCACGTCGGGCATGGGCTGATCTCCGTTATACTTTTCCATCGTTTTGCGCAGTTCCCAGTATTTCTCGGTCGGCTGTCCGCTCTCGTTGATCGGCGCGTCGTAGTCATAGGATGTGACGTCGGGGGCGAAGCCGGGGCTGTTCGCGCCGGCCCAGTGGCCGAAGCTGGTGCCCCCGTGCGTCATGTAGAGAGAGAAGCTGATGCCTTTGGAGAGCATTTCGTCGATGCCGGCGACCATATCGCGTGCCGGGCGTGTCTCGTGTCGGGCGCCCCACTTGTCAAACCACCCGCTCCAGAACTCGCTGCACATGCGGGGAGCGTCAGGGCGCAGCTCGCCGAGCCGTCGGAACTGTTGATCAATATCCGAGCCGGTTCCGAAGTTCATTGTCCACGTCAGATCGTCGAGCCCGTTCTTTTCGAAGTTAGAGGCCCAGTCGCACTGGAAGAGAGTCATCTCGTCGCCGTAGATACTGCGGAGGCAGTCACGGATTTCGGCCACGTATGGCTTGTTCTCGCCGTAGGAGCCATACTCGTTCTCCACTTGAACCATAATGATGGGTCCACCGTTCTGAATCGTGAGCGGTTTGAGTTGTTCGCCCACTTTTTCCTCAAAAATCTTGACCCGTTGCATGAAGTCCGGGTCGAGATCGCGCAACTTGATGTCTTTTTTCCTCAGAAGCCACCACGGCAGGCCTCCCATCTCCCATTCGGCGCAGACGTAGGGTCCGGGACGGACAATGACGTACATGCCGAGCTTGCGCGCGACGCGACAGAACTCCGACACGTCCAGATTGCCTGTAAAGTCGAATTTTCCCTCGGCCTGCTCGTGGATGTTCCAGAATACGTAGATGCAGATAGTGTTCATGCCGAGGGCTTTGCACATCCTGATGCGATGCTCCCAATACTGGCGTGGGATTCGCGGATAGTGGAGCTCGGCGGCTTTGACGACGATAGGCTCTCCGTCGAGGAGGAAAGTACCTTCTCCAGCGGTGAAGGTGTGGTGTCGCGACGTGCACGAGCTCAACAGAGCTACCAGCATGCCGATTATCGATAACTTTAGTTTCATATTTCTTGAGATTTAATTATTTCTTGGCGCGAAAGGGAAAAAAACTTAATCATCTTCTTATCGCTTGGCGCGGATGTGAAAAAAACTTAAAGGTCTTTCTAACTCTTGGCGCTAAAGGGAAAAAAACTTAATCGTCTTCTTATCGCTTGGCGCGGAAGGGAAAAAAACTTAAAGGACTTCCTGGCGCATGGCGCGACAGGGATACTGAGCTGATAGACTTCCTGTCGCGAGGCGCGACGATGAGTCTGAGCTAATAGACGAACTATCGCATGATGCGACAGGTATACTGAGCCAATAGACTTACTATCGCATGCTGCGACAGGGATACAGAGCTAATAGACTTCCTGACGCATGGCGCGACACTCAGTCTGCGTTAGATTCTGAACCTGTCTTCGTCCATCGGTAGGCGGCTGGTGCGTCTGACTTCCTCTGGCGAGCAGTGCTCGTACTTCATATACTGCTGACACATCAGACTCGCGGAGCTGAAGCCAGCCCGGCGCGCTACTTCGCTTATCGGCAGCGAGGTGAAGCGAAGCAGATCATTTGCGAGACGGAACCTGTAGGCGTGACGGAAATCCCGCGCGTCCATTCCGAGCATTACGCGCGCCCATCCCCACATATCCGCCCTAGTACAGCCGAGGCGGTCTGCGATCCATCCGAAATCGCCGTTGCCTTCCGAGAAACTGCGGAAAATGAAATCCAGCCGCGCTATTCCCGTCGGTTCCAGGTTCCTTTTCAATGGAATCCAGCTCACAACCCCGTCTTCGCTGTAAACCCGGCGAGCCGTGAACGGGCTGATGTAGATCTCGTCGAGCGTGATTGGTTTTGTTTCTTGCATAGTTTTCGCACAATTAAATTGGTTTGCGGGGCAAATTTACGATTTTCCGCGTTTATTTCCAAGTAAATAGAATAAAATTTTATCATATCTTCGTTTAAATCCCCCAATTGGGACTAAAACCGACTCCTATTCTCTTTATCCGAGCATGATATAGACTCGTCTGACGCATAGTTCTATTTACCCGAGCCTGAAGCTATTGAATGAAACGCCTTTCCATTTTACGCGACCCTAAGGCTATCAAATTAGAATGGCATCTACTTTATGCGAGCCTTAGGCTACTGAATTAAACTTCCTGCCGATTTATCCGAGCCATCAGCATATTCGACCGCCTCCCTGCCGCGCGATGCGCCACGGAGACAGACGCGCCAGCCGCCCTTTCGCGCCCCGCGACACCTCAAGCTCCAAGAATTTCTGTATATTTCGCGCCACTTTCGTTCAAAATAGCACTATTTCTACCGAAAATCTGCAGATAACGCGATATATTTGCGCCCGTTGCCCTGCTTTCTCGCGCAATCTTGCTACATTTGCAACAGAATTCACAGAATCAACCACACTAAACAAACTATCATGACAGCAATTATCCTTATCATCCTCGCGGTTGTTGCAATCGCCTGGTTCGTGTCCACGCAGCGCTCACTCGTCAATCTGGACGAAATGTGTAAGAATGCGCTTGGTCAGATTGAAGTACAGTTGAATTCCCGCTGGGATGCACTGCTCGCGCTCGCTCAACTGGCGGCTCAGTATGCCAAGCACGAGTCGCAAACGCTCATCGACGTGATCCGTCAACGTCGCGCGGAGGATATCAGCTCTCCTGCCTCGGTAGCTGACCAGCAGCAGGCCTTAAATAGTGTGATGGGGCGGCTCATTGCCATTGGCGAGTCGTATCCTGAGCTAAAAGCGGACAAACTCTTCCTTGAAACCCAGGCGGGAGTCAAACAATTCGAGGAGAATGTCCGTCGCGCGCGTATGATATATAATGATACGGCTACGAAGATGAATCGCATGGTGCGACAGTGGCCCTCGTCGTTCGTTGCCTCGATTCTGAAGTTCGACATGAAGGAATATCTGAAAGTTGACGAAGCGCAGAAGTCGAGCTATCCAAATCTGACGGAAGTATTCAATTGACGAAGCGCGATAGGTCGGCTGTCCATTCTGACGCCTGATCCCAAACCGCGTGACTTTAACTTTCTACTCAGACGCCAGATATCTCATAGCATCTGGCCACCTATCCGCTTCGTCTTCCTATTTCCCGGCGCGACCGCGAGCCTATCCGCTCCGTCTCCCAATTTCACGGCGCGAATGACCGCCTGCCCTCTCTGACTCATCTTCGCATGATGCGACATATCAACTAAGCCCTCAGACTCACTATCTCATGAAGCGACAACTCATCAGCCTCACTCTTCTCCTCGTCGCGGCGTGCGCCATGGCTGCACCGCGCCTGCGCGACCTGGATATCCACGTAACCATCAGCCGGGACGGCTCGGCGCTCATCCGCGAGACGCGACAGATGGACATCGACGGTAGCGGAACCGAAATTTACATCGTACTGGGCAACCTGGGCGATAGCGAACTCAGTGACATGTCGGTAACGGACGAAAGCGGCTCCAGTTACACCTTCGAAGGTGCATGGGACGTCAACCGCAGCCGTAGCGAGAAGGCCGGGCGGTGCGGCATCGTTACGACGCGAAATGGATACGAGTTGTGCTGGGGTTTAGGTCAACAGGGCGCGCGGACTTACGTTTGCACGTATAGATTGAGCGGCCTGGTGCGCAGCTTCACTGACGCAGACGGATTTAACTTCATGTTCGTGGCAGAAGGCCTGTCTCCGAGCCCGGAACACGTGCTGCTGACGATTGAGCCCCAGGACACGACGCGTCTGACAGACGAGAACACCAGCATCTGGGCTTTCAGGTATCGCGGGGAAGTCAATCTGCGCAGCGGCGCTATCGTAGCCGAAACCAGCGAGCCATTCTCATCAGGAAGCGCGATGATCGTCATGGCAAGGTTTGCTAAGGGCCTTTTCGCCCCGTCGCACGCCGCGGAAGGGACATTCCAGGAGCTGTCTGCCACGGCCTTCGAGAATTCGGACTACCTGGGCGATAGCGGACCCAGCGCATGGGAAATCTTCCTGCTGGTGCTCTTTTTCGTCCTGTTTCCGCTCGCGATGGTCATCCTGTACTTCTATTATGTCTGGCGCATGCGGCGCAAGGTCTTCAAAGACCTCAGCTGGTGGCGCGACATCCCCTACGGCGGTGATTTGCAGGCAGCCAACAATGCGCTGAACGCGTTTAGTTATCTGACTGCGGATTATAACAATCTCCTGTCGGCATGCATTCTCAGACTGATAGATATCGGCGGCGTGAGCATCGAACAGCATACAGACGCGCGGGGAAAGACAAAATCGGTATTCGCTATTCATCCTATCAGCTCAGACACCCCGCCGCCCAAGCTCATTGCCATGGTTCACGAGATTTTCGAGCATGCGGCGGGCGCGGACAAGATACTGGAGCCGCAGGAGCTCAAGAACTGGATGCGACGGAAATACAATCAGAGTTTTACCGATAATTTCGTGCAGACACTGCATACGAAGACGTCTCTCTACCAATATCACGACGAAATTGAGGAAGTCCGGCGGCTGTATGGCTTGCGCAAGTATCTGAAGGAATTCTCGCTGCTCAGCGAACGTATTGTCAGCGAACTATCGCTCTGGAAAGACTATATGATCTACGCCGCGCTGTTCGGCATCGCTGACCAGGTGATAGCCGACATGAAGAAGATCAATCCTGACTATTTCGGCATGGACAGTGTGGCACAGCAGATGGCCGACGATGCAACTTTGCCGGTCATCAGGTCAACGCTGCACAATTCTACCTCGCAAGCCGCGCTAGCCAAGGCTGAGCGCGCCGCGCGAGCTTCAGGACGCGGCGGGTCTGCCTCGTGGAGCGGGGGAGGGGGATTCAGCGGCGGCGGTTTCGGTGGCGGCGTCCGATAATGGGCGTCTAGCGCGATAGAAGACCTTCCGTTTTAGGAAATACAGCATCTATCGCGATAGGAGACCTTCCGCTTTAGAAAATAGTGCGTCTTTCGCGATAGGAGAGGTGTCTCTTTAGGAAATAGTGCGTCTAGCTCAATTGTAGACCTTTCGCTTTTAGGAAATACCTTGTCAAAGTAAATTGGAGACTTGTCGCGTGGTGCGACGGTTCGCCTGGCGCGTTTGGAGAGGTGTCGCCTCGCGCGCGCGTAATACCATATTATATATATAAGGGTCGCGCCGTGCAACCGGGATACAGACCGTTTTGCAGCCCTATTGCGCCGTGCAACAGGGATACAGACGCACGGGCATAGCTGTCGCGCGCTGCATCAGGGATACAGCCGCAAATGAATCATTGTCGCAAGGTGTAGTGCTAATCCTGCGCGGGCTTCATCTTCTTCTCGCGCATCACTACGTTTCGATATTCCGTAGGAGACATGCCGGTCTCCGCCTGGAACTTACGGTAGAACGTGCGAGGCGAACTGAAGCCAGTATCGGTAGCAATACTCTCTATGGTGAACTCGGGATGGTCGAGAATAAGTCTGCAGGCGCGCTGGACGCGCTTCTGCGTGGCCCACTCCTCAAGATTTCGGAATTTTCCCCCGTTTTCCAGCATCTCACCGATTCTCTTCTGCGCAATTTGAAGCGCCGCGGCCGCCTCTTGGACGGCACCTGCAAGATAAAGGACTGCCTGAGCACGATCACGATCGATGCACCCAGTTCCACCAACCGCGGCGGCCTGATGGGCTGGAACAAGTCGCCGCTGGAGTGCGAGAACGTACTCGTCGCCAGTGTCGAGCCCGAGGACATCGTCAACAGCTCCACCATCATCCGCCAGTCGAGCAGCGAGCTGACCAAGTTCACCAACTGCTACTACCTGAGGTCCATGCCCACCAAGCAGGGCACCAAGGTGACCGAGGAACAACTCGCCAGCGGCGAGATATGCTATCTGCTCCAGGCCGGGCGCGAGGTACCCGTATGGCTGCAGACGCTGGGCGAGGACAAGACGCCCGTCCTGCTGCAAGACCACAAGCTGGTGGTGAAGACCGCAAACGGATACGAGAATGCCGAGAACGCCATCCGACAGGTTAGCGAAGTCGCTAACACTAACGAAAACGGAAACATCTACGACCTCACCGGACGCCGTGTCGGCAAGGCCCGGAAGGGAATATACATCCGTGGCGGACAGAAGGTACTCATAAGGTAAATGTGAACCGTAAAAACATATCAATGGCGTGAGAACACAACATAATGTTGCTGAGTCGCCGTGTATGGTGCCGGGACGGCACGGAAAGCGGAGAACGGCCCAGCGGGCTTTGCGACGATGTTGCGCATAGCTCAAGTAAGTTTTAGGTTATTAATGTGAGGGAGCGGGTCTCAGTGATGAGGCCCGCTCTTTTTGGTTGTATATATGCAAAACACAAAATGCAAAAATGCAAATTTGCAAAAATCTTGGGTTAACAGCAAATCGTTGACGTTATCGTTTTCGTTGAGGGGTAGCGACGCGCCAGCCCATTCCCCGCCCCTATAAGGGGAGGGGCAGGGGTGGGGTAGGCAGGGAGTAATGCTAATGACTATTGTGATGAATGGTGCTTTTACTGTGTGTTTACCCCACCCCTACCCCTCCCATCAAAAGGGCGGGGAATGCTGGCGCCATGCCACGTTGCTTCGGGAGTTGAGCTGAGAAGTCCCGTAAACAGGGCAATACGGCGAATCCGACACCACCTGTTTTGGCAGCTGGGACATTTAGGACAATTAGGACAATTAATT
>JAILKU010000098.1 GCA_024693505.1 Bacteroidaceae bacterium | reverse complement strand
AGCATCGCTTTCCTCTCGCTTAATCGCAGCCTTCGGCAAAGCTCAAACGAGTTTGGCTCTGCACTCGCTGCTCCAGGAGTTCATAATTGAGCTGGCGCTCGACTCCTGTCACGACTGACTTATTGTCTTCCTCGAACACGACTCGGGATAGTTCATGCAAGCATGACCCTCCGCTCGCTGCTCTCTCGGTTCAGCCAAATGAAAGCGAGCTTTCAATGGCTCTCGCTGCTCCAGGAGTTCTTCGGTCAAGCCTCAGGCGCAGGCGGAACATAATTGAGCTAGCGCCCTTGCTTCCTGCTCCGTGAGTTGAGCTTATTTTTCAACTGCAACACTGCAACGCTGCAACGCACTGGGAGGTTCAAGGCACATTTCCATTGCTCCAAAATAATTATGAATTATGAGTGATGGAGGGCATCCGCAAGATGGAACAAGCATGGATGAAAGTGAACGAGGGAATTTTTCCCCTCGTTGAATACAAAGCCAAGAATTATGAATTAACTGAAGGTTTCCAGCTCGCGTGACCGGCATGGGGGAAAAGTATGTAAATCGAAGTTTCGATTGACATCCCGATCCGTCGTTCCGCTGCTCCGCGCCGTCGTGGCTCACGTGACGGGCGGCTACATGCCAACGTCCAACTGATTTTCATTTTCCTGAAACCCTGGATTAGAGGCCAGCTCAATAGTGAATTCTGAAAATGGTGCAAAAAAGGCTAAACCGCAAGATAGTCCATTATGAATTTCGCCTGCCTGTCGCCGCCGGATGAGGAAAAAGTCCTAATTTTGCATCGTAATATACCTTGTTGCAATCAACATAAAGATCAGAGACCTTAAGTAACCATAGGATCTGTCTATGATGAACAAAAAAGCTTTCGTAGCATTCCTCTGTGCCGCCTCGCTGCTTTCATGCACTGAGGAGATAGACTCCTCGATGCGCTATGTCTTCAAGGAAAACACGGCGGCCAGCTATCTCGAGAAGCACGCGCAGTATAGCGAATACGTGAAACTGCTGCGCATCGTTCCGGTGAGCAAATTGTCGGAGACGACCGTCATGCAGCTGCTCTCTGCGCGCGGCAACTACACCGTCTTTGCGCCGACCAACGAAGCCATCCAGGACTATTTGGACACGCTGGTGACCCAGGAGGTCATCCCCCAAGCCAGCTGGGAGGCTTTCCCGGACAGCACCACGCTGGACAGCATCCGCAAGGTGATTGTCATGAACAGCATTATCGACGGCGGCGACGATGTCCGTTTCTGCGTCGGCGACTTCCCCGTGAAGAGCGGGACGGACATTACCCTGCCTAATATGTACGACCGCAAGGTGACCGTCACATACCCCGATTCGTCGGTGGAGGTGGTGCTGGTGAACGACTGCCCGATTGACGTCCGGAACCGCGACATCCCCGTGCTGAACGGCTTCATCCACATGGTAAGCCGCGTCATTGCCCCGAGCAACGACAATATGGCAAGACTGATGGAGGAGATACTGCGACGGCAGGAAAAGGGGCACTACGTGGCCTCGCTCCTGGCGCGTGCCTGCGGTATGCTCGACACGCTGCGCGTCGTCCGCGACGATACCTACGAGATGCTCTATCAGAGCGGCAAGATCCGCGACCACAGTAACGTGAACGGCCCGAAGTATGCGCCGAAGCACCGCTACTGCGGCTTCACCTACTTTGCCGAGACCGACGACTTCTGGAGCAATGTCCTGGGGAAGAACTATACAGACATCACGGTGGAGGACGTCGTGAACTATCTTGTCGAAAACGACATTTATCCCGATGCCGTAAGGGATGACAACTACAGGGACGAGAACAACATCCTGAACCGCTTCGTCACCTATCACTTCCTGCCCTTCATCCTGCAACCCGGCACGCTCGTCTATCACCGCAACGAGATGGGCTTCCGTCCGATTGACGGCACCCGGAGCGTCGTAATGGCCGAATTCTTCACCACGATGGGCAAGCGGCGCCTGCTGAAGCTCCTCGAGAGCAGGGAGAGCGACGGCGTCTACCTGAACAGCTTCCCCAAGATAGACAACGGCCGGCGCGGCACGTATCACGAGACAGGCTGCGACCCCGACAAGCGGGGCATCCTGGTGGGTACGCCGAACCGCGAGGGACGATACAACATCCGGAACGGCATCATCTACCCCATCGACAAACTGCTGGTATATGACGATGCCACCCGGTCGAATATGGCAAAGGGACGCATCCGCTGGGATGCCGCGGCCATGTTCCCCGAGATGATGACGAACGACATACGGCTGAACCCCCTGGACGGTGCGCGGTATAACGACTATGCCTTCCCGGCAGACGAGGTGTATCGCTACTTCGAGGGTGCCTGGAACGGACGGAGCCAGGAACTGGGATACAGGACGGGAGGCGGGGCCTTCAGCGGCTTTAACGACTACCTGGGCGATGAATTCCAGTTGCACGGCATCCCCGACATGACAATGCGCATGCCGCCCGTACCCGTCCGCGGGACCTACGAGCTGCGCTATGGCATCCAGGCCACCGACTCCCGCAGCATGGTGCAGTGCTACTGGGGAACCGACCCCGGCACCCTTCATGCCGAAGGCCTCCCGCTGGATACGCGCATCGGCGGGAAGATACGCTATACCTCCAACGGCACGTACCCCAGCGACATCGGATGGGAGCAGGACACTGACGACGATGAGTACAACGCAGAGATAGACAAGCGGATGCGCAACAAGGGCTACATGAAGAATGTGGCACTGATGGCTACATCCACCGGAGGCGGTACATCCCAGCGCACGGGCGACAATACAATCCGGCGCATCATCCTGCGCATGACGCTCGACCCCGACGAGACCTACTACCTGAAGTTCAAGGGCGTGCTGGATGACCGCTGGATGACCACAACAAGTTCCTCTTCTTCGACTTTATGGAATACTGTCCCAAGGAGGTGTACGACAATCCCGAAGAGCCGGAAGACATCTGGTAAACCCGCAGGGGGGGTGAAAGTCCTCTGTGCTTAGTATATATATAATGATGTAAAGTGAAACTCTACGCTTGAACGTAAAAAAAAGAACAACTGTTATGCAAAAGATGAATCTGTTGAAATTTTCGCTCTTGTTCCTGGCACTCTTCGTCCTCACCAAGAGCTTTGCCAAGACGGGCAAGAACCTTTTGTCGGAACGCATCGGCGTATGTACCGGCATCTCAAACGCGGATGTGGTGAAGGCCGCGGGAGGGCATCACCTGGAACTGGGCCTCAGTGATTTCGCCAATCCCGAAAAAGACGAGGCGACGTTTGAAACGGACCTGAAGAGAGCCAGGGAATGCGGGTTGCCCGTATGCTCTACGAACGGCTTCTTCCCGGGTAGCATAAAGGTGACGGGCCCCAATGCCGATCATGAACGTGCCGTGCGATACACGGAGACGGCTCTGCGCCGCGCCCACGAGGCGGGCATCAAGGTATGCGTGCTGGGCAGCTCCGGGTCGCGAAACATACCCGACGGCTTCTCCCGCCAGGAGGCAGAGCGGCAGTTCGTGGAACTGCTCAGGAAGTTGGCGCCCATAGCCAAGAAGTACGACATCGTTATAGCCATCGAACCGCTGCAGAAGAGCGAGAGCAACTTCATCAACACGGTGCAGGAGGGCTACGAGATAGCCAGGAAGGTCAAGCACCCGAACATCGGGGTGAATGCCGACATCTTCCACATGCTGCGCGAGGGCGAAGGCCCGCAGTCGCTGCTGAATGCCGGGCGCAAGTATATCCGCAACGTACACATCGCAGAGAAGGCCAACCGAACGGCTCCGGGTGTGGACGGCGATGACTTCACCCCCTACTTCGCGGCCCTGAAGAAGATAAAGTATTCGGGCAACCTGTCCATCGAATGCGGATGGAGCGACTTCAAGAGCCAGGTGGGCTCCGCCATCGGGGAAGTGAAGCGGCAGCTGCAGAGCGTAGGATTCTGAGTCCCTCAGGTCGCATCGCTCTTCTCTCGCTTCTTGCAATTTTGAAGGAGTCGGGCGCAGCCCAATTTTGAATTTTGAATTTATAAATTTTGAATTAATCTTACTTATGCAGACAAGAAGAGAATTTCTGAAGACCGGGATGCTGAGCAGCGCCGGTCTTGCCCTGGCCGGGATGGGAATGCCCGTCCATTCATTTGCCCGTATCCTGGGCGCTAACGACAAGGTGCGCGTAGGCGTCATCGGTTTCTCTGACCGCTTCCGTTCGTCCCTGCTGCCCTGCTTCATGGCCAGTGCCGAGGAGCTGAACTTCGAGATAGTGGCCGTTTCCGACATCTGGAAGCTGCGCCGCGAGGAGGCAGTGAAGCACTTCAAGGAGAAGTACAATCTGGACGTTAAGGCCTTCCGCAACAACGAGGAACTGTATGAGTCGAAGATGTGCGATGCCGTCATCATCTCCACCGCCGACTTCCAGCACGCCCAGCACTGCATCCAGGCCGTGAAGGCAGGTTGCGACGCCTACGTGGAGAAACCCTTTGCCGAGACGATGGAGGATGCGCGCGCCGCTCTGAAAGCCGTTAAGGAGACACAGAAGGTGGTGCAGATCGGGTCGCAGAGACGTTCGGCTCCCAACTATCAGGCTGCCTGCGAGTACCTGAAGTCGGGTAAGTTCGGCAAGATCACGATGGTGGAGATGACCTGGAACGTGAATCAGCCGGGACGCTGGCGCAGAAAGGCGCTGGTGGAGAAGTGCTTCGAGCAGGACACCGACTGGAAACGCTTCCTGCTGAACCGCCCCTACGAGAAGTGGGATCCCCGCAAGTATCTGGAGTACCGCCTCTTCTGGCCCTTCTCGTCCGGCATACCCGGCCAGTGGATGTCGCACCAGATAGATACCGTCCACTGGTTCACGGGGCTGGCTCACCCGCAGAGCGTGGCTGCCAACGGAGGCATCTACTGCTGGAACGACGGGCGCCGCAACTTCGACACGGTGACGGCTGTGTTCGACTACGGCAAACCCGACGGCTCGGATAACTTCCAGGTGCTCTACACCTCGCGCATGCATAACTCGGTGGGCGGCACGAAGGAGCTCTACTTCTCGAACGGCGGCACGCTGAACCTGGATACGAACGAGGTGTCGTCGCAGGGCGGCATGAGCGAGGGCAGTGCTCGCGAGATGGGTATGCAGGCAAATCTGCTGGAGGGCTTCAAGCTGCCCGACGTAAAGGTGGAGACAGCAGCCAATACGGGCGGCGACACAATGACCTACCTGCACATGCGCAACTGGATGGAATGTGTGCGCAGCCGCATGACGCCCAACGCTCCCGCTCAGGCCGGCTACAACCACTCGATTGCTACCATCATGACCAATGCTGCCCTGCGGACGGGGCAGAAGGTGACCTTCGACGAGAAGACCCAGAACGTGATGGCTGGCGGAAAGGTGTTCAAGTATTAGCGAAAAGGCATTGGGGGAGTTCCTGACGGGCTTCCCCTCTTTTTTCCGCAGGGAACGGACGCGGAATCCCCAGGCAGCGGACTCTTGGTGCGCCCCCTGCGGACGATAGCTTTTCAAGCTTCGGACTTTATCTGATCAGAGACTCTCCCTCTTTGTCAGAGCAGTTTTTCGATGGCTTTTTCCAGGTCTGGGATATCCTCCTGGCGCGCCTGCAGGTCGCAATTGCGGTCAATGAGGAAGTAAGAGGGTACCTGCGCGACCTGATAGAGCGTCAGCATGTCGCTTTGCACCCCCTCCTCGCAAAAGACGCTTATCCAAGGCAGGTTGTCGCATCGCTGTGCCCAGAAGTGGCGGTCGGGATCGACGCTCACCTGGTAGATCTGGAAGCCGCGGGAGTGGTACTTGTTGTAGAGCTCACGGAGCTGCATGGTGCGTTCCTGGCTCCCCTCGAGGGCAAAGGCCGTGAAGTCCAGCAGGACGACTTGTCCCTTCAGGTCGCTCAGCGTTATGTCTTCTCCTTTGATATTGGGGAACGTCATGTCGATAATTCCCAGTTCACGCACCTTCTCGTTTGAGAAATCCAGCGTTATTTCGCGCGGCTTAGCCTGGTTGCGGCGACCCTGCGCAATGATGTTGCAGAGATTCTCTGTGCGGGGACATCCCGGGTATTTCTCGTTCCAGGCGTTGGCGACGGCCCTCACCCAGGTCAGGTCGCTGCGGTCGCTAAGGGGATTGAAAAGCAGTTGTCCGCCCAGCATCTGGAAACAGGCGAAATAGCTGCTTGTCGCCCCATAGTGGTTCTGGATGAATTGGAGCTTCACCTGGTTCTTGTATTCAACTATTGTCGCCTCGATGGAATCATTGCGCTCCTGAAGGGTGAGGCTACGGTCGTCAACCAGGCGGCGGACCTTGCGCTCCAGGTCGGCCAGCTTAAGGCTGAGCAGGCGAATGGTGTCGCAGGTATTGCTTCCCTCTACGCTATAGCCGAAAGACATGTTGGGCAAACTTGCTTCAATGCGCACGGTCTCTGTGCTGTCGAAGGCCAGGTTGATGCCCTGCTCGCCTATCCGCAGGCGATAGAACTCAGGATTGCCCTCGGCCCTCGCACCCAGCCGGAAATGACCGTCGGCAGGAAGTTTGACGGAATCCACAGCCACTACACCCTCACCCAGGGTGATATGCTCCAGATAGAGCATCGTATCCCGGGCTTCTGTGATATGCCCCTCAACATGGAACTTCCCCTGCCTTTGACAAGAGGCTACGGCAAGGGCAACCATCAAAAAACAAAGTTTCTTCATCCTTTTACGCTCTTTTGGTGTGCAAAGGTACGATTTTTCCTTCTCATACCTGCCATAATTGATTAAAAAAGAGGAAAAAAGAGTGTTTAGATGAATATTTATGATTATTTTAGGCATTTTCTCAACAAAAATAACTATCTTTGCGCGATTTTTGACGCAATACATATATTTGTTTTAACAATCAAAGATGAACGTAATTACAAAGACAGTCGAGTTGCCTGATGGAAGAACCATCAGCATCGAGACCGGGAAACTGGCCAAACAAGCCGATGGAGCCGTTATGCTTCGCATGAACAACACGATGCTCCTGGCCACCGTTTGCGCCGCCAAAGATGCCGTTCCCGGCACAGATTTCATGCCCTTGCAGGTAGAGTACAGAGAAAAGTATGCCGCAGCCGGAAGATTTCCCGGCGGATTCACGAAGCGCGAGGGTAAGGCCAACGACGACGAGATTCTGACTTGTCGTCTGGTGGATCGCGCCCTGCGTCCACTTTTCCCCAGCAACTATCACGCTGAAGTGTATGTGAATGTAATCCTTTTCTCCGCCGATGGCGAGGACATGCCCGATGCACTGGCCGGCTTTGCCGCCTCTGCCGCTCTGGCTGTCAGCGATATACCCTTCGAGGGTCCTATCAGCGAATGCCGCGTTGCCCGCATTGACGGACAATACGTCATCAACCCCACCTTCCAGCAGCTCGAGAAAGCCGACATGGACCTGATGGTGGGTGCCACCGAAGAGAACATCATGATGGTGGAGGGCGAAATGAAGGAAGTCAGCGAGCAAGACTTGCTGGGCGCCCTGAAAGCCGCTCACGAGGCCATCAAGCCAATGTGCCGCCTGCAGAAGGAACTGACCAAGGAGGTAGGCAAGGAGGTGAAGCGCGAGTACTGCCACGAGGTGAACGACGAGGAGCTGCGCGAGCAGGTGAACAAGGAGTGCTATCAGCCCGCCTACGACATCACGAAGCAGGCCCTCGAGAAGCACGAGCGCGCCGACGCCTTCGAGAAGATACGCGAGGACTTCAAGGCTCGCTATGCCGAGGCTCACACCGAGCTGACACCCGAGGAACTCGAGGAGAAAAACGGCCTGGTGGACCGCTACTATCACGACGTGGAGCGCGATGCCATGCGCCGCTGCATCCTCGATGAGGGAATCCGCCTGGACGGTCGTAAGACCACCGACATCCGCCCCATCTGGTGCGAGGCAAGTCCGCTTCCCGGCCCTCATGGCAGTGCACTCTTCACACGTGGCGAGACGCAGGCACTGGCTACCTGCACCCTGGGTACGAAACTCGACGAGAAACTGGTGGACGATGTGCTCATCCGCGAGTATCAGCGCTTCCTGCTCCACTATAACTTCCCCCCCTTCTCCACTGGCGAGGCCAAGGCTCAGCGCGGCGTAGGACGTCGCGAGATCGGTCACGGCCATCTGGCTTGGCGCGGTCTGAAGGGTCAGCTGCCCGACGACTACCCCTACGTAGTTCGCGTGGTGAGCGATATCCTGGAGAGCAACGGCTCGTCGTCTATGGCTACCACCTGTGCCGGCTGCCTGGCTCTGATGGATGCCGGTGTACCCATCAAGGCTCCCGTGAGCGGTATCGCCATGGGTCTCATCAAGAACCCCGGCGAAGAGAAGTATGCTGTGCTCAGTGACATCCTGGGCGACGAGGACCACCTGGGCGACATGGACTTCAAGACCACCGGTACGCCGAAGGGTCTGACCGCCACGCAGATGGACATCAAGTGCGACGGCCTGAGCTACGAGATACTGGAGAAGGCCCTGATGCAGGCCAAGGCCGGTCGCGAGCATATCCTGGGCGAGATGATGAAGACGCTCTCTGCTCCGCGTCCTGAGCTGAAGCCCCACGTACCACGCATCGAGCAGCTCATTATTCCGAAGGAGTACATCGGTGCTGTCATCGGCCCGGGCGGAAAGATTATCCAGGGCATGCAGGAAGACACAGGTGCCACCATCACCATCGACGAGGAAGACGGCGTAGGCAAGGTGCAGGTGAGCGGTCCCAACAAGGAGTCCATCGAGGCGGCTCTGGCTAAGATAAAGGCCATCGTAGCCGTGCCCGAGGTGGGCGAAGTCTATGAAGGAACCGTGCGCAGCGTAATGCCCTACGGCTGCTTCGTTGAGTTCATGCCTGGTCGCGACGGTCTGCTGCACATCAGCGAGATTGACTGGAAGCGCCTGGAGACCGTCGAGGAGGCTGGTATCAAGGAAGGCGACAAACTGCAGGTGAAGCTGCTTGACATCGACGAGAAGACGGGCAAGTTCAAGCTCTCCCGCCGCGTCCTGATCGAGAAGCCCGAGGGCTATCAGGAGCGCGAGCGCCGTCCGCGTCCTGAGCGTGGCGAGCGCCGTGACCGCGGAGAACGTCGCGACCGTGGCGACCGCCGTCCTCGTAACGAGCAAGAGGAAGAAAAATAGAAATACTTCACCCTCTGCCGCGGCTTTTACAACAAAGGTTAAGGAACGAGGGAAACTTTTCTCCTAATCAGACAGATGAAGCAACGTGTAGATGAAGGTTCTGCACGTTGCTTCTGCTTAACTCCACCCTCCAACTCATAACGCATAAGATAAAGAATGATCAAGAAAGCACGGGCTTTTTCCCGTCTGTATGTATTGCTACTTGCCTGGGCGAGTTTGTTCTCTCCATGCCTCTCCATTCAGCATGCGATGGCCTACAACGACCATCGGGGCCGCAAGGTAGATTCGCTCGAAGCCGTGCTGTGCGGCGAGAATCCGCCTAAGGGAAAAGCGTTGGTCAGGGCATATTCGGACCTGATGTGGGGTTACTTGAACACTGACGGCAAACGTTCTGCCCTGTATGCTCACAAGGCTCTGGCCCTAAGCTATGAGATGAATGGCCTGAATGTGCGAACAGATGCATTGCGCATACTGGGTCTTATCGCCTATGGCGACGACGATTATGAGGCGGCTATCAGTTACTTCAACTGGGCATTGGCCGTAACGGACTCCATGCGCTCCGACAAACGGTACAGCGAAAGAGACATCGATGACAACCTTTCGGCACTATACGGCAGCATTGCCAATGTTTACAACATGCAGGACAAAGCGCACTTGGCTGTCGCCTACTACCAGAAAGCGCTGCCTATATTTGAGAAATACGGGTGGAAGCAGTCTTGCACCATATTATACCACAATGTAGGTGAACTCTACCAGAGCATGGGCAACACCGACGAAGCAGAGCAGTACTTCCTACATGCACAGCAGGCTGCTGCAGAGTCGGGCGATTCGCTGATGACGGCACTGTCCCGTAAGGGATTGCTGAAAATCTACGTGGGGTGCGGCGATTACGAGCGGGCCGCAGAGGCTTCGCGCGAGGCGCTGGCCTATTACCGCTCACATCAGGATGAGGACATGGGTGACTACGTGACGGTGCTGGTATCTACTGCTCGTATGTATCTGATGAAGGACCACCAGGACCTGCCCCAGGCTCATGCCTGCGTCGACGAGGCGCTGACGCACGCCAATGATGAGCTGATGTCGGAAACGCGCTTCGACATATACGCTGTTGCCTGCGAGCTGGCTATGCAGGAAGAACGATGGAATGATGCGCTGCAGTACGGCCTGCAGTCGGTTCACCCCAATGATGAAGAGGCCACCTACAACGATGCCGGCAGCTACGCTCTGCTGGCTCAGATATATGCCGAACTGGGCGACCGTGCTAACGCGCGCGTTTATGTTAATAAGGTATATAGCATGATGGAGCGTTTCGCTGCGAGCCACTATCAGTCGGCGCTATCGCAGATGCAGGTGCTCTATGAAACGGAAAAAAAGGAGAATGAAATCCAACAGCTCATGCGCGAACGGCGATGGCTATTGTGGGGCAGCGTGCTTACAGGCCTGTTGCTGCTACTCTCCGCTCTGTTCTTCCTGCAGTTGTGGCTTGGCATGAGGCAGCGGCGTTATACGGCTGTTATTCAGGCTCGGCTGGAGGGTGAACTTGCAGAGCGTATCCGGCTGGCCCGTGATCTACATGACAGGCTGGGCGGACAACTTACTGCCCTGCGCCAACAACTCATCATGGATGGCAGTGGCGACTTGCACCGCTCCGTGGAACTGACAGATGAAGCTATACGCGAAATGCGCAACGTGGCCCACCACCTGCTTCCTGACTCGCTGCGCCGCTACGGTCTGCGTACAGCCCTTAGTGAGTTCTGCCAGACGCTGCGCGGCGTCTCATTCTCTTTTATGGGCAACGAGCAGTGGCTGGATCGGCGACACGACGAAGCCATATACTGCGTGGTGCATGAGCTGGTTAACAATGCCGTGAAGTACGCCCAGGCACAGCACATACAGGTACAACTGATGGCCGACGAGGAATGCACCAGCATCATTGTTTGCGATGACGGCAACGGTCGCTTCGAACCGGAAACCGCTCAGGGGATGGGATGGCATAATGTGCAGGAACGAGTGGCCGGCATGAATGGAGTGGTGGACGTCACTTCGCGCCCCGGGGAGGGCACCGAAGTGAGTATCGTGCTGCCTGCCTGTAAATAAGCCAATTGGAGCCATCGATACAATATAAGTACCTTCTAACTATGCTCAAAAGTACTTTTGTGTGGAAATGAAAATAAATTTTCCCGATTTATTTTGTATTTAGCGCGCTTATTCGTATCTTTGCACGCGAAAAAGATGAATGTGAGGGGCTTGACAGGTTCCTCACTTTTCTTTATACAAATATTTGAAAGTCTCATGATAGAAAAGAACACAGTACAGAATGTAGTGAATGAATGGTTGAAAGGAAAGGACTATTTCCTGGTAGACCTGAGTGTTAGTGATGACGACCGTGTTGTGGTGGTCATAGATCATGCTGATGGCGTATGGATTGAGGACTGCGCCGATTTGAGCCGCTATATTGAAACTCGGATAAACCGTGAAGAGGAAGACTATGAGCTGGAAGTGGGCAGTGCCGGTCTTGGACAGCCTTTTCGTGTTAGGCGGCAGTATGAGATTCACATTGGCAAATCAGTTGAAAGCCAAACTAAAGACGGGAAAAAATATCGTGGCATCTTGAGTTCTGTCGACGAGGAGGGATTTGTCATGAACGTAATGGAGAAGGTTCAGGAAGAAGGAAAGAAACGTCCTGTCAATAAAGAAGTGCCCGTTCGTTTGAAGTTCGATGATGTGGCATATACCAAATATCAGATAAAAGTAAAATAAAAATAAGAAATGGCAAAGAAAACATCCGATTCTGTTAATCTAATAGAATCTTTTGCAGAATTTAAGGAGACAAAGAACATAGACCGCGCCACGCTGGTGAGCGTACTGGAAGAATGTTTCCGCAGTGTAATTACCAAGACTTATGGTACGGACGAGAATTATGACATCATTGTTAATCCTGACAAGGGAGACTTTGAGATTTACCGTAGCCGTACCGTTGTGCCTGACGGGGAGGTGACAGATCCTAACATGGAGATTTCTCTGTCGGATGCCCGTAAGGTTGAGGACGACTATGAAGTAGGTGAGGAAGTTAGCCAGTTGTTGAAGTTTTCCGACTTTGGCCGCCGTGCAATTCTTACATTGAGGCAGACATTGGCCAGCAGAATCCTTGAGCTGGAGCACGACACATTATATAATAATTATAAAGATCGCGTCGGCGAAATCGTCAGTGCTGAAGTTTATCAGACATGGACTCGCGAAACCCTCCTTCTGGACGATGAGGGCAATGAACTCATTTTGCCGCGCAGCGAACAAGTGCCAGGCGATTATTTCCGCAAGGGTGAGAATGCGCGTGCCGTCATATCCCGTGTAGAGAATGTAAATGGGAGTCCTAAGATTATTCTCAGCCGTACAGACCCTGCTTTCATGCAACGTATGTTAGAGGCCGAGGTTCCCGAGATCCAAGATGGTTTGATCGTTGTCCATAAAATTGTCCGTATTCCAGGTGAGCGAGCCAAAATAGCAGTGGAAAGCTATGACGATCGCATTGATCCCGTTGGCGCTTGTGTCGGTGTGAAGGGTAGTCGTGTACATGGGATCGTGCGTGAGCTGCATGGCGAAAATATTGATGTCATAACGTGGACGAGCAATCCGCAGCTGCTGATAACCCGATCCATTGCTCCGGCACGTGTAAATAGTGTAATCCTGAATGAGGAAGAGCATAAGGCTGAAGTATATCTGGATCCGGATCAGGTGTCATTAGCTATCGGTAAGGGAGGACTTAATATCAAACTTGCCAGTATGCTTACAGGATATACCATCGATGTATTCCGTGAGATTGATGATGCCGATGCTGATGATGTTAGCCTGGATGAGTTTACCGATGATATTGAACCTTGGATTATTGATGAACTGAAGAAGATTGGACTCAATACTGCCCGTGACGTACTGGATGTTCCCCGTGATATGCTGATACAGCGTGCAGATCTGGAAGAAGAGACTATTGATGAGGTCCTGAAAATATTAAGCGCTGAATTTGAAGAATAAAAGAAGAGGGAGGAGTGAGTAAATGAGTATAAGACTGATAAAAGTAACAAAAGAATGTAACGTAGGTTTACAAACCGCGGTCGATTTCTTATTGAAGAACGGATTTGAAGGTGTTGAGGCCAATCCGAACACCAAGATATCCGAGGAACAATACCAACTCTTGGTAAAGGAATTTAATAAGGATAAGGGACTGCGCAATGAAGCTACTCAACTGATTCAGCAGCGCCAAGAACAGAACAAGGAACGCAAGGAAGCTGCTCGTGCAAAGGCCGTTGAGGAGGTTGTGGAACTGAAAGTCCCACAAATGGAAGGTCCCAAGGTCTTGGGGCGTATTGACTTAAATGCTTCAAAGAAATCATCGGCAAAGGTCGTAAAACCAAAGGAAGAGATAAAACCGGCTCCCAAGGTGGAAGTAGTCGCTCAAGAGGAAAAGCCTGCTGAAAAAGTTATTCCAGACGCAGAGAAAGAATTGGTTCCGGAGCCTGTTCAAAGCCAAGCTCCCGTTGAAGAGGAGGTGAAGGTTCCTGAATCGGCTTCAGTATCTGAGACGGCAGAAGCAAATGGAGAAGAACTCCAGAAAGAGCCCACAGAGGTCCATACGAGTGGAAGTGGAAAGTCTGAGCGTATAGTTGGCACAGAGGTCGATGGCGTCTTCCGCCTGAATTCTACACCACAGAATGTGCCAAGCCTGACGGTAAAAGGCCATATCGACTTGGATAGTATGAATCAGAGCACACGACCGAAGAAAAAAAGCCGTGAGGAAAAACGTCGTGAGCATGAAGAGAAACTTCATCCTCAATATGGCGCGAACCAAGGTGAGGGAGGTAAGAATGCTGAGCGTAAAAAACGCGTACGCGTGGGCAAAGAACGTGTTGACATCAATGCGGTGGCCAACCAACAGCCTTCCGGCAATCAGAAAAAGGGCAGCGAGCAAAAGCAACAGGCGGGTGGAAAAAACCGTAACAAGCAAAAGAACCAGCCGAAGCAGGCTCCCCTGACTCCAGACGTGAGCGACGAGGAGGTGGCAAAGCAGGTGCGCGAGACCCTGGCCCGACTGACGAACAAGGGCAGCAAGATGGGCAAGGGTGCCAAGTACCGCCGAGAGAAGCGCGATGCCATCCGCGCCGGCCTGGAGGAGCAGATGGAACAGGAATCGGCAGAGAGCAAGATACTGAAACTCACCGAGTTCGTGACGGCCAACGAGCTGGCTACGATGATGAACGTGCCTGTGACGCAGGTCATCGCTACCTGTATGAGCATCGGCATCATGGTCAGCATCAATCAGCGTATGGATGCCGAGACCATCAACCTGGTGGCCGAGGAATTCGGGTTCCAGACAGAGTACGTCAGTGCCGAGGTCAGCGAGGCTGTTACCGAGGAGGAGGATGACGAGGCCGACCTGGTTCCGCGCGCTCCCATCGTGACGGTAATGGGACATGTCGATCACGGTAAGACCAGTCTGCTGGACTATATCAGAAATACGAATGTTATTGCCGGTGAGGCAGGCGGTATCACGCAGCACATCGGTGCATACAATGTAAAACTTGAGGACGGACGACACGTCACCTTCCTGGATACACCTGGTCATGAAGCCTTTACGGCTATGCGTGCCCGCGGTGCCCAGGTTACGGATATCGCCATTATAATTGTGGCTGCCGACGATGACATCATGCCGCAGACGAAGGAGGCCATAGCCCATGCCACTGCGGCTAATGTGCCCATTGTCTTTGCTATTAACAAGATAGACAAGCCCGCCGCCAATCCCGAGAAGATCAAGGAGGGCCTGGCCAACATGAACTTCCTGGTGGAGGACTGGGGTGGCAAGTACCAGAGTCAGGACATCAGTGCCAAGAAGGGTATCGGCGTAAGTGAGCTGCTTGAGAAGGTGCTGCTCGAGGCCGAGATGCTCGACCTGAAGGCCAACCCCAACCGTAAGGCTACGGGTTCCATCATCGAGTCCAGTTTGGACAAGGGACGTGGCTACGTGGCAACTGTGCTGGTGAGCAACGGAACGCTGCATGTGGGCGACATCCTGCTGGCCGGCACGAATTACGGCCGTGTGAAGGCTATGCTGAACGAGCGCGGCCAACGCGTCGAGGCCATCGGTCCCAGTGAGGCTGCTACCGTGTTGGGTCTGAACGGAGCTCCGCAGGCCGGTGATGCCTTCCATGTGATGGATTCGGATCAGGAGGCACGCGAGATAGCCAATAAACGTGAGCAACTGGCACGCGAACAGGGCCTGCGCACGATGAAGCGCTTCGACCTGAACGAGCTGGGTCGCCGCATCGCCCTGGGCGACTTCAAGGAACTGAACCTCATTGTGAAGGGCGACGTGGACGGTTCCATCGAGGCCCTGAGCGATTCGCTGATAAAGCTCTCGACCGAAAAGATACAGGTGAACGTCATCTACAAGGGCGTGGGCCAGATCAGCGAGAGCGATGTGAACATGGCGGCTGCTGCCGAGAACTGTTTCATCGTGGGCTTCCAGGTGCGTCCCTCTGCAGCAGCACGTAAGCTGGCTGACCAGATGGGTGTGGACATCCGCCTCTACAGCGTCATCTATGATGCCATCGGCGAGGTGAAGGATGCAATGGAGGGCATGCTTTCTCCAGAGATAAAGGAGGAGGTGACGGCCCAGGTGGAGGTCCGCCAGGTTTATCACATCAGCAAGGTCGGTACTGTGGCTGGTGCATACGTTGTGGAAGGCAAGGTGAGCCGCTCGAACAAGGCTCGTGTTATTCGCGACGGCATCGTGGTCTTCACAGGTGCCATCAATGCGCTGAAGCGTTTCAAGGACGATGTGAAGGAGGTGACGACCAACTTCGAGTGCGGCCTGTCGCTGGTTAACTACAACGACCTCCGCGAAGGCGATATGATTGAGACCTTCCAGGAGATTGAGGTTAAGGCAAAGTTGTAAACCTCTCCCCCTCAGTTCCCTTCTTAAGGGGCTGGGATAGTGAAGGGGATGTATAAAATTAATAATTGAACAGTGGGAACATTTGACTGGATAATGATAGCCCTGCTGGTCGTCGCTGCGATACGCGGTTGGCGCTTGGGGGTAATAAAGCAAATCCTGTCCCTGTTGGGCATCATTGTCGGCCTGGTGCTGGCAAAGATGTTCTCCGGGGTACTGGGTGGTGTTCTGTCGCCTCATCTGGGCGATAACATGGCCATCTCACACGGTGTGGCTTTCATCGCCATTTGGGTGGCTGTACCAATTGTGCTCAACCTGATAGGCGAGGTGGTCTCTACCGTGCTGGACAAGATAATCATAGTAGGCAAGGTGAATAAGGTCTTAGGGGCTGTCTTTAGCCTTTTCAAGTATGCATTCCTCCTGGGTGCCATCATTTGGGCGCTCGTGGCATGCAAATTTGTATCGGCGGAAACGGTTGAGGCTTCCTTCATGGGAATCATGCTGAAGTCGTTTTCCGAGGCTTTCTACACCTCGTTTATGAATGCGTGATGGAAGAGAAGAATAGTTTTGTACGCCAGGTGGCGGAAAAGAAATACGAGTATGGCTTCACCACCGACGTACAGACAGATATCATAGATAAGGGTCTTTCAGAAGAGGTCGTCCGGCTGATTTCCGAAAAGAAGGGCGAACCCGACTGGCTTCTGCAGTTCCGCCTGAACGCCTTCAGGTACTGGCAGACACTGGAGCCTCCCACTTGGGGCCATTTGGATATGCCCGAGATAGACTATCAGGACATCTCGTATTATGCAGACCCTACTAAGAAAACTGCCGAGAAGGGCCCGAAGGATATAGACCCGGAGCTGATGAAGACATTCGACAAGCTGGGTATCCCCCTGGAGGAGCGCCTGGCGCTGAGCGGAATGGCTGTGGATGCGGTGATGGACTCGGTCAGCGTGAAGACCACGTTTCGTGAGAAGCTTCAAGAACAGGGTATAATCTTTTGTTCCATTAGCGAGGCCGTACGCGAACACCCCGACCTGGTGCGCCAGTATCTGGGTAGTGTGGTACCCTATAAGGACAATTTCTATGCTGCCCTGAACTCTGCCGTCTTCAGCGATGGTTCTTTCGTCTATATTCCTCGTGGCGTACGCTGTCCGATGGAACTCTCCACCTATTTCCGAATCAATGCGCGTGGCACAGGTCAGTTCGAGCGCACGCTGATTGTCTGCGATGATGATGCCTATGTCAGCTATCTGGAAGGATGCACGGCTCCCATGCGCGACGAGAACCAGCTGCATGCTGCTATCGTGGAGATAGTGGTGATGGAGAATGCAGAAGTGAAGTACAGTACGGTGCAGAACTGGTATCCTGGCGATGCTGAGGGAAAGGGCGGTGTGCTGAACCTGGTGACGAAGCGAGGCCATCTGCGGGGTGCCAATAGTCGTCTGTCCTGGACACAGGTAGAAACGGGCAGTGCAATAACCTGGAAGTACCCCAGCTGTGTGCTCAGTGGCGAGGGAAGTCAGGCTGAGTTCTACAGCGTGGCAGTGACGAACAATTTCCAACAGGCAGACACGGGGACCAAGATGATACATATCGGAAGGAACACGCGTAGTACCATTATCAGCAAGGGCATCAGTGCCGGGCATAGCCAGAACTCATACCGCGGACTGGTTCGCGTGGCCAGTACAGCCGAGGGGGCACGCAACTACAGCAGCTGCGACTCTCTGTTGTTGGGCAGCAAGTGTGGGGCTCACACCTTCCCCTATATGGATGTACATAACGAGACAGCGGTTGTGGAACACGAAGCTACAACCAGTAAGATAAGCGAGGACCAGCTCTTCTACTGTAACCAGCGTGGTATCAGCACAGAGGATGCTGTGGGACTCATTGTAAACGGTTATGCCAGGGATGTGCTCAACAAACTGCCCATGGAGTTTGCCGTCGAGGCTCAGAAACTACTGGGTGTCAGCCTGGAGGGCAGTGTCGGATAGGCATAGCCTAAAGAGCATTAACTAAAAGAAAGAGAAATGTTAGAGATACGCGATTTGCATGTCAGCATAGCTGGCAAGGAGATATTAAAGGGAATAAACCTTACGGTTCGAGACGGTGAGGTGCATGCCTTAATGGGTCAGAACGGGGCGGGCAAGAGCACGCTCAGCAATGTCATCGTGGGTCATCCGGCTTACGAGGTCACGCAAGGGAGCATCACGTTCAACGGACGCGACCTGCTTGCCATGAAGCCAGAGGAGAGGGCCCACGAAGGTATTTTCCTCAGTTTCCAGCAGCCGGTGGAGATACCAGGTGTCAGCATGGTAAACTTCATGCGTGCCGCCATGAATGCCAAACGGAAGCATCTGGGTCTGGAGCCCATGGCAGCTGCTGACTTCCTGAAACTCATGCGTGAGAAGCGTAAGATTGTCGAGCTGGATACCAAACTGGCCAACCGGTCGGTGAACGAAGGTTTCTCGGGAGGCGAGAAGAAACGCAATGAAATCTTCCAGATGGCAATGCTGGAGCCTACGCTGAGCATTCTGGACGAGACGGACTCCGGCCTCGATGTGGACGCCCTGCGCATTGTGGCCGAGGGTTTCAACCGGTTGCGTACGCCGCAGACCAGTGCTCTGGTGATTACCCACTATCAGCGCCTGCTTGATTACCTGAAGCCCGATGTGGTGCACGTACTCATCGGCGGACAGATCGTGAAGACGGCCGGGCCGGAACTGGCCTTGCAGATTGAGGAGCGCGGCTTTGACTGGATCAGGGAGGAGGCAGGGTTGTGAATGCAGAGAAGCAATACATAGAACTCTACGAGCAGCAGCGCGAGTTGATAGCCCGTCGCTCGGCACCCGTCATGAACGCCTTGCGCGATGAGGCTTTTCAATGTTTTCGTCAAGCCGGTTTTCCCAGTCGGAAAGTGGAGCGCTACCGCTACACGGATGTGGACGCCGCCTTCATGCCTGACTACGGACTGAATCTCTCGCGCCTGCAGATTCCCGTCAATCCCTACGATGTCTTTCACTGTGATGTGCCCAACCTCAGCACCTCGCTATACTTCGTTGTCAACGACCAGTTCTATGCTAAGGCACAGCCCAAGGCGCCGTTGCCCGAGGGCGTGCTGGTCATGTCCTTGTGCCAGGCGGCTCAGGACTTCCCGGAACTGGTGGGTAAATATTATGGAACGCAGGCTCGTGCGCGTAAGGATGCCATCAATGCGCTCAATACTATGCTGGCTCAGGACGGGCTCTTCGTCTATGTACCGCATGGAGTGGCTGTAGAGCGTCCTATTCAGGTGGTGAACATCCTACGAGCTGATGTGGACCTGATGGTAAACCGCCGTGTCCTCATCGTCCTGGAACAGGGCGCTCAGGTTAAGTTGCTGTTCTGCGACCATGCCATCGACGGGCGTAAGTTCCTGACGACGCAGGTTGCTGAGGTCTTTGTGGGCGAGAACGCTCACCTGGAACTCTACGAGCTCGAGGAGACGCATGCCCAAAGTAGTCGTTTCAGCAATATGTATGTCAGCCAGCAGGCTTATAGCACAGCTGTGATCGATAGTATCACGCTGCAGAACGGCTTGTCGCGCAACCGCACGGATGTTGCCCTCTGTGGTGAGTACGGCGAGACGACCCTCTATGGCGGTGTCATTGCCGACGGGCAGCAACGCGTGGACAACAACACGCTCATCGACCATCGCGCAGCCCATTGCCAGAGCCGGGAACTTTATAAGTATGTGCTCGACGACCAAGCCGTGGGAGCATTTGCCGGTCGAGTGCTCGTGAGAGAGGGCGCGCAGAAGTCTGTGTCGCAGGAAACGAATGCCAACCTCTGTGCAAGCCGGTCGGCACGGATGTACTCCCAGCCCATGCTCGAGATCTATGCCGACGACGTCAAGTGCAGTCACGGCAGTACCGTAGGACAGCTCGACGAGGCCGCCCTCTTCTACATGCGTCAGCGCGGCATTCCCGAGGATGAGGCCCGCCTGCTGCTGAAGTTCGCTTTCATTGGGCAGGTCATCGACGGCATTCCCATGACGTCCCTTCGCGACCGACTCCACTATCTCGTAGAGAAACGGTTCCGCGGAGAGCTGGGCAAGTGCGGCGGCTGCCAGAACGCTTTAAACTGTGAACGATGAATGAACTGCTGAGAAAGGATTTCCCCATCCTGGCGCGTAAGATTTACGACAAATACCCGCTCGTTTATCTCGACAATGCGGCCACCACACAGAAGCCGCGGCAGGTCGTAGAGGCCATGACCGAGGAGTATTACAACGTGAATGCCAATGTGCATCGCGGCGTGCATTTCCTGAGCCAGCAGGCTACGGAACTACATGAGCAGAGCCGGGAGACGGTGCGACGTTTCCTGAATGCACGTTCCGCCAGCGAGATAGTCTTCACCCGTGGCACAACGGAGAGCATCAACCTGGTGGCCAGCTGCTTCGGACAGGCTTTCATGAAGCCGGGCGATGAGGTCATCCTGACCGAGATGGAGCACCACTCCAATATTGTCTCCTGGCAACTCCTTCAGGCCAGGCAGAATATACGGCTGCGCGTCATACCCATCGACGACCAGGGCCAGCTGCGCATGGACGAGTACGAGAAACTCTTCAGCGAGCGTACACGAATTGTATCGGTCACGCATGTCAGCAATGTTTTGGGCACCGTAAACCCCGTTGGGGAAATTGTGCGTATCGCCCATCAGCATGGCGTTCCTGTGCTGGTGGACGGCGCTCAGAGCACACCCCACTTTGCCGTTGATGTGCAGGCGCTCGACTGTGATTTCTTCGCCTTTAGCGGTCATAAGATTTACGGACCGACGGGAATCGGTGTGCTATATGGCAAGGAGGAATGGCTCGACCGCATACCTCCCTATATGGGTGGCGGCGAGATGATAAAGAATGTGTCGTTTGAGCGCACAACGTTTAACGACCTGCCCTATAAATTCGAGGCCGGAACGCCCGACTATGTAGCCTCAACCGGATTGGCCCGCGCGCTCGACTATGTGTCGGCCATCGGAATGTCGAACATTGAGGCTCATGAGCGCGACCTGACAGCCTATGCCTTGCAGCGTCTCTCTGAGGTGCCTGGCATGCATGTCTTCGGTCATCAGCCTCAGGGCGATGCAGTCATCAGTTTCCAGGTTGGACATATCCATCATCTTGATTTGGGAACTCTGCTCGACCGCCTCGGCATCGCAGTCCGAACCGGTCACCATTGTGCCGAACCCCTGATGCGTCGACTGGGCATAGAGGGCACCGTTCGCGCCTCGTTTGCCCTCTACAATACGCGTGCCGAGGTCGATGCCCTGATAGAAGCTATTCAGCGAGTGAGCCGAATGTTTGCTTGAACCTCTTAAACCCTTGAACCTCTTGAACCCTTGAACCCTTGAACCTCTTAAACCATTACTACGAAGGCCTGTTGGAGGCCGGATGCGACGAAGCGGGTCGTGGCTGCCTGGCGGGCCCGGTTTATGCGGCAGCAGTCATCCTGCCCCCTGATTATCATAACGAACAGCTGAACGACTCGAAGCAGTTGAGCGAGAAGCACCGTTATGAGTTGCGCGAGGTGATTGAACGCGATGCCCTGGCCTGGGCTGTAGGCGTAGTGGACAACAACGAGATAGACCGCATCAACATTCTGCGTGCCAGCATTCTGGCTATGCACAGAGCACTCGATGCGCTCAGCCTGAGACCGCAGGCCGTCATCGTTGACGGCAACCGTTTCAGCCCCTATCGCGACCTGCCCTATACAACTATCGTGAAGGGCGACGGGAAGTACTTGAGCATTGCAGCTGCCAGCATACTGGCCAAGACGTACCGCGACGACTGTATGCTTGCCCTTCACAAGGAATATCCATGTTATTCCTGGGACCACAACAAGGGCTACCCCGCTCCCGCTCACCGACAGGCTATCCGACAGCACGGTCCTTCGCCCTACCACCGCATGACCTTCAACCTCCTGGGCGAAGACCCCCAGCTGCAGTTTGACTTCTGAACCCTATCCCTATGAACTTCACCTTTACCATTTCCGAAGAGATACGGCAGGCTTGTCCCGAGTTTGTGGGGGCTGCCGTCTCTGTTACGTTTCAGAATACCGAATATTCCGCTCCTCTCTGGCAGGAGATTGGACGATTCCTTGCCGACTATCGCGTCCGATATACCGTGGACAGCATCAAGGAGATGCCCTCTATCCAGGCCACGCGCCAAGCCTACAAGCGTTGTGGAAAGGATCCCAGCCGCTACCGTCCCAGTGGCGAGGCCCTTGTGCGCCGCACCCTCCAGGGCAAGGAACTCTATCGTGTCAGCACCTCCGTCGATCTCGTCAATCTGGCATCCATCGCCTACGGATACAGCATAGGCGGTTTCGATGCGGACAAGATTCAGGGCGCAGCCCTCACTCTTGGCATCGGTAGAGAGGGAGAACCCTACGAAGGCATCGGGCGCGGACCGCTCAACATAGCGGGACTGCCCGTTTGGCGCGACGAGTTGGGCGGTATCGGTACCCCCACAAGCGATAACGAGCGGACGAAGATGGACCTTCAGACCGTCCGCCTGCTGGCTATCGTGAACGGCTACGACGGCAATCGTCAGCAGGTGGAGGCTTGTGCCCGCTATATCCTTCAGCTCACCCGGCGCTTTGCCGGCGGAGATGAGGGAGAAATACAATTCTTCTGAGTCTTATCGGGAGAGCAGAGTAATCGTTTAGCCCTATCGGTAAAATAAAGTAATGAGGGATGAGCTGTCTGGCATCATCCCTCATTTTTCTTTATGCATCAATGTTTGCAAATGTCGCATTCTGCTCGATGAACTCGCGTCGTGGTCCTACGTCTTCACCCATCAGCATGGAGAAGATGTAGTCAGCTCCCGCTGCATCCTCGATGGTGACTTGCTTCAGCAGTCGCGTTTCGGGGTTCATTGTGGTCTCCCAGAGCTGTTCGGGGTTCATTTCGCCCAGACCTTTGTAGCGCTGGGTGAACATGCCGTCTTCCTTACCGCCGTTGTATTTCTCCATGAAGCGCAGGCGGTCGGCTTCCGTATAGCAGTATTCCTCGGTCTTGCCTACGCGGCAGCGGTAGAGTGGGGGCGTGGCGATGTAGAGGTGGCCGTTCTGGATGAGCTCGGGCATATAGCGGTAGAAGAGTGTCATCAGCAGGGTGTCGATGTGAGAGCCATCGACGTCGGCATCGGTCATGATGATGACCTTGTAGTAGCGTATCTTCTCGTAGTTGGCCTCCTTCGAGTCCTCGCCAAGTCCGAAGCGTACGCCCAGGGCCTGGATGATGTTGTTCACCTCTTCGTGCTCGAAGGCCTTGTGCCACATGACGCGCTCCACGTTGAATATCTTACCGCGGATGGGCAGGATGGCTTGGAACTGACGCTTGCGTCCCTGCTTGGCTGAGCCGCCGGCTGAGTCGCCCTCGACAATGAAGAGTTCACAGTTGGCTGCATCCTTGTCGGAGCAGTCGGCCAGCTTGCCGGGCAGTCCGCCGCCGCCCATTGGCGACTTGCGCTGTACGCTTTCGCGTGCCTTTCGTGCTGCAACGCGTGCCGTAGCGGCCAGGATGACTTTGTCCACGATGAGCTTGGCCTCTTGGGGATGCTCCTCCAGATAGTTCGTCAGCGCTTCGCCCACGGCCTGCTGAACGGCGCCTGCCACCTCCGAGTTGCCCAACTTAGTCTTCGTCTGGCCTTCAAACTGAGGTTCGGCAACCTTGATGCTGATGACGGCTGTCAGTCCTTCGCGGAAGTCCTCGCCGCTGATCTCCACATGGTTCTTTGCCAGCTTCTCCAGTTCCTTCTGGCATTGTGCCTCGGCGTAGGTCTTCAGGGTGCGGGTGAGTGCCGTACGGAAGCCCTGCAGATGCGTGCCGCCCTCGATCGTATTGATATTGTTCACGTACGAGTGCAGATTCTCCGTGTAGGCCGTGTTGTACATAATGGCCACCTCGATGGGCGTGCCCTGCTTCTCCGTGTTCAGATAGATGACGTCGTTGAAGAGGTGGGTACGGCTGGAGTCGATATAGCGTACGAAGTCCTTCAGGCCGCCCTCGCTATAGAACTTCTCCTGGCGGGTATTGCCCTCGTCGTCGGGACGCAGGTCGGTCAGCGTGATGGTGATGCCTGCGTTCAGGTAGGCCAGCTCTCTCATGCGGTTGGCCAGGATGTCGTATTCGTAAACGGTGGTGGTGAAGATGGTGTCGTCGGGCCAGAACTGCTGTCGCGTGCCGCGCAGCTCTGTCTCGCCCACCACCATTACGTCCGTCACGGGCTTTCCCTGGGCATATTCCTGCTGGTAGACCTTGCCGTCGCGGAAGACGGTGGAGATCATCTTCGTCGAGAGGGCGTTCACGCAGCTCACGCCTACGCCGTGCAGACCGCCGCTGACCTTGTACGACCCCTTGTCGAACTTACCACCTGCGTGCAGTACCGTCATAACCACCTCGAGGGCGCTCTTGTGCTCCTTCTCGTGCATGTCCACGGGAATGCCGCGGCCGTTGTCCTGCACCGTGATGCTGTTGTCCTCGTTGATGGTCACCTCAATGTGGGTGCAGTAGCCGGCCAAAGCCTCGTCGATGGAGTTGTCCACCGTTTCATACACCAGATGGTGCAGACCCTTCTTGCTGATGTCGCCAATATACATGGCGGGACGCTTCCTGACAGCCTCCAAACCTTCCAGTACTTGGATGTTGGAGGCACTGTATTCCGAGTTGTTTTTCTGAATATCTTCCATTCTTTTCCGTATGTCGTTTAACAGGGCACAAATTTACAAAAAAAATCCCGATTGGACAAGAAATCGGGGCAAAAAAATAGGCAACTTTCGCCTGTCGGTTCAAAAAAGTGGATGATGCCCCGAAATGGGGCAGGGCCATTAATTCATCTTATTGATGAAAGCGGTTTTTGAGTGGTTCGTAAATCCTGCCGAACCTGGTCGCAAAAGTGTTCCCGCTTCCGGCCGTATAGGCTTCCAGGAGCAGGGCGTAAAAGTTCCCCGACCCGCTTGTAGGGGCTTCCGTCCCTGGGTGTAAAAGCTTCTAAATCCGCTTGCAAATGCTTCCCGCCTCTGAGTGCAAAAGCTTCTAAATCCGCTTACAAATGCTTTCAGACACAGACAAAAAAGTTCCCCGATGCTGCTATAAAAGTTCCCAGACCTAGTTCTATTTTATATTTCACGGCGTGAAACGTACGTCTCTCGTCGTGAAACGTACGTCTCTCGACGTGAAATATACGTCTCTCGTCGTGAAACGTAAAATACACCCAGGGAAAAAACTTTTTCTCCTGCTATCAGAAACTCTTTCTCCCCGTTCGGGCAAAAACCGGTTAGGGGATACTTCGGATGCAGAACCTGGGACAGGATACAATGAAGGCTGCGCAGTCATCTTTTCACCTTGATTCCTGCCCAGCCTTAATGCACAAAAAAAAGCAGCACTCTCGTCGGAGCGCTGCCTGTCCTTTTGTTCGTTCAGTCTTTCAGAAGCGGTTTGTTTTATCCCAGCTTCTTAATGTAGAGAGCCAACTTCGACTTCAGGTTGGAAGCCTTATTCTTGTGAATAATGTTGGTCTTTGCCAGCTTGTCCAGAATCTTCTGAACGCTGGGATACATCTCCTCAGCTGCTGCCTTGTCTG
>JAILKU010000079.1 GCA_024693505.1 Bacteroidaceae bacterium | reverse complement strand
CTCTTTGCGCCGATGCTGCTCAGCCGGCTTCACCTGCCCCACATCATCGGCCTCATCCTGGCCGGCATCCTGGTGGGTCCCTACGGTTTTCATGTGCTGGAGCGCGACAGCTCGTTCGAGATCTTCGGTCAGGTGGGCATCTACTACATCATGTTCCTGGCCGGCCTGGAGCTGGATATGGGCAGTGTGCAGCGCTATGGTCGCCGCGGACTCTACTTCGGCGCCCTCACCTTCGGCATTCCCTTCGCGCTGGGCTTCCTCTCGGCACGCCATCTGCTGGGCTATAGCGTGCCCAGCAGCATGCTCCTCAGCTGCATCTTCGCCTCCCACACCCTGGTCAGCTACCCCATTGTGGGGCGCTACGGCATGGCCCGCCACCGCATCGTGGTGGTCAGCATTGTAGCCACCGCCTTTGCCCTGTTCTCGGCCCTGCTGGCTGTTGCGCTGGTAGTGGGCAGCCTGAACGACTCCTCGCTGAGCACCTGGCTCTGGTTCGCCCTGAAGTGTGCCGCCTACGGCACGTTCGTCATCATGGCCTTTCCGCGGATGGGCCGCTGGTTCCTGCGCCGCTACGACGACAGCGTCATGCAGTATATCTTCATCGTGGCCCTCGTCTTCCTCAGCGCCGCCCTGGCTAGCGCAGCCGGACTGGAGGGTCTGCTGGGCGCATTCCTGGCCGGCCTGGTGGTGAACCGCCTCATCCCGCATGCCAGTCCCCTGATGACGCGCATCGAGTTCGTGGGCAACGCCCTCTTCATCCCCTACTTCCTCATCGGCGTAGGCATGATCATCAACATCCGGGCCTTCCTCGAACAGCTGGACACCATCTGGGTCGTCGCCGTCATCATCGTAACGGCAACGCTGACGAAGTGGCTGGCCGCCTGGATAACAGCCCGCTCGACGGGTGAGGGGAGCGGCGGAATGTGGCTGATGTTCGGCCTCACCAATGCCCACGCCGCAGGCGCACTGGCCATCGTCATGATAGGTACGGCAGCAGATGTGAACCTGATGGACACCTCCGTCCTGAACGGTACCGTCATGCTCATCCTCTTCTCCTGCATCATCAGCAGCCTGGCCACCAGTCGCGGCGCACGCCAACTGGCGCTGAGCGACACGACGCTCGAGGACAACCGGGGCTCCTACCATGGAAAGTGCCTCGTCACCTATTCCCAGGCCGACAACGTCGATGTGATGACGCAACTGGCCATCCTCATCCGCAATCCCTACATCTCCGACAGCCTGATGGGCCTCAGCGTGACCTTCGACAACGAGGAAAGCGAGGATATGCACCGCCAGAGCAAGCAGTTGCTGGAGAAGGCAAAGGGCATAGCAGCCTCCGCAGATGTCAGGATGAAGACGCTCAACCGTATGAGCACGAACATCTCCAGCGGCATACTGCACACGATGAAGGAATACGATGTCGGCGAGGTGGTGGTCTGCCTGACCGACCGCGAGACGGGAATGGCAAAGGCCTCGCTGGGCAATGTGATAGACAATGTGCTGAGCGGTTCGCACCGCGAGGTGATGGCCATCCGCGCCATCGTACCCCCCGGCACGCTGCGACAGGTCGTTGTGGTGGTGCCGCAGAAGGCGGAGTACGAGGTGGGCTTCTACAAGTGGCTCGAGCATCTCTGCCGCATCGGTGAGCAGACGGGATGCCGGATGGAGTTCCGCGCCCACCCCGATACGATGAAGTACATTCAGGGCTATATGGGACAGAAGCATCCTCGGGTGAGGGCCAGCTACGTCAATATGCCCCGATGGAACGACCTGCGCAAGCTGTACGGCCAGCTGGGACCCGACCAGATGCTGGTGGTGGTGACGGCCCGTCCCGGTTTCATCAGTCACACCACCGCGCTAGACCTACTGCCGCGCCAGATAAGCACCCACTTCAGCCAGACGAGCGTGATGCTCCTCTTTCCCGACCAGTGGGGCGACCCCTTGGAGAGTGTCTCAGTCTTTGCGCCGAACGGTACGGCCGTCACCCGACAGCCCCACTCGCTGGGCAGCTGGATTCGCCGCCTGCTGTTCCGTTCCTCAGCCATGCTGGCCCTTCTCCTCTGCACACTTTCCCTTTCCGCACAGCCTTCCGAGCTTCAAAAACCCGCCTTGCGCAAAATGTCCACCCGGGTTCAGCAAACAGCGCTCAGGCAGACGGTCCGCCAGGCCTCAGTCCCCGTTCGTTCCCAAAGCCGCGCCTCCGGCACACCGAAATCCATCTGCGCCTTCGTCCGTGTCACGGACCCCTCGGTGCTGGACGAGCACGACTGCCGGCTACTCGCCCGTTGGGGAACGCTCTGCGTGGCCGAGATACCGACCGGCGAGCTCAGCGCGCTTTCAAACAGGGTCGAGGTGAAGCGCATCGAGGCCGGTCCGAGCTGTGTCACGACAATGGACACCGCACTCATCATCACCCAGGCCTCAGCGCTCCACGAACCGCAGCCCGACGAGCTTGCCTATACCGGGAAAGGGGTCGTGATGGGCATAATGGACGTCGGATTCGACCTGACGCACCCCAACTTCTACTCGCGCGACCTTGGCGAGTACCGCATCAAGGCCTTCTGGGACCAGTTGGACACTACCCAGTGCGGTGACGGAGGCGCCTGCTTCGTGGGACAGGAATACATCAGCGAGGAAGCCATCCTCAGGAAGGCATGCTCGACTGACGGGCACATTATCTCGCACGGCACACACACCGCCGGTGTTGCCGCAGGCAGCGGCTACGACAGTCCCTACATCGGCGCGGCTCCCGAGGCCGAAATCTGCCTCGTCTCCAATGCCGTCACGAAGGACCTGCCGCTCATCCCCGAAGAAGACATTGACAAATACACTACCGCGACCGACGTGCTGGGCTTCAAGTACATCTTCGACTATGCCGACAGGGTCGGTAAGCCCTGCGTGATATCCTTCAGTGAAGGCACGTTCGACGACCTCTACGGCGACAGCCAACTCTTCCACGAGGCGCTGGATTCCCTGGTCGGTCCGGGCCGCATCATCTGTTCCTCGTCGGGAAACAGGAGCAACTACCTGACCTACCTGCACAAACCGGCCGACAACGAGCAAGCCGGAACGCTGCTGGCCCTCGACGACAAGTCAGCCTTCTACTACCTGCGCGCCCCCGAGCTTACCACGTCCCGACTCAGCTTCTTTCAGGGCGAGGGCGAGGTCGTCTGCGAGTATGTGATGAACGCCGACATCCTGAACGAGCCTGACAGCATGCGCATCGACACCGTCTCGGCCGGAGAACGCACTTACCAGATCGTCACCGCCGCCTATCCCTCGTGCTACGACCCTGGCGAGTGGGCCACCGAGCTCTTCGTGCAGGACCTCACGGACGGCAAGACCCCAGCCGTGCAGATCGGCCTGACGGTGACGGGCACCGGCGTGGAAGCAGAGGCCTTCGCGATGACGGGCGCCTTTGCCAACGCCGCAGGCAACAGCGACTACCAGGGCGCCGAGACCTCCCACAATATTATGTCGCCCAGTGCGGCACCAAGCGTCATTTGCGTGGGCTCATCCGCCTATCGTACGGGGATCGTCAACTACCGCAACGAATGGAAGGAGTTCAACTTCGGCGAGGGCGGCGAAGTCGGGCGCCACAGCAGCGTAGGTCCCACGATGAGCGGCCTCACCAAGCCCGAAGTCATCGCGCCCGGCGTGAACATCATCTCTTCCTACAGCAGTTTCTTCCTGGAGAGCGTGGAAGACGACTGGAACCTGGGCTATGACATCGCGCGCTTCCGGTTCCGCGGACGTGAATACTCGTGGAACGCTCAGTCCGGCACGTCGATGTCGTCTCCCCTGGTGGGCGGCATCATCGCCCTGTGGCTGCAAGCCTGTCCCCGCCTGACGCGCGAGCAGATCATCGAGACGTTCGAACATACCTGCCGCCACCACGACCCCGACCTCGCCTACCCCAACAACAGCTACGGCTATGGCGAGATCGATGCGCAGGCCGGCCTGGCCTACATCCTGAAGAACTACGCCGGCGTGGAGGAAGTCGGGGCTGACGGACTTTCCGGCAGACTCGCAGCACGCTACGACCTGAGCGGCCGACGGATGGGCAAGCCCGCCAGGGGCAGCGGCATCTTCATCGAGAAGTATGCCGACGGCACGGTGCGCAAGATAAAGTACTGACATGAAGATAAGTAACCTCATTCGCCTCAACTGGCCGGCTACCTGCCGGCTCAACTACCGGGCCGGCGGCCTCGCCGCGGTCTTCCGCATGCCTGTCAAGGTCTTCGGACGCCTCAGACTGTCCGTCGACGGGAAAATCGAGCTGCCCCCGCATGCAGGACGCAACACCCTCGTCATTGGCTCGGCGCACGAAGACTATACCGCCTCTGCCGGGCGCGCAGAGATGCAGATACATGGCACATGGCGCGTCGGCGGGCTGGTCCGCATAGGGCCCGACTGCTTCATCGGCATTGCCGCGAACGCCGTCCTGTCGATGGGCGACGGATGCCACTTCGGCCGCGACTCACAGATCCATTGCTACCGCCGCATCTGCTTCGGCAACGGCGTATTGGCAGGCGAACTGTATGCCACCGACAGTGCCGCGCATCAAGTGGTGCGCAACGGCGAGCCAGAAGCCCTCACCGGGGACGTCGTCGTGGGCGACAAGGTCTACCTCGGCTTCCGCACAATGCTGCTCAAGGGCACTCGCATCCCCCGCGGCTCTGTCGTAGCCTCAGGCGCCGTCTGCTGCAGGGACTACACGCTTGCCGCAGAAGAAAACATCCTGCTGGCAGGCATACCCGCGGTCATCAAGGAAAAAAACGTAACGTTCAAAGCTTGAACTTCCTTCACCCTGAACCTTTTGAACGTCTTGAACCCTTTAGCCGCCCTTACCTTGAACTTTTTGAACCTCTCAAACCCTTCAGCCTCCTTCACCCTGCCCATTTTTGAACCTCTTGAACTATTGAACTCTTGAACTTATAAAACATTTGAACCTTATGATACAACTCCGTAACATTACCAAGAGCTTCGGCACCCTGGAAGTCCTGCGCGGCATAGACCTCGACATCCAAAAAGGGGAAGTCGTATCCATCGTCGGGCCCAGCGGCGCCGGAAAGACAACGCTCCTGCAGATCATGGGCACTCTCGACAAGCCTGACAAGGGCACCGTGGTCTTCGACGACCTCGACGTGAACTCACTCAGCCAGAAAAAGCTGTCCGAATTCCGTAACCGGCACATCGGCTTCGTCTTCCAGTTCCACCAGCTGCTTCCCGAGTTCACAGCGCTCGAGAACATCATGATACCCGCCTTCATCGGCGGCTCAGGCAAGCGCGAGGCAAGCCAGAGAGCAATGGAACTGCTCGAATTCATGGGACTCCAGGACCGAGCCTCGCACAAACCGAACGAATTATCGGGCGGTGAGAAGCAACGCGTGGCTGTCGCGCGCGCATTGGTGAACAAACCCACGGTAGTCATGGCTGACGAGCCCAGCGGCAGCCTCGACTCGGCCAACAAAGAGGAGCTCCACAGGCTGTTCTTCGCGCTCCGCGAGCAATACGGCCAAACCTTCGTCATTGTCACGCACGACGAGGCCCTCGCCGCCATGACCGACCGCACAATCCACCTCAAGGACGGGGCGATAGAGAACACCACATCCATTTTGAACCCATAATACAGCACAAGAGACATTATGAACGAGATAAGCTTAGGAACAATGAACCGCCTCCGCGTCGTCAGGCGGGTCGACTTCGGATACTACCTGCAGGGCACGGTCCGCGGGCAGATAGTCGACGTACTCCTGCCAAACGGCGAGGTCGCCGGGGACGGAGTGGAAACCGGTGAGGACGTCGACGTCTTCATCTACCTCGATGCCGAGGAGCGCATCGTCGCAACCATGCACGAACCGCTGGCCGTCGTGGGCGACTTCGCCTACCTCGAGGTCGCCTGGGTCAACAACTTCGGCGCCTTCCTCCACTGGGGGCCCATCAAGGATCTGTTCGTGCCCTTCCGCGAGCAGAAGAAGAAGATGCAGAAGGGAGAGAAGTACATCGTGCACCTGCACGTGGATCCCGACAGCTACCGCATCATGGCCAGCGCCAAGGTGGAGCACTACCTGAGCCAGGACAGGCCGCACTACAGACGGGGCGACGAAGTCAGCCTGCTCATCTGGCAGAAGACCGAGCTGGGACTGAAAGCCATCGTGGACAACAAGTTCGCCGGGCTGCTCTACGACAACGAAATATTCCGCGACATCCGCACTGGAGACCGCGTAAAGGCCTACGTCAGCCAAGTCAGGCCCGACGGCAAGATAGACCTGAGCCTCCAGCGCCATGGCATGGAAGCCGTGGAGGACTTCAGCGACGTCCTGCTCGCCAACATGCGCGACCACGGCGGAAGCTGCCACCTCGGCGACAAAAGCAGGGCAGAGGACATCTACGCCACGTTCGGCGTGAGCAAAAAGGTCTTCAAGCGCGCCGTGGGCGACCTCTACAAGCGCCGCCTCATCACCATCGGCGAGGATGGACTGCATACCGTGGACAAAGACAACATATAATATAATATATACGACAATGAAAAGAATGAAGATGAACTTAATGACCGCCGCGCTGATGCTGCTGCTGGGCACGACGGCCTCGTGGGCGCAGAGGGCGCACAACATACGGCAGCTGAAAGACCTGGGGTGCGAGCTGGTGGACTCGTCGCTGATGGAGCAGGTGGCGAAGGCATGCCGGTACAGCATGAACCGAGGCAAGACCGTGGGCGTCTTCGGCGGAAGCCTCTCCGTCAACAAGGAAAGCCAGGCCGCCAAGCTCATGTGGCGGCATTACCTGAACCTCAGCGTCACCGACTACGGCCACGGCGGCTACGGATTCTCCAGCCTCCAGGGCTCCATACTCGACCAGGTGAACGCCGCGAAGCCGCACGACATATACATCCTATGGGCCAGCACTAACGACTACACAAACAACCGCGAACCGGGCTCACCCCAGGACTACACGGAGGCCGACGGCTTCGATGAGCGCAAACTCGTGACCCAATGCGGAGGGATGAACTATTGCATACGCAAACTACGCCAAATCAACCCGCGAGCCAAGATATACGTCTTCGGAAGCTTGAAGTACTGGCAACGCAGCGAAGGCGACGGTACGGGCAGCGAGGCCGTCAACAAGCTGGGCATACCCTTCAGCAGGTACATCGACCTCCAGCGGCAGGTAGCCGAGCGACAAGGCGTACTATTCTTCGACCAATACAGCATACCAGTGGTCACTCAGCAGACCAAAGACCGCTTCTACATGTCCGACAACCTGCACATGACATACGACGGGTACGCCAACGTCGGCGTCTACCAGCTCCACTTCCTGGCCACGGAAAAACCGGTGAAAGACAAGAGGAAATAGGGAGAAGGTCAGGATGAACTCAGCAGCGCCGATGTCATGGTAGACATCGGCGCTGCTGTTTTTTGGTGGGACGGGGTCGCTTAATGCTTAGGCGACCCTACATTTTGCTGAGAGTGGGTTTCATAAGGCTTAGGCGACCCTACTTTTTCGTGAGATGGGGTCGCCCAACGATTGGTCGAGGCTACATTTTCGTGAGACGGGGTCGACCAACGATTGGTCGAGGCTACTTTTTCGTGAGACGGGGTCGCCCAACGATTGGACGACCCTACTTTTTATTCAGAAAATGTCGCATGGTGGACAAGCGAGGACGTTATTTTCTCCGGCAAGGTCGCTTGGTGGGCAAGCGAGTCTGTTCTTTTCTTCGGCAAGGTCGCTTGGTGGGCAAGCGATGTTGTTTTTTTCTTCGGCAAGGTCGCTTGGTGGGCAAGCGATGTTGTTTTTTTCTGCGGCAAGGTCGCTTGGTGGGCAAGCGACCATACTTTTTTATTTGGCAAAATGGCTTGTTAAATAAGCGAGCTTACTTTTTACACAGACGATGTAGCGGATAAATTAAATGAGGTTTCCGTTTACCTGGATGATGTAAACCTAAATAAAGGTGAAGCTACTTTATATCGGGATAAGGGTGACGAGGACGAAAACTGCCTAGTCAGGAAGCAAAATAACCGCTCAGAACCGTGGGGCGCGGACGAACCAGCTGGGGAAACGTGTGACTTCTCCCCTATGATCGACAAATTCGAGTCTGCCGTCCTTGTCCTGGAGCTCCATGAGGATCATCGGGCGCGGGCGGTACTCGCCACGTCGCTGGATGAGCCCGTCGCAGTGCGCGTGCATCACCATGTACATGCGGCCGAGTTTGTCGGTGATGATTTCGCCGTTGTGCCCGGGGCCGTTGAGGACGGCTTCAGCCGAGGCAGACATGAGGACGGGCTGGGGCGGGCTCCAGGGACCGTAGAGGTCCTTGCTGGTGCTGAGGCAGAGCGTGTAATCGTGTGAGTTATAGTAGTTCTTCGAGCAGTAGAAGTAGTACAGGCCGTTGTACTTGTAGATGTAGCCCCCTTCGTAGGCGGCGGTGATGTAGTGAGGCTCGCTGCCCCTGGCATACTGCGTGCCGTCCTTCTCGAGCTCGCGTATGTAGTTGCCATTGCTGTTGACATCGCCGTAGACGAGGTAGTGTCGGCCGTCGTCGTTGCGGAAATACTGCCCGTCCTGCGGGGTGGGATGCTCGGGCGTGCCGACGTTGAGCGTGTTGACGTAGCGGAAGGGGCTGTCGATGTCGTCGGCCACGCAGACAACCTGCCGGTCGTTCTCCATCGAGACGAAGAGCGTCAGGTAGACCACGACCTTGCCCCTGATGAGGGCGGGCGAGGGCGCCCAGTAGTTGATGTTCCGGTCGGCGGCGCCGGTGTGCATCGGGTCGAGCTCACCGTCGCCGTAGGGATCATTGGGCGAGGGACCGGGGAACATGTTGCGGTAGAAGGTCCAGTTGCAGAGGTCGCGGCTGCGGTAGATCTTGACCGGGAAGCCCGTGGCGAAGCAGTAGAAGAACTCGCCGATGCGCATGACGGATGGGTCTGCGCAGTCGAAGTCCGTGACGGGGTTCATGACGAGCTTGTTGTCCCGCAGGCCTTTCCGCATGTCGAGAAAGACCTGCTCGTCAACGCCGCTGACAACTGTCTCATGCGCGTAAGCGGATACGAATGAGGTGCAAAACAAGGCCGCTGCAAGGAAAAAATGTTTCATAAATTTATAAAATGGACAATGAACAATGGACAATGGAGAAGAGAAAATGTAAAATGGACAATGGACAATGGACAATGGATAATGGAAAATGTAAAATGGACAATGGACAATGGCCATCCCCGTCTGATTTCAGACAGGGAATAGCCATAGGATCAAAAAATTGTGTTATTTTACAATGAATTTGAGCTAAGCTAAAGCATAGCTCGAGCTCGTTCACGTTCGGGTATGATAACTTGGTTCTCATACCGCTCACTTAATCACGACCTTAACGCCGTTATGGATATACACGCTCTTAGCGGTGGGTTTGGCAGGCAGTCTGCGTCCGTCGATGGAGTAGTATCCGCTTCCGGCGTCCTTTGTTGAGGGTTCGGCTGGCATGGCTAAGATCCCGGTAGCCTCGCCTGCCTCCCCGAAGCTGATGCTGTAGCGCTTGACAGCCTGGTCGAGGGGCACTTCGAAGTGCGCAAGAAGCGAGGTTAGCTTATTCCATGCCGTCGTCGGAGTAGTCATAGCCTCCGCCGTCCGAGCCGCCCGAGCCGCCGTTGTCGCCGCCCGTGCCGGTGCCCGTTCCGGGGTCGGAGCCTGTGCCGGATCCACCCGTGGCGGGGTCGTCGCCCGTTCCGGTGCCCGTGCCGGAGCCAGTGTCGGAGCCGCTGTCCGTGCCGGTGTCAGTGCCAGAGTCCGAGCCGGAACCGCTGCCCGAACCGGAGCTGCTGCCGGAGCCCGAGCCGGAGCCGTTGCCCGAACCGGAGCCGCTGCCGGAGCTGGAGGCGGATTTGATGTCGTACTTCTTGGCATAGTCCTCTAAGCCGAAGAGCTGGGAGATGAGGGCAGCGAGCTCGACGCTGGGCTGGAGCTTGTTCATGGCCAAGATGATGCCATAGAGCTCGGCAATGGCAAGGTCGGTCGCCCGGCGAGCGGCCTTGAGCTCGCCCTTGACGAACTCGCCCAGTGTGGCGGAGCGGTCGAGGAGAAGGCGGCGAACCTCGAGGGCCTCCGTGTTGGCTTTCTCATAGAGCGGCCAGGCCCCTATCTGCGTCAGGAATGTCTCATGGGGGAGCAGGTTCTGCCGCATCTGAATGACTTTGTCCGAGCCGGCGTGGTATCCTTCCCCGACTTTGTAGTTGATGTCGGTGAAAATCTTCAGGCAGGCATTAGCCTCCTCCACGGTGAGCTCGAAGGCGGGCAGTCCGGCATGAGCTGAGATGTAGGAACGCGCGGCACGTACGTAGGCATCCATGCGTGCATAGGCAATGCGCAAGGCTGCGGATGCGGGGTCGCGACGTGAACGGTTCCACAGGCCGTCCTCGGCGTCGCGACACGTGAGTAGGGTCTGAACGCAGTTGTTGTAACTCTCATTGTCAGTCTCGAAGGAGCTGGCAACGGTGTAGATCTGAGCAGTGTAGCTGTCATGTTTTGAGTTTGGCAAGAGTGGAAGCCAAGTAACGGTGAGAATCTGTGTTGGCATAGGTTTTTTAATGTTTAAATGAGTAAATAAAGGTAATAATATGTGATGTCAAACTTCAAAATCTAATTCTCGGGTGCAAATATACAAATACTTTTTGATATAATGAAATGATTTAGGAAAAAAGGTATGAAAATTTTTTGGAGAATGAAATAGCAGGGATGTCAAGCGAGGTCGTCGGAGGGTAAAAACAGACTTGATTGTACACCAAGCGATGTTGGCGGAGAAAAAAGTAGGGTCGCCGGCACATCCGGCGACCCTACCTCAGAAAATTTCAACCTTTCCGGCCTCATCATCAACATTATTTAATCACGATTTTACGTCCACCATGGATATAAACGCCCTTGGCTGTAGGTTTGGCAGGCAGGCGGCGGCCGTCGAGGGTGTAGTAATTACCGTCAGCAGGGATGGAATGCGGCTGGGCTGGCGTGTTGAGAATCCCGGTAGCCTCTCCTGCCTTCCCGAAGCTGATGCTGTAGCCCTTGACGGCCAGGCTCTGGGGCACTTCGAAGTGAGCACGGAACGGGTGGAGATCGCGCGGCTCGGCAGAGTAGCCGATCTTATTCTCGGCGCCCAGCATGATGATGGTGAAGCGGTTGACATCGTTGATGGGGAACATGTCAAACTGGCCGACGAACTGGCAGCCGTCGAATTCGACCGCGACGGGTACCTGGCTGGTGATGCTAACCTTCTCGAAGACTGGGTCATCGATAGTGGGATGCTCGTCGTCCTTGTCCCACTTGATGATGTAGGGTAAGGAAGACTCGATCTCTGTGGCTTCGACGAAGCTGAGCGTCAGGGTGCCCTCGCTGTCGAGGCCGGAGGCGTCACTATCCAGCTTCATAAGGGTGCATCCGGCCAGGGGACTGTTGGCTAAGGCATCTTTAGTCAAGCCGAAGGGCAGGCAGATGGTGTTCCAGTAGCCATCTTTGTAGAGCTTGCGGCCGGCAAGGGTGACATCGAATGGCAGGCCTGTGGCTGCGGCTGCGGCAATGGCAGTGGAGTTGTCGGCATGGTCGGCGAGGATGAGGGAACGGCTGATGCTGACGGTGACGCCATCGACAGCGGGCATGGTGAAGGAGTATGTGCCGCCAACGGGGTCGATGGCGTGCTCGGTGCCGTCGTTATAGGTGGCAGAGGTGAAGTATTCGCCGCCGCCACGCAAGGTGAAGGAGACGGTGGCCCCGGCTTTGAAGTAGTAGCCCGCATAGGTGCCGCCGGCGATGCGGAAACCGTTCCTGTCGAGCCCGGCGCCCTCATAGGCGGTCTGGACAGCGTCATCGGCAGGCATGATGACCTTGTAGGCAGGGTTGACATTTTCGACGGTAGCACTAGCCTTTCCAGCAATGGCCTCGTAACCGCCGCCGATGAAATAGCAGTTACGGCATGTGAAACCGTATAGATAGCCGACAAGTGCGCCTGCACCGTTTTTTGCACTGAGTGTGGGATTGACGACTACGCAGTTTTCGATGGTTGTTTTAGAATTAGAATAGGTATATCCGACAATGCCTCCGGCATAGCTGTTGGTTGATGTGATGACCGGACTGATGAGGAATATATTCTTGACGGTAGCGTTTTCAATATCGCCAAAGAGCCCGCAGGCACTGATAGTGCTGCAGGAGAGGCCGCTGATGGTATGGTAGCCGCCGTCGAAGGTTCCCTGGAAAGAATAATCATAACCTATCGGCGTGAAGGACTCACCGGCGAGGTCGATGTCGGCAGTCTGTACGAAGCGGAGGCCGGAGCCTCTGTTGTCCTGGGTAATTGCGGCCGAGAGATTGCGCAGGTCGGAGGCGCTGGCGATGACATAATAGTCGCCGGCGGCGTCGGCGCCCTTTGTGAACTCATATCCGCCGAAGGTGAGCGTCTCGACAGCCACTTGGTAGGCCCAGGTGAAGACGCCTGTATAGTCGCCCATGCCGGAGACGGTGAGGGTGTATGTGCCGACGGCTGCTTCAGACTCGTCCCAGGTGACGGCATAGTCCACATCCTTTTCGAGAGTCTTTTCGCCCTCCTTGACGATTGGCTCAGGGTGCACGGGGTCCGAGCTCAGGGGATAATTGGCGTCGAGACCGCTGAAGGTGCAGGAGGGACCGTAGTAAATGAGGCCGTCAACAGCCGTGACAACCTGGCAGATGCCCTGGGAAGGCGTGGCGGAGACGTGGGTGCCCTGTGCTTTGCCGTAGGCTGCTGTATAGTAGCTGCGGGTGAAGGTGATGTTGCTGGTGGTGCTTGCGGTGGAAACGAAGGTGGCGCTAAAGCCTGTGCCCTCGGATGCCGCTACGGGCGCGAAGAGGCAGTCGGTGAAGGTGACGGAGCCATTAGAGTTCAAGCCGAGGAAGCCGCCATTGTCAGAGGTTTTGGCGAAGGAAAAAAGGCCCTTGAAGGAGCAGTTGTCGAACGTGAGTACACCTTTGTTAAGCCCGACTAAGCCGCCGTTACTGAAGTTGGTGTTGGCGGTGATGTTCAGGGTGGCAGTGCTGTGGCAGTTCTTGATTTTGGTAGTGCCGCCGCATTCGGTCACGAGGCTGGCGTTGTACAGGCCAGCGCCGCTATTGGTGACGGTGCCCTTCACATTCAGGTCTTGGATCGTGCCGTCAACCACATAGCAGAAGGGAGCAATTGGGGCATTCTCACTTGTAGTGAGATCGAGCGTAACGGTATGGCCGCCGCCCAGGAAGAAACCACTGAAGGGCTTGAAAGGATCGTTGCTAACCATGGTGGAGATGGTGATGTCGTTGGTGAGCAGGAAGTAATCGCCGCTAAAGGCCTGACCGCCTGCGACATCGGCGGCGAAGCTGTTCCAATCCTCAGTAGAGCCTATGAGGTAGGGATTTGCAGAGGTGCCCATGCCGTTGGCGACGATGAATGACTTGGAGATGCTGCCGTAGTAGCCGTTCTTGCACGTGGCTGTCAGTGTGTAGGAGCCGGGAGATGCGAGAGAGGTGACGGCGGCGCCGTCGGCATCCTTGACTAAGATGTCGTAGCAGTCGATGGCGAGCGCATGGCCGTCGAAGATCACACAGGCCTGGGGCAATTCGAGCGCGGCACCCGTCCATCCGTATCGGTCGAGTACACCGGTGAGTGCAGCGTTGCCGACGGCATAGTATGTGGTGTTGCCGAAGACGAAGGACTTGGTGACAGGCGTGTCGGGAGCTTCGCCATAGATGCGGAGGCCCTGATTCAGGTGGGAATAGAAGCCGTCGTAGGCACGGAAGACATTGGACATCGAGAGGGTGCCCGAGCCGTTGTGGCAGAAGCTGTAGAGGAACTTGTCATAGTCATCGTCATGCGCCGAGGGGAAGAAGAGCCCGTTCTCAATGTGGACGTCACCGAAGTTGTAGCCCACGAAACCGCCGCAGCCCATGGTGACATAGCCTGCGAAGTTGCCGGTGAAGGTGCAGCCGATGATGTCGAGCTTGGCGCCGCTCACGACAAGGCCCGCAAAGCCTCCATGGCCGCCCGAGCCGTTTCCGCTGGAGGAGATAGTGCTGCTGACGGAGCAGTTGGTGATGGTGGTCTTCTCGGTGCCGCACACGTAGCCCGCGATGCCGGAAGCATAGTTTTTGCCATCGCTGACACCAATGCGGCCGGCAACGTTGAGGTTGCAGATGGTGGCACCGCTGACGGCAAAGAAGGGGGCGCCGTAGCTTAAGATGGTGTTGTAGTTGAACGTGAGGGTATGACCATCGCCGTCGAACGAGCCGGAGAAGGGATGGGTCTTGTCGCCGGCTGAGTAGGCGACGGAGGAGAGAACAGAGCCTTCGACGGTGAGGTCCGTGGTCAGCTTGTAGTACATCGAGGCGTAGTCGGCGGACACTTCGACGGCCCTCACCATAAGGCAGAACTTGTTCCAGTCTTGGACAGACGAGATCAAATATGGACTGTCCTTGGTGCCGTCGCCAGAATGATTGTATGGCGAATTGGCAGACAAAGTTGCTGTACTCAGAAGCGAGATTGCAAACAGGATAAACCTGGTCTTAAAGGGGGTATGCATGGTTGCTATTTTAAGAAATATACGATAAAAACGCGGCAAAGATACAAAAAACGGGTGAGACGAGGTTGAAAAGCCACAAGTTTCTTCCGGAAACATCGACGATTTAACAAAAATGGAGGCAGGAATGGTCGCAGCGCACATCGGCAAGGGCGCAAGCCGCCGCAGCGTGGACAGATTCAGAGGAAGACGCAGCTGCCCATGCCATAGTGAGGTTTAGCTTCAGGTGAAACGTCAGGAGAAAGTGACCGAGCGACCTTGCCGGAGAAAAAAACAGCCTCGCTTGCACACCAAGCGATGTTGCCGGAGAAAAAAACAATATCGCTTGCACACCAAGCGACCTTGCCGCAGAAAAAAACAACATCGCTTGTTCACCAAGCGACCTTGCCGCAGAAAAAAACAGCCTCGCTTGCACACCAAGCGACCTTGCCGGAGAAAAAAACAGCCTCGCTTGCACACCAAGCGAAGTTATCTGTAGTTTTTCCAGGCAATACACGGCCGTCGGCGGATCTGTTTTTCCCCTTTCCATGGAAGGATTGGGGCGGGTCTCCTCTGCCTACGCCCCAGAAACGACCTGCCGGGAGACCGGTGTGGTCTCCCGGCAGGCATCCGGGTGCGTCGTCCTGAGGGGCGGCTTAGGGCTCGATGATGTTGAAGTTGAGCACAGGCTTCTTGATGCCCTCGAAGAGTGAGGTGACGGCGTCTGCCCGGCCGGTGATGCTGAGTCCGTTGAAGTCACCGTTGAGGTAGGACACAAGGTTGGCCTTTGTACCTTTGGCAGTGGCGTCGGCATTGGGGCGCGTCTCGCCCATGTAGTTGAGGATGACGCCTGCACGCCGAACGACGCAGCATTTCTCGTCGCCGATGATGAAGTTGACGGTAACGTCCTTGTCCTCGAACTGGCGGGCATCGGTGGCAATGGCAGCGTACTCGAACATCATGTCGATACTGCCTGCTGCCAGCATGTTGGCCAAGCCTACGCCGTTGCCGTAGATGGCTGTGCCGGGAGTGCCTGCGCGCAGCTCCTGGGCACCCGTGAGGTAGGCGTTGCGCCACGTGCCGCTCTCGCACTGGTAGCCTAACTGCTCAAGTGCATCGGCACAGAGGCGTCGGGCAGCCATGTTGGCCGGGTCGGCATAGACGAGTTCCTTCGTGACCTGCGCCACCCACTGGTATTCACCCTTGGCATAGTCTGCGCGAGCCATGGCCAGGATACGGTCGGGGTCGCCCATGTACTCGACAACCTTCTTGGCCGTCTCCACGGGGGTGAGGAGGTTCAGGTTGACGGGGTTGGCATCGTACCAACCCATGTAGCGCTGATAGACAGCCTTGATGTTGTGGCTGAGGGTGCCGTAGTACTGGCGGGTGTACCATACGCGGTCTAGGCGCTCGGGGAGTTGGATCGTGTCAGCTATCTCCACTGAGGTGAGGCCTAAGTTTGTGAAGTGAAGCGTCTGGTCATGGATGAACTTATAGACCGAAGCGGTGTTTTCCATATACTCCTTGATGGTCTGCGTGCCCCAGTGAGGCCAGTTGTGACTCTGGAAGACCACGTCCGTCTGTTCGCCGAACTTCTGTTCAGCCTGCAGGATGTAGTTGCACCATCCCTCAGCATCGCGTACGGCGGCGCCGCGCAGGGTGTAGAGGTTGTGGAGCGTGCCGGTGCAGTTCTCGGCCATCCAGAGGGCCCTGTAGTCGTGGAAGTAAGCATTCATCTCGGCGGGGGCTTCCGTGCCTGGCGTCAGCTGGAAGGTGACGGTGAGGCCGTCGATGTCGACTGTCTCGTCCTCGCATACTTCATAGGTGGGGGGCATGAGGGTGAGGGGCGAGTTGGTGCTCTGTCCCATGCCGATACCCATTGCCATGCGGCCGGTGACGCCCTTTGGCAGGTTGGCACCGTACTGGTAGGCTGCGCGCCGGCTCATGGCAGCGCTGCAATAGGCGTTCTCGGCTATGACGTGCTTCATGAAGCCCTGGGGCGTGATGACTGCGATCTTGCCGGATGCTACCTGCTCGGCGAGTGGCTTGGATGCGTCTGCGATGTTCTGTGCGTTGACGATGGCTCCCACGCCGCCGTAGTGGTCAGCATGGCTGTGGCTGATGAGTACGGCCACAATGCGCGGGTTGGCATCGACGTGCTTCTTGAAGAGGTCGATGGCGGCGTCGGCAACCTCTTTGCACATAAGGACGTCAAAGATGAGCCATCCGCCCTTCTTCGTCTTGATGAAGGTCATGTTCGCCATATCATAGCCACGGACCTGATATATGCCCTCGCATACCTGGAAAAGACCCGTCTGGACGTTGCACTGGGTATTGCGCCAAAGACTGGGATTCACGGTAGAGGGTGCCTCGCCTCCGTCGTGGACGAATTTGAACTCGGCCATGCTCCATACCTCTCCGGCGGCGTTGGTGATGTGCAGGTCGGGCGTTGCCTCGATGAGTCCGCGCTTGGCATTCTGCAGTTCAGCATCGTCGTCGAAGTCGAGACGGCTGTACCATTCCTGGTTCTTCTTTGCAGTGGTTGGAGAGGCAGCCTTCGGGGCCGTGGGGTTGTTGGGGTCGTCGGGAGCGGGGTCGTCCGGCGACGGAACGACTGCATCCTCGGTCTTGAAGAAGACGAGGGAGTCGAGCTGACTGGAGTGGATGGTCTGTTTGGCGCCGTTTTTGTAAAGGTAATAGCCTTGGGCGTCGGCATGCTGCACAAACGGGCATGCAAATAGGGTTGCAATAAGGAAATACTTCTTCATAACGTAATTTATTTGTGGATGCATACTTTAAATGACTTGTTGCCGTAGCCTACGACGTAGACGCCGGTGCGGAGATTGGCCGTGGACAGGGTTGCGACACCGTCGGCATCGGCCTTCGCGGTGGCGACACACTTGCCGTCGGACGTGTAGAGGGAAAGCTGGCCTACGCCACTGGCCGTGATGGACGAGCCGGACACGCGGAACGACTCGAGGCGGCGGAGTTCCTTCATGCCGGTGAGCGAGGACTCCTCGATGGTCAGCTTGAGATACTTGTCGAGCGGGTAGAGAACCGTGAGCTCGCCGCATTGGAGCTGTACGTCGGCATCCTGGAACGAGATGATCGGACGGGCGTCCAAGGCGAAGGCCGTTGTGCCCTCGGTCTCGTGGATGACAACGCACATGGTCTTCTCCCCTGCCGCCAATGCAGACGAGGCATAGAAGAGGGTCAGGAGCAGCACGACGGCTGCTCGCGCGATGAACTTGATTGGGGTTGTTTTCATTGCGTCAATTTTTTAACGGGTTACTAATATATGAAACTATGGTTTATTTTTACTTCAGGCAACTTAAGTTTCCTTGCCGGAGAGGCCGGCTCACTTGTGGACAATCATGCCGCCGCCAGGTTGAAGCGTCACCTTCAGCCTGCCGAGCTTGTCGAGCTTCGGGGCGGACTTCACAGTAGACATGGTAGCCTTGTCCTTGCGGTCGGCGACGTCGGATAGCAACGTGACGGCCTCACCGGCCTTGAACATAGGCATGGATACGGATATGGTAAGCGGCTCGGCAGTGCCGTTGAGGCCGGCTACGTACCAGTCAGCACCGTGCCGTCGCGCCAAGACGACGTAGCGACCCGGGTAACCGTCGATGAAGCGGGTCTCGTCCCAGGTTGAGGGCATGCGGCGCAAGAAGTCGAGCTCGGCTTGCGTCAGTTCGCCAAGGTTGTTGGGCTGCATGGCCACGCACTGGATGGCTGCCTGGTTGGTGATGCCGGATGCCATCTCGAAGACGTTGGTTGTCTTGCGGGTGTGCCTGCTCTTGTTGTCCCTCGACATGAACCGGTTCATAATGACGCCGCCCCAGTCCATTGTGCCCACGGCATTGCGGCAGAAGGGGTGCATTGTCAGGTCGAAGGGCTCGCGGCGGGCCGCGTCTTCATTGAAGTACACGTTCTCGCTAGCCAATACGGCCTCGCTGCTCACGTAGTTGGGATACATGCGCTCCCATCCGCGCGGGAGCGTGCAGCCGTGGAAGATGCACTGGATGCCATAGCGGTTGGCATCGCAGAGGATGTCCTCGTAGAGCTTCATCGTCTCCTGTTTGTCGCCGCCGAAGAAATCGACCTTGATGCCCTTCACGCCGATGGACTTCAGCCAGGCCATTTCACGGTCCCGGGCGATTGAGGTGTTCATGCAGTCACGCGGTGTCTGCGGCGCATCGTTCTCGGCACCGTTGCTGTTGTACCAGAGCATCAGCGCTACACCCTTCTCGCGTGCGTACTCCGAGAGCTTGCCCATGCGCTCGCGCCCGATGTTCTTGTCCCACCAGCCGTCGACCAGGCAGAACTCGTAGCCCATGGCGGATGCCAGGTCGATGAAGCTGACCTGGTCGTCCCAGTTCACGCTGTTGTCCTGCCAGATGAGCCACGACCAGGTGTAGCGCCCGCATGCATACTGTTGCGACGGCTCATAGAGCGGTTCGACAAGGTCGTAGGCGATGGTGGTCTCGACGATGGGCTTCAGCGACTCGCCGACGGTGACGGTGCGCCAGGGCGTGCTCCCGGGAAGGGAGATGGCAGGCGAGGCGGATCCGAATCCGTTGTTCTCGCCAGGCATGGGATAGGCGATGACGTAGCCACGTCGCGGGTCGTAGTCGCTGAGGTGCGAACCGCAGTACTGACTGCTCACGCCGGTCTCGGAGATGAGGATCCAGCCGTCCGTTTCGGACTGGGGCGACTTCGCCGATGCCTTTTGCGAGGTCCGATTCGGTTTTGTCCGGGACGTCCCGGACGCAGGGGAAGGAAGGCGGAACAGGCAGGGGAAAGTGTAGCCCTGGCCGTAGAAGGAGCGGTCGGTCATGGCAGCATCGGTCCTGTAGCCTTCTTCGTAGCTGGGCTTCGTGCGCTCCCATCCGATCATCGGATTGCACTGAGGGGTGAGAAAGGTAGTGGTGCCCTGCGGCAGGTTGAAGGCCGTTGCCTCGCGTTCGATGACGGCACACTTCGGGTTGTCGTTCTTCTGGCGCGGAATGAGGTAGCGGAAGGCCAAGTCATGGTCGGACACGGAGAATTCAATCGTCATCTTCTGCTGCCTGGCATTCTCAACCTCCACGGCAAGCTTTGAGGCCACGTAGTGCATCTTGCTCTGCTTCACCTGGCGCATCTCGTAGCTCTTGTCAACCCGACTGGCGCTTGTGCCGACGATGCTGAGGCCCTGCGTGAAGTCCCCGAAGTTGGCGACAAAGCCCAATGCCGAGGGGAGCAGCATCTTTTTACCGTTGAGAGAGGCGGCATAGGTGATATGACCGTCATTGTCGTTAATCGTCACAATGAGTTTCCCGTCGGGCGATGCCACGACAGCTTCCTTGGCCTCCGACACAAGCGGAAGCAGGAGTAAAAGGAGAAAGGATAGTCGCTTCATATCTTCTGATTATCTTATTATTTGTTGGATTTTCGGAAGTTAAACTCGCTATGTTCGTGGGAGTCGAGCGCAGCTCAATTTATCAATTTTGAATTTTGAATTTATAAATTTTGAATTTGAACTCAGCGGCATAGGAAGGCCAGGATCTGCGCCATAAGGTCAACACGGTCTGAGGCGGTCTTCACTGTCTCGAAGGGAACGCCCATCACGAACGTCTTGTAGTCGGAACCGTCATAGGCCACTGCGGCACTGAGGTTGTTCTCCGTGTAGCGCATCACGGTGAAGGCTCCCTCACCGACCGGCTCGATGGCATCGGGACTTTCAGCGGCATAGCACAAACTGTTGAGCTCGCTATGATAGTCGTAGGCCCCTTTCTGGCGTCCTATGCCCGAGGGCACCCACCCCACTGCACCGCCTCGCGCAGCCTGGCCCGCACGCCACTTGTAGCGGAGCACGTCGGTGCAGAACTTCTGGTCGGCCTTCAATGCCTCACGGTCGAGCAGGCTCTCGTCCAGGCGCAGGGGATTATCCCAAAGGTCGGAACCCACGTAGCAGCCAGTGGCCAGCAGGCGGCCGCCACCCTTCAGGTAGGCAGTCAGGCATTCCTGCATCTTTCGGCTGAAGACTTTATACTCCAAGGGGCTGTTCTTGCCGCTGCCCATCTTTGTCTGACACTGTTTACCCAGGATGAGATCCACCAGATGGTATTCGCTGAGACTGACGACGCCCTCTTCCACCGCCTCCTGGCTGCAGGAGAGGAAGCTGCGCCCGGCAGCGAGCAGGGCCTCGCCGTGCACCGCCGGGTAGTCGAAGCTGTTGCCGGCTATGACATCCCGTTCGCGGTCACCATAGCTGTCACCGAAGCCAGCTGCATCATCGTCCATCCAGAGAATGCCGCGACGATACTCCTTCTGTGCACCGGTATAGCTGATGTCCATCAGGTAAGGCACACCAAAGTCCACCTGGGGCAGGAACCCGGCCAGTTGCTTTGCAGCATCGCCAGGAGCCTCGAAGTCGGCAGGGGCACCCAGGCGGGTAAAACCGTTGACCACCATTGCCGTCTGCTTGCCGAATCCGTCTCCGGCGAAACCGCCCGAGAGGATCTCCGAGTCGAAGCTGCGGCCTCCGTCATTGACAGCCACCACCTTGAAGCTGCATATCTTATCAGGAACGAACTCTACACGAAGGATGGTATCGCGAACCAGTGTGCCGTTGTCCCATCCGCCATCGCCGATGCGACGATAGACGAGGTAGCGGTCGGGCATTGCCGAGGGCTCCAGGCTGTCGGGACGGGGTGCCCAGCTTAGTTCCGCCTGCCGGGAATCCACTGCCTTCAGGGCCATACGCCTGACTGGCAGGGGCTGCACCACACAAGGCTCGCCCCGCTGACCGCAGATAAAGCGCAGGATACCCTTATAGACGGCGCGGCCCACGGTAAAGCGGAAGCGGGGGTCCAGGCCATAGCGCATATCGGCGAAGTTCTGGTGGGAAAGCAGTTCGAGGAGCATGGCCGGCACGCGCGGCATCCAGGCCTCGAAGTAAGGCTTGTCCCATATCTGGCGACGGTTCCAGCGGGGCTCGTAGAGAGCGCGTATGTCCTCGACGATGCTGCTCTGCACCAGGTCGGCCAGCTGATGGCTCATACTGGTTGATGCACCGTTGAAGAACGTGCCGCCGTAGTGCTGGTCGTCGAAGATGGCCAGTGTGCCCACGGTCTGGTCGGTCAGCGTAGTACCGGCATCGCTGTGGAAGGCCAAGCTCAGGTCGAGCGGTATGTGCAGTCCACCTTCCTTGGGATTCACCTCCGAGCCGCCGGCGAGCCAGTTCACCCAGAGTCCGCGGTTCTTGTAGTCATCAACATAATCGTTGCTGCCTTCGTTCAGGTTGTAGATGCTGTCCGGCACGCCGGCCCACTGCATCCAGTAGCGTGCTCCCTCGCAGAAGCGCGGGTCACCGCTGATGCGGGCATCCTCTACGGTCTGTCCGCCTGCCGACAGGTAGCGTGCCACATTGCCCATTCCGCCGCCGAACTTGACAGCATCAGCAGTAACGATACTGCCGGCCTTGGACGAGGAGTGGTTAGTCAGCACCACCTTGCTCTCCTTGCTTCCCTTCCGGAAGCGGTAGGTGCCCAGGTATATCCAGGTGCCGCCGCCCATGCGCTGGTTGACACTCACTTCGGTAGTGTCGCCCAGGTGAATGATGGTGTAGCGCGCATCTTCGGTGCTGTTGGGGAAAGACTTGTAGGAGACATAAACAGCATAGTCGCGCGTCTCGGGCAGGTCGGGCATCCAGATGGCCAGACACTGGTCCTCCTCGCGGCGCACGGTGCGCGTTTCAAAATACTTGCCTTCGGTGAAGGGATTCTGATTGTCCACATACACCTCGCGCTTATGGGCAAAGCCCATGCCCGTGCCCTCGATCCATTGCGATTTTCCGCTGACCATGACGAATGTACTCGGGTCGGTTTCCCTGTCAGCAATCACCTCGATGGGATTCGGGTCTCTTTCCCTCGGCAGCAGTACATTGGCTCCGGCCCGCTCGAGCATCGGCACCAGGAAGGGCAGCACATAGCTCTGCGTATAGAGGTCCTCCACGGTCTGGAAGATGCGGGCGCGCTGCCATTCCCAGCGGTCCAGTTTCTGTTCGTAATAGCGCCCGTGGCTCTGCCACATCGCAATATGTCGTCCCTGCAGGCCCTTCGAGGGCTGAACGGGCAGGGAGCGGTCGGTGGTGAGGGGCGTGCCGTTGGCGGTGCGGAACGTTTTCTCCTTCGTCTTGCCCGAGCGCATCCCGATGGGGATGTAACTCTCCAGAGGCTTCCCTTCGGCCAGGAGCACAAGTTTCCGTTTCTGCCATGCGGGGGGAAGCAGAGCCTTTACGCCCTCCCGGATCTCGGCCACGTTATCCTCGCGGTAGGGGACGTACGACGAACCCTCGCCGGCATAGACGGTAACGGTCTTCTTTGTGACCCGCACGGAGTCTATGCCGAAGCGCCCGGCATTCGTGAGCCGCGTTCGCACGCTATTGAACACCTGCCCTATCTGTTCCCGCAGTTCGGGTGTATCTTCCTGAGCCTTCAATCCCGAAGTGGCCGTAAGCGCCAGCAGAACCAAAGCCGTCAGATGTAAATATCCTTTCCTGTTCTTCATTTCTCAACCTTTTATTCTTCAGCTCCTAACTCTTCTCCCCCTTTAGGGGGTCGGGGGGCTCCATCTATCTCCTGAGAACCTTCTGGTTATTCTGAACGACGATACCGCGAGCCTCATCGGGGGCGGGAGTGCCATTGAGATAGTAGGCTTGGGTAGAGGACGCCGGAGCCGGAGCAACAGTTACGGCAGGCACTTCAACTGAATGGCCTGTCTTCTCGGCAAATTCGATGCGCGCCTTCCGCATCTGCTCCAGGAAACGCTCACTGGTATGCAGCTTGGCATACGCCACAGAGGCTGCCAGACGACCGGCATCCACGTCGCTCTGCCAATGGGCACCCACGATTACGCGACTCTCGCCATACATATAGCCACGAGCCATCAGCGTATCTGCCCGCTCCGGATTGATCTCAGAGAACAGGAGGGCCGAGCTCCAGCCCAGAAGGGTATGGCCCGAGGGATAGGAGCCGTTCTTCCTGAGAGCCTCCTCGTCATCAGGCGTCAGGGTCGGCTCGTTGAAACGCATAAAGGGACGCTTGCGCATATAATACCTCTTGGGCAGGGTACAGATGCTGTCGCAGGTGGCCGTGCCTTCGCGCAGTACCCGATAGATCTCGGGCGTCTCCTCCTTGGATATCTGCAATCCGAAGGGCTCACTGAACTCCCGGATGATACACTCCAGACCATATTCGGCATCGCGGATGGCAATGGCAGCCCGCTCGGGGTCGAGCCGCATCGTCTTTCCCCACATATACTGCATGATATCGTGGGCGAACAGGGCGCCGATGGTATCGGGCGGTGCCGGCAGGAAATGCAGCATATCGGGCATTTCAGCTGTGGTGAAATAAGCCAACACCTCCTCTTCTTGCTCTTCCTGGGCTGTAGCCACCGTTGTGGCCATCATGGCAACTGCAGCCATCATAAGAATCTTTTTCATATTTGTCTGTTATTTGTCTGTTAAATGTTATTATTTTCGCTGCAAAGTTACGATTAAGCGAGAGATAAGCCAAATAAATCGCAAAATTTATTTGCTTATCCGAGCGGAAAGGACTCCGCCTGTGCCTGAGCACCTACTGGAGCGCAAGAATTTTGGCATAGCTCAAAATTACCAATAGACATGTCATATACCTCCCATATACTTTCCATACGCTTTTCAGATACTTCTCATATAACTTTTCTATAACTCTTCTATAACTTTTCTATAACACTTCTATAACTCTTCTATAACTCTCATGTTTACCTCCAATCGTTCCATATCCTGGCCCCAGTCTGGCCCCGTTGTCCCTCCTATCCTTGTCCGCTAAGTCTTCGCTACATGTCCGGTACATCTACCGAACATATATAGGAGCTGAGTCTTTGCTGCATCTTTGTTACATTGGGGCTGTTTACTGGTTCTATTTGAGCTCTTTCAGAACTTTTATAGAGCTTTTATAGAGCTTTTATAGAGCTTTTATAGAGTTCTTATAGAGATATTCTTTAGACTAATATGAGATTTTTATACTTAAGCCTTGACTTTCAGGTTACAAAGACATGAAAAATAGTCTAAATGACGAACGAGTGAGTGCAAAAACGATTGAGGCTTGCTTAAATCGTTTTTTGCCGATTGAGAGGAAGCTGAATTCCCCTTCGGCCGTCTGCCTTTGGTTCAGACCGTTAGCGGAACAGGCGAAACTTGAATCATTTTGTTGTACTTTTTTTGCTTTTTTTAATATTTATAGCGTTATTTTTTGGAAATCTCACTATTCTTTTGCATCTTTGTGGCAGATACAAACATTTTTAACGAAAAATAGCGCAAAAATGAGAAAACTATCAAGCAAACTGATGTTACTGCTGACAGCTATGCTGGTGGTAGTATTCACCGTTTCGTGTTCCAAGAGCAGCGACGAACCCGAGCCTGGTGGTGGTGGGATAACGCCAGACCCCGTCACCCCCTCGGAAGTCAAGTATGAATTGTCCCCCGGCGCGGTGCTTGTACCCAAGGAGACATGCCAGAACCTCGTGAGCGTTGACACGCTGACCCACAGGCTGACCTTGCCCAAATCGGCCGGGAAGCCCAAGGTGGGACAATGCCTCATCTTCAGCACGCCTACCAAGCTACTGCCCTATGGCCTTCTGGCTTTGGTCAAGGATATACAGGAGACGAGCAGAGGCTACGAGATCATTTACGAGGACGCGGAGCTCGGCGATGCCTTCAAGTCGATTGACATGCCCGAGCAGACCATCTCCCTGGGCGAGCATGTGGAGCACATCTACGATGCCGAGGGCAGGGAGGTGCAGTTCACCCGCGTTGAGACGACTCGAGCCAGCGGCATCAAAGATTATACCATCATACTGCCCGAAATAGCGTGGAAGCTGGCAAAGGGCCTCGAGCTGACACCCAAAATGAGCATTGACCTGGTCATGCGCTACGTCTTCCAGTTCGGCAACGGAGAACTGAGCTATGCCAACGTCAAGATGGATGCCGATGTTACAGTGGGTGCCGACCTCGCTTGCGAACTGGCGTCCACCAACTTCCCCGAGAAGAAGTTCCATCTCTGCACCCTCGTCTGTGGCGCCATCCCCATCGGCCCTGTCGTCCTGACGCCAAGCCTGAACGCCGATTTAGTCATCGGGGTGGACGGTAAAATCTCGTTGGAGGCTTCCATAAGCTATACGCGCACGGTGCACTCCACCATGCGATATACCTCAAGGGACGGATTGGAAAGCAACTGCTACGCCGACGACGAGGCACCCGATGCCCTAAAGTTTAGCTTTGGCCCCAAGTTCGAGGGCGGCATACACTACGGCGTAAGCATGGCCGGAAACCTGGGTGTCTATCACAAGACGCTGGCCGTGCGCGCTGAGCTGAAGGTGCTGAAGAAGGAAACCATCAGCGGGAAGATCGACTATGCGGCATTCGCCGGTAGTTCACAGGACTGGCTTATCGGCTATATGCCTTCCTCTGCTCCTGCCCTAATGTATGTCAAACACATTATCGAGAGCGCCTCGAAGTGGTCCTTCTTTAAGTTCGAAGACCTGATGTATAACCAGTCCCTGGGCGTTACTGTTGGATGGTATCTCACCACACTTGGGCTCGACGTAGTTCATGACGAACTGCCTGAGATGGGCATTCCCATATCGTCGGTTCCCATCAATCCGCAGGTGAAGATTGAGGAAAAGGACTTCTTCGAGAGTAAAGACGGTGCTACCACGCTGACCCTGCACCACCCGGGCAAGAGTTTGCTTGACGAGTTCGTGTCATACCGTGCCGAATTTACCCCGAAGGGAAGCACTGGGGGGAAGATTGAAACCAGCTTCAACTTCGACGACCACATACGCAACGAGCTCCAGGCTGAGGTGAAGGGAGCCGATGTCACCACAAACGCCAAGGCAAGCCTCAAAGAAGGGCAAGACTACCACCTGATTGTCTATATGAACGTGCTTAAGGTGGACATCCCCATCTTGATAGGAGAGGTGAAGGCCAAGGTGGATGCCTCAGTCGATCCCGAGAAGCTGGAGTTTGAGGCGAAGGGCGGCACTAAGCAGGTCAAGATAGACAAGGGCAGTTATCAATATTGCGGTGCCGATGTCGCCCCCGATGATAAATCGTGGCTTGAGGTTACGGCCAGCGAGGATGGGACCGTCAGCGTAACAGCCAAGGCGAACACAGAGGGCGAGGAGCGCCAGACGACTCTCAACTGCTGGGTCTCCGACAAGGCTTCGCCCAGCGATGCCGAGAAGATACTGCTGCCCGTAAGCATCAAGCAGGCACCAAAGGTAACGCTGGAACTCGTCAGCTCATACATCTTTATACACTGTGTGACTTGGCAAATAAGATGCGACTTCAAAGCCGGCGACGACAACGTGACGATTACGCCGGTGGGCGATGGACTCAGGGTAAGTATGACCAAGGAAGGAAAGGACTATAACTCGACCTGGAAATATACCCTTTCCTTCATGATAGACGACTTGAGCCTCGTGGATTCCAAGCAGGCTTCACTCACTGACTTCCGGTACGATTACGAAAAGAACGGGGGTGAATACGATTATTATGGCAACCACGTGGCCTGGACACATGAAATTACCAGGTTGTCTTCTAACGCGCCTGTCGTCATGGACCAATCTGGTTTCTGGCACATCAAGGATGACAACCTCGACTACTACAACAACCAGACGGTACACTATGACAAGTTCAAGGAGGACTACTACGGCCCATATATAGAAAAGACCTTCGTGAACGAGACAAGCGAGGCGCTCAAGGGGAGTTCCGTGTCCATCGGTCCGAACTTCAAGAAGAAATAAAGATATGGAGAAAGCCCCGCACGAGCAGGGTTTTCTCATTTACCAAATCTACGCTGACTTGCACAAGGCGGGTTTTTATGATACAGAACCCGCCTTGTTCTTTTCTTCTATCCCCCTACCCTTCTGCCAAATGCCTCAATGCTTTGGCATCCAAGCGGTAGACGGTCCAGTCGTTCATCGGCTCTGCACCGAGCGAGAGGTAGAAGTCTATGCTGGGCCGGTTCCAGTCCAGGCAGGTCCACTCCATCCGCCCGCAGTTCCTTTCCCTGGCAATAGCAGCCAGATGAAGGAGCAGCGCCTTGCCATAGCCCTTTCCCCTATACTCCGGCCATACGAACAGATCCTCGAGATACAGCCCGGAATGGCCGACGAACGTAGAGAAATTGAAGAAGTAGAGCGCGAAGCCCACTTCCCGCCCGTCCACTACGGCAAACACCGCCTCGGCCCTGTGACGGTCGAACATCTCAGCCTCCAGCGTCTCTGCCGTTGCCACCACCTGGTCCTCCAGCTTCTCGTACTTGGCAATGCCCCTGATAAACTCCAGCAGCAGCGGCACATCCCTCCGCTCTGCCTGACGAATTGTAAATGATTTATTCATTGTTTCGAGATTTCGACATTTCGAGATTTCGACATTTCGAGATTTCGAGGTTTCGACATTTCGAAAATCAAATCACATTCCTTGTTCCATTGCATTTCGGATACTCGCTGCAGCTCCAGAATTCCCGGCCGGAATTGATGCCTTTCTTGGCAACTCGCTTAATCATCGGTTTCCCGCATATAGGACAAACAGGAGCATCATTGGCTAAGCTCTTCTGCGTACGGTGAGCAAGCCGCTCGGCTGTTAGCCCTTCGGTGAAGCCTCCCTCCTCCTTGAACTCTTCAAGCAGATGTTCAATCTGACGCTTTAGCATTTGAATCAGACGGTTGCAAAGCACCAGCAGGCAGTTGGCTGCCAATAGGGAGTCCTCGCATTGGAGCCAAGTGTCGAACTTATGCTTCTGTGCCAAGATGTGCTGGCTGCTTAGGTGCTGCACATCATCCTTGTACAGAGGTTTGTCAAGCTGTATACTGTTGACAGCGTTATACTCCGGTGAGTGCTTTGACCAAGGTATGCTTTCGTGCAGCATGAGCCAGTTCACATAATCGTTGGCCAGTTCTGCAAGACTGGCACGGGCCACATCGGTGAGTTTCATCTCTGTCTCCCTCGATGTGGAATGCCTGGAGTTGCCCTCGGCGATGTTGGCAGGAGCTGAACGTGCCGCCTGCGTCATCTGGTCGAACTGCCGGCCGCAGTGGTCGTTCGTCCGATTCAGGTGGCGGAGGCAGAAGTTCTGAGTAGCCAGCTGAATGATATTTGCCAGCACCCAGGTGTCAAGCCAATAATATCCGAAATTCCTGATTTCCATTGTTCCTGATTTGTTTATTGTTTCGATGCTTAGTTATTTCGAGATTTCGAGATTTCGATTCCAATGCTAATTCTGCATATCTGCCTGCAAAGATACGACTTTCTTTTGAAACAATCAAATAAAGCTTCTTATATGCTTTATCCATTTGCCCGCAAAAGTAATTTTTCTGTCCGATTCTCACAGAAATATCTGTCAAAGGCATGATAACCGGAGGATTTCCCGGTGCAATGTTGCCAAAAACGCCCGCAAAGGGAAAATTTCGTCGGGAAGATGACGTATTGTCGGTATTTCTGAATATCTTTGCCGTAACAATGCTGATAAACGTAACCATTTATGAATAAGAAAGCCGCCTTTTTCCTATCCTTGCTCATGCTGAGCTGCTCGTTGGCGTTCGCCCAGGAACACAAACAGGAATTCCCCATAAACTTCGGCCTCACCTCGCCGCTGCCCGATAGTCTGCTGCCCAAATCAAAGGCCTTGCCGACCCCTGCAGTACGGCGTGCCAAGACATCCTCCGCAGCACGGCTGGAGCCACAGGCAAACGATGTCTGGCGCATCGCCGGCGGCTGGGAACTGGCTTCCGACGACGAGGTCATCGGCATGCGGGGCTCCATCTTCGACGAAGACTACAACACCTCCGCCTGGTACAATGCCGTCGTCCCGGGCACCGTGCTGACAACCCTTGTCGATGCAGGTGTATATCCAGACCCTTACTACGGCCTGAACAACATGGCCATCCCCGAGGACCTGTGCCGCGAGGAATGGTGGTACAGGATAGCCTTCCCTCTGCCTGAACACTCGGGCAACAGGACCTGGCTGCGCTTCGACGGCATCAACTACCGCGCCGATGTCTGGCTCAACCGCCATAAACTGGGAACCATCGAGGGCGCTTTCGTACAGGCACGTTTCGACATCACCCCCTACTTGGCACCCACAAACGTACTCGCCGTGAAGATCTATCAGCCCTACAATCCGGGCATACCGCACGAGCAGTCCGGCAAGTCGGGCTGCGGACCCAACGGAGGACAGCTCTGCTTCGACGGGCCCACATTCATCAGCAGCGAGGGCTGGGACTGGATTCCCGGCATCCGCGACCGCAACATCGGTATCTGGCAGGATGTCTTCCTCGAATCCACAGGCGATGTCCGCCTGGAATACCCCCGGATCGTGACCGACCTGCCCCTGCCCGACACGGACTATGCCGACCTGACCGTATCGGTGGACGTCGTCAACCTGGCAGACCAGGCGAAGCAAGTTGTACTGAAAGGACAGATCGACGACGGCATCTCCTTCGAACACCCAGTTTCCCTCCGCCCCGGGGAGCACAGGAAGGTAGTGCTCACCAAAGACCTCATCCCCGCACTCCGCATCGGGAAACCCCGACTCTGGTGGCCGAACGGCTATGGGAAACAGGAGATGTACACGATGGACATCTCGGTATTCGACGGAACCCGGTGCTCGGACAAGTGCACGATCCCCTTTGGCATCCGCGAACTGAGCTACGAGCTGAGCGTCTTCTCGGACACAGCCGGAGAACTGCGGATCGACTACTCCCCCACCAACGACATACGCAACGGCGTCATCCCCTTTACCTCTGTGCCGGCCCGCGAGACAAGCGAGAAGGACGTGGTCATTGCCAGGCTGTTGCCTTCCACCGACATTTCGCAGCTTAGCGTCATCGGGCAGGACGGCACGGCCCCCTACCTCGTCATCCGCTGCAACGGCAAACGGATCTTCTGTCGCGGAGGCAACTGGGGAATGGACGACGGAATGAAGCGGGTCAGCCGCGAACGCCTCGAGCCCGCCTTCCGCCTCCACCGCGAAGCAGGCTTCAATATGGTCAGGAACTGGACGGGCGAGAACACCGAGGAACTCTTCTACACGCTCTGCGACGAGTACGGCATGCTTGTATGGAACGACTTCTGGCTCTCTACCGAGGGTTTCAACCAGAACGTAAACGACGAGGTGCTCTTTGCCCGCAATGCCCGCGAAGTGGTGAAGCGGTTCCGCAACCACCCCTCCATCGCCGTCTGGTGCCCCAGGAACGAGGGATACGCCCCCACTTCCCTGAACCGGATGCTTGTCGATATCATCGCCGAGGAGGATGGCACACGCCACTACAACCCCAACTCGCGCTACATGAACCTGCGGCCCAGCGGACCTTGGCAGCACCGCGCCGACATATCCGACTATCACACCCGGATTGCACACGGCTTCTCCACTGAGCTGGGCACACCCTCAGTACCCACAGCCGAGACGATGGAGAAGTTCATTCCCGAGTCCGAACGATGGCCCATAAGCGACACCTGGAACTATCACGACCTGCACGGCGGACTGCCCGAGTACTGCAGCGCCATCGACAGCATGTACGGCGAATCCCGCTCCATGAGCGAGTTCTGCAAGAAAGCACAGATGGTGAACTACGACAGCTACCGCGCCATGTTCGAGTCCTGGAACAGCCGTCTGTGGAACTCCTGTACGGGCCTGCTGCTCTGGATGACGCATCCCGCCTGGCCAAGCCTCGAGTGGCAGACTTATTCGTGGGACTTCGAGACGCACGGCTCCTTCTTCGGCAGCAAGAAAGCCTGCGAACCCGTTCATATCCAGCGTAACCCGCACGACGGAAAGGTTATGGTGCTCAATCTGTCACCCCACGAGATGCAGCAGCTGACAGCCGTCGCGGCACGCTACACACTCAACGACAAGCAACTCTTCAGGAAGGAAATCAAGATCAAGGACATACCGTCCAACACCCTCCAGCACGTCTTCACCCTGACACCCCTCACCGGCGGGGACATCATCATCGAACGCCTCGAGATCTACCAGCACGGACGTCTCGTCTCACGCAACGACTATCTCGTCCAATCCGCCAACCGCTTCCGTGCCCTCAACGACTTGCCCTCCCCCATGCTGAAAGCCAGGATCAGAGCAAACGGGAAAGAGCGGAAGGAAATCGAGATCGTGAATACCGGCAGCAGCGCCGCCATCGCCCTGAAGTTCAATGTGCGCCGCCGCGACACCGGCGAAGCAGTCCTTCCCGCCTACTTCAGCGAGGGCTATCTCCACCTTCTCCCGGGGGAGAAATACCGGCTGACCGTAGATTGCGCCGACTTCACCAACACCGTCCTCTCCGCTGAGGGATACAACCTGAACCGCCAGCAGATCCTGGAATTAAACAGTCATAGTGCGGGAGGGCCTACGGACTGACTCACTTTTTGACTGCAATAAATTCAGCCTTATTTCGACTTGAATTCAGCCTCTATCATCTTTGTATCGCCTGCTTGGCCCTCATCGATGATTAAAAAAGCCAAAGAAAAAGAATACTGCAGCATAGGTAACAGGTACATTCTTGGCATAACCAATTGTCATGTTATGACGATTGACTACCGTGCCGTCTGACTTAACCCGTCCTGTCTGCATATTGTTCTTGTCCACAACCTCCCCATCACTTTTGACCTTCCCCACCAACATATTCATACAGTCCCTGACGGTTCCGTCTTTCTCAATCTTCCCTACCAGCATGTTGTTTCTATCCCTGACATTACCATCTGACTCGAACTTCCCAATGGTCATATTCATTTGGTCAAGCACGATACCGTCAGACTCTATTTTGCCGATGTGCATATTTGAACTATTACGCAAATCCTGTGAATAACCAGCCGTGCAAGTCATCAGCAAGGTCACAAACAACATTATCTCTCTTTTCATCGTTCATCAATTATTATCGTTACAAGTTCCATACCGATTAAACTTTCCTCTTGCATTTTTGCAGCGTGCCAATCGTCAAGTCCCCTTCACCCAAACCTTGTGGGAAGCTGAGCCGCTGGCCTTGATTCCGCTCTCCGGGTCGGCCGAGAAGCGCTTCAGTTCCAGGCTGGCAGCGGTGCGGCTGAGCTGGTTCAGGGTGCAGTACTGGCTGAGCCTGATGTAGGGATGAGTGTCCAGGTAGTCCTGCAGGCGGACAAGGCGCTCGGCAGGGGAGAACTGGGACTTGGAGACCCGGACCACATGACTCTCGCCGCGCTCGAACTCGGCATTCTTCTGCACCAGCTGGAGGAAATCCTTGTCGGGCCGGAAGTTGATGCCCTTCACGCGGACGTGCCGATAGCCGTCCTCGCTTCCGTCGGAAGTCTGCCCGCCGGGTTTGTCGTCGTCGAACTCCAGCGAGAGGGAGAACGTGCCCAGCCCGTCAACCTTGACGGTATGGCCCTCGGTAAGATAGGCCCCGATGATGTCGGGCAGCGACATCAGCACCTGGCCGGCAACGTTACGGTTCGCCGTGCCGGTCAGCTGGTACCTGTTCAACATCTTCGCACTCCCTACCTGCCCGGCTGCGATCAGCTTGGGGAAAATCTTCTTCTGCCCTTCGTGCATGTCGGGCATCTCCTGTAATACGTATTTCAGCATAGTTCTTTTATTCTTTGTCTAGTTATTGGTTTTACTCTTCAGTCCGCTCTGTTTTTCCTTCCGGCGGAGCGATTCCCCTGTCCCGGTCCCTGTCCCTGAGGTAGTAGAAACGGTTCAAGGCGCAATAGAAGAGGCCATTGCTCACAACGAGGTAATAGACGATATTGAGGATGCGCTGGTGGTGAGAGCCGTCCTGGATCAGCTTATGCATAAGAGGCAGGGCGGCGAACGAGACCGCTACGAGAAGGGAGAAGAGGAAGACGTAGAGGCAGTCCCTGCGACGGAAGTAGCGGAGCGTGAAGAGCGCTATGTTCAGCCCGCCAAGCACGAAGAACGAAGGCACCCAGAGGGGCGAGAACGTGTCGTACAGGAAGCGGGCCGGTTCCTCGCTGAGCACTAAGAGCATGAGGATCGCGAGGGCGGGCGCTATGAACGGCAGCGGGCTGAGCCACGCCATCAGCAGATGGAAAGGCTTAAAGCAATTCATAATTCATAATTCATAATTGAGCTGCGCTCGACTCCTGTCACGACTCGACAGAATCCAAACGAGTTTGGTTCTGTACTCGCTGTTTCAGGAGTTCATAATTGAGCTGCGCTCGACTCCTTGAACTTTGAACTCAATAATTTTGAATTTGTGCTTGCCTTCTGTAGGCATCGAGGTAGTGCTGGCAGGCGGCGATGAATTCCTCGCGTTCCGGACAAGAGACGACATACTTCCGGCGTTCGGACTCTATCAGGACGTAGTCGCTACGGCTGGTGGCATAGAGACGGTAAAGGCCCAGCCGCTCATTCCGCATCAGGCCAAGGTAGCCAAAGAGGCCGTTGATATTCACGATCCTCGTGCCGCCGAGGTCTTTAGCCCCGACAGGCGAGACGTTCTTCAGCGCTTCGATGGGAACGACAATACGTCCGACGGGACGACGGATGAAAACGCCGTCCTCGGCACACCCTACGCCAAGAGGCATGAAGAGCGCCGGGATCAGATGTATCACCCAGAAGATAAGGAGAATCCACCAGAAGCGGGCGTAGCCGCCGAACAGGACGAACGCCGTGGCAGCAAGCAGGATGACAAGCATCGAGACGGTGGCCAGGATGACAGACCCGTCCCATTTCATACGATAGTACAACATAATCAATACCAGAAGACGAGCTGTCCGCCCTTGGCCAGACGGGCGTGACTGATTTGGAACTTGGGGAGGGCCTGGCCGTTCCAGGTGACGCGGCGCAGGGGCTGGCGGACGGTGCGGCGCCCCTGGGTGCGGATGACGGTCTTGACGCGGCCCGACTCGTCCATCTTCAGCACGGCCTCATCGAAGAGAGGCGAGAAGAGGTCATAGACGGGCTCGCCCACGATGGTGGGATAGAGGCCGAGGGCGGCAAAGCAGTACCAGGCGCTCATCGTGCCGTCGTCCTCGTCCATCTCGGGCGCGTAGCCCCGCGTCGCATTGCGGAAGGCCCAGCCCTGGAACGGCGTGGGATAGGCGTCGTTGCCGCCGTAGCGGTGGGTGATGCTGTCGAGCATCAGCTCCTGCACGACAGGACCGGTGAGCAGCGGCTGACCGAGCCGGCCGAAGAGGAAGGGGACGTGGATGTCCGGCTCGTTGCCCTGGTTGTAGAGCTGTTCCCTGAAGAAGCGGCTCAGCTGGTTCTGGAGCGTCTGCCTGCCGCAGAGGCGTATCATGCGGTCGAGGAACATCGGCGCGCCCCAGCGGTACTGCCACCGCGTGCCCTGATAGAGCCCGTTGCCGCGCATCTTGGTGTAGGTCTCGTCGATGTTCATGAACGCCTTGGGCCAGATGCTGTCGAAGAGCGCCTCGCCCCTGGCCTGCCACTTCTGCGCGTCGGCCTTCTGACCCAGTTCGCCGGCCAGCTGACCCAGCGCCCAGAAGTCGGAGGCGGCCTCGAGCACCTGGTCGGGCGACTTCAGGCTGAGCCGCTGCGCCTCGGCCACCATGCCGGGATAGGCAGGGCGCAGCATGTTGGGCCCGACGATACCCTTGCGGAGGGCGTCGAGCAGGGTGGCGATGGCATGTTCGGTACGGACGGTGGGCACGCACTCGAAGTCGGTGCTCCAGTCCTTCTTGCCCGTCAGGTAGAGCTGGGCCAGCGAGTTCATGATGTCCCTGCTGCGCTCGGGCTGAAGGAGCAGTATCATCGGGAACTTGGTGCGGTAGGTGTCCCAGAGCGACCAGGAACTGTAGTAGCATCCGTCCGTCGCGTTATGCTCCTTCCCGTCCGTGCCCAGATAGGTGGAGAAGCCCTCGCCCGTCACCTGGAAGGGACTGTGGAAGACGCGGTAGAGCGAGGTGTAGAAGAGGGTGCGCTCGTTGTAGCCGCCGCCCTTCACCTCGACGCGGTTCAGCACCTCGGCCCACTGCCGGGCCGCCTCGTCGCGCAGCTGCCGGAAGGGGGTCTGCCAGACGCTCTCGGCGCGCACCTTGGCAAGCGGAGCCTCGAGGCCCGTGGAGACGACGATGCGGACCTCCACGGGGAAATCGCTCTCTCCAGCCTTGCCGAAGCGCAGGCACACCCGCCCGTCATCGAGCGTCGCGCTCTCGAACGGGCGGTCGGCAAACAGCTTATAGTAGAGATGATAGCGCCCGCGGCCGCAGGTATTGCTGCTCTCCACCATGCCGGCGCCCGTCCTGGCGTCCACCACGGAGAAGCTGCTCTGGTGGACCTTCTCGAACGACGACTTGGGGTTCAGCACCAGTACGGGCTCGATGCCGCGGGGGAAGACGAAGCGCTCCACAGCCATCCGGTCCGTTGCCGTCAGGGCGATGCGCACGCCGTTGTCGAGCATCGCGCCGTAGTAGCCGGGGGTGGCCTCCTCGGTGGTCTTCAGGATGCGGATGTCGCGCCCCGAGCCGTCGGGCATCAGGGAGACGTTGCCGCCGCAGCCGCTGCCGCCCACGCCCGAGAGGCGGTTCAGCGAGATGCCCGAGATGACGGGCACCTCGAAGTCGTAGCCGGCATGCTGCCGCGGCTTACTGTCCGGGCAGACCTGCACCTGCCCGAACGGAACCGTGGCGCCCGGCGCCAGCTGGCCGTAGTCGTCGGCCGTACCCAGAAAGAGGTTCACACTGCGTAACACATCGTCCTGCGCCCATAGCGCAGCGGAAAGGGAAAGAAGAATTCCCAGAAATAGCTTTCTCATATCCTATTATTGTTAGTCCTTAGTTCTCCAGAAGTTAAATCCGTTGGTTCTCCAGACGTAAAAGTCCTCAGTTCTCCAGACGTCAAATCCGTTGGTTCTCCAGACGCTAAATCGGTTAGTTCTCCGAACGTTAAATCCGTTAGTTCTCCAGACGTTAAATCCGTCGCACGAGCCCGAAAAGCCCCTGTCCACATCATCCATATTCATCTGTCGGGTGCAAAGATACGATATTCCTGCGAATTATCAGAGGATATTCAGGTAAAAATTGGAAAAAAGGGAAAAAGACCCACCCCCAGAAGACCCTCAAGACCCACCCCCCTGCCCCTCCCGTAATGGAGGGGAGAGGGCTGGCGCCAATGAGAGGGCGGTAACACGGCGCCAGCATTCCCCTCCCTTTTGAGGGGAGGGGCCAAGGGGTGGGGTAAACACCCAGCTATTCATCACAATAATAATTTGACTCCCAGCTTGCCTACCCCACCACTTGCCCCTCCCCTTATAGGGGCGGGGAATGGCTGGCGCCTTGAACCCTTGAACTTTTGAACTCTTGAACCCTTAAACCTCTTGAACCCTTAAACTT
>JAILKU010000017.1 GCA_024693505.1 Bacteroidaceae bacterium | reverse complement strand
ACTGAGTTTCGGTTGAGTTTCGGTTCAGTTCCGGTTCAGACTCGGTTATTTCCCTTTTATCCCAAATCGGCATTAGCGTTATAATGACCGATTCGGGTTCAAGTAAATGAGAGGAGCAACCAGCCGAGTGAATCGGAAGATTCACATAAGTCAATCGGGGCTTTTTGTCGAGCTTATAAGGACTGCGCCTTTAGGCATACAATCGTTTACCTAAAGGCGCACTATCATTTGGCTAAAGGCAAACGATTAAATGTCTAAAGCCAAATGAAGAGGTCTATTATCATCATAAAGCTAATGACCGATTGAATTTATATCTCGTATGGGGAGCCTGAGACGAGTCCTTTTTGATGCACTGGGTGGTCAGTTTGGGAGACGGGGCAAAAGCTCAATCGTATCAATGCTTTTGCCCTGTCAGGGCGCCTTTCATTGCCTGCGATTACCCAGGGCGCTGCCCTGGGCTAGAGCGCTCATTGGCCCTTCAGGCCGAACTTTAGCAGACACCAATATTATGTTTTCATCCTTCGGAGATGGTTCGGAGATGGGACGTTATGGAACGGTGTTTTCATGAACATATGCTCATTGGACATTCCGGATACGTTCGTAAAGGTATAGAACCTATGTGCGTGAGCTTGTTTTGAGCTTAAAGCCAAATCGGTTATTAGACTGTCACGCGCGAATGACCGATTTGGGTTAAAAAATATAAAAAGAGGCTCTTTTCTGCAATTATTTCTCAAACATGTGGAGAATATGAAACCAAATCACTATCTTTGTAACCAATAACAATGCGGTAAGGCATGAAACAAGAGCTGACAAAGAAAATGCTTGATGCGCTCAAAGAATACAAGAAATCGCAGGAGGCTGACTATGTCGACTTCCGTCACGACTCGGCCATTCAAACAAGTTTGACGGCTCTCACTGCTCCGTCAGTTGGCCCGATAAAAGAACGTCATTTGAATAAGAATATGTATATACCACCATTCATAGTTAGCGCTGATGCCATCAACCTGATAGCTGAAATTTCAGCTCAGGTTGAGCGTTATGCTATTCGTCTGGAACAAGAAGACGGACTGCGGTTGCGAAAAGCCAACCGTATTAAGACCATCCATTCGTCGCTCGCCATAGAAGGTAACACATTGAGTGAGGACGAAGTGCGTGACATCATTGACGGCAAGAACGTCGTGGCTCCCATCCGGCAAATTCAGGAGGTGAAGAATGCCATCCAAACCTACGAGATGTATCCCACACTTGATGCGTTCAAGGAAAAAGACCTTCTGAAAGCACACGGTGTAATGATGCAGGCACTGGTGGACGGCGCGGGCAAATACCGACGTGGAGGCGTGGGCGTGTATGGTGAAAAAGGATTGGTGCATTTAGCACCTCCAGCTGATCGGGTGCCTATACTGATGAAGGATCTCTTTGACTGGTTGAAACATTCGAAGGACCACCTGTTGATTCGCAGTTGTGTGTTCCACTACGAGTTTGAGTTCATCCATCCGTTTATTGATGGTAATGGCAGAATGGGCAGATTGTGGCAGTCACTTATATTGGGCAAGCTACACCCGCTGTTTGAACATCTGCCTGTGGAGAACATGGTTTATAGTAATCAGCAACAATACTACGAAGCCATTACAGCAAGCAGTGAAGCTGGACAGTCAGGTCCCTTTATCGACTTTATGCTGAATGAGATATTCAAAACGCTGAAGTCACATCAAGGTGCACCATTGCAGGGCAAACTGCACGATAAACTACACGATAAACTACACGATAAATTACCGGAATTGTCCGAAAAAGCTATTGCAGTGCTTGAAGTCATCAATGCTCATCGTGGTTTTAATGCTGCCGAGATAGGTGAACAAGTTGGTCTATCGGAACGCCAGATCAAGACTTATATTACCAAACTGAAGGAAGTGGGCCTCATAGTCCGTGTTGGCAGCAACAAGACCGGACATTGGGAGATTAACAGGAGTAAAAAAATGATTTAAGATATGTAGGAACACTGGCATAGGCATAGAATAGGCAGGCTATTGAGTCGGTGCAGCCATACTCTAGGCATACTCAAACAGTAAGGCTAGAGTATGGCTAGAAGCAGGCTAGAGTATGGCTAAAGTATGGCTAAGGCAAGAAAAACTAATAACTGATGGAATACGAAGGCAGATTTTTTATGCAAAAAACAAAGAATGACGACTTTGATGATGCCACAATAACTCATAGGGATGGATATTCACTTTTTATCCGTACCTTAGCCTTGAATACAAACTTTGAAGGCATTAAGAAAAGACTTGAAAGTTTTGTAGATGTATTTGAAAGAACCATAAAATCCGAGTTGCCTAATTAGCGATGGACTTACACTTCAATCAGAACTTAGCATTAGGTTATCACAGCGGTTCACAAATTTCGCGCGTGCTGACTGAAGATTGGATGGAGCGCAATATGTTCTGCCCAGTTTGTGGCGCACCCGTATTGGGACATTATGAAGCAAACAAGCCTGTGGCTGATTTCTTCTGCGATGACTGCAAGTCAGACTTTGAGTTGAAAAGCAAAGAGAGTAAAACCGCAGTAATAGGGCACAAGATAGCTGATGGTGCTTATGGAACCATGATTGATCGAATCACGTCTCTTCGCAATCCACACCTCTTTGTGATGACCTACGCCAATTGGACGGTGAATAATCTGCTCATCATTCCCAAATTTTTCTTTGTGCCGGACATTATTGAGAAGCGCAATCCACTTGCTGATACTGCGCGACGAGCAGGGTGGACAGGATGTAATATCGAAATAGGCAGCATTCCTGAAAGCGGCAAGATATTTATTGTCAAGAACGGTCAACAAGAGGATAAATCGCGTGTTGTTGACCAATACCAAAAGGCTCTTTTACTGCAAAGAACCAGGATTGATAGCCGTGGATGGCTGATGGATGTACTAAAATGTGTGGAACGCATACCTCAAGATGATTTCTGCTTGGACGAAGTCTATACTTTTGTTGAAGAACTGCGACAAAAGCATCCTGGCAATAATCATGTTCATGACAAAATTCGACAGCAGTTGCAGTTCCTTCGAGACAAAGGATTTATACAATTTTTTGGAGGTGGTCGATACAGGAAACGAAGATAGAGGATAGTGATAATGAAACAGATAGAGAGATGCCACAGGGACAGGTGGCTGACATATTGATTACTGATGGAAGAATAAATGAGAGAAACGGTATGAAGAAAGTTTATCTATTCATGGGGATGGTGAGAAACCTGGCTGCCCTGCTGATGTGCCTGATGCTTATCTTTGCAGCAGGGAAGGCGGTGTTCATGATTTACAATCGTAGCGTGGAAGCCTTTACCATGGGCGATATGGTTCAGGTATGGCTTCATGGTCTGACAATGGATATCAGCACAAGTTGCTACCTGTTGGTCATCCCCTGGCTGTGCAGCCTTGTCTGGCTTCTATGGCACGGTTTCCCTGTACGTCGGGTGATGGTGCCCTACTGCTTTATCATCTGTATTCTGCTGGCCCTCATCATTTGCGGCGATGCCTATCTCTACGAGTTCTGGAAGTTCAAGCTGAATGCTACGGTATTCAGCTATATGAGCAATCCCGAGGGGGCTGTAAGCAGTGTCAGCACGAGCTATTTGGTGACGCGCCTTTTGGGTATTCTCCTGTTTGCCCTGCTGTCTTTCTGGCTGACGAAGGCGGCAAAAGTTCAAGGGTTAAAAGGTTCAAGAGGATCAAAGTATCATCGTTCGTCGTCACCTGTTGATTGGAGACCGGCTGTGACCCTTCTTCCTGCCTGGCTGCTGGTGGGCGGACTTATCTTCGTGGGCATCCGCGGAGGCGTAAACAGAAGCGTGATGAACCTGGGTGTGCCCTACTACAGTCAGAGTCTGTTTCTCAACCATTCAGCCGTAAATCCAGCCTTTAGCATCTTTGCCTCAATAAGCAAGAGCAAAGACTTCCCCTCTCAGTTCAACTATCTGCCCGAGGACGAACGTGCCCAAATGTTCCAGGGACTCTATCCGGAGGAGACCGAGGACGTGACCGACACTCTGCTTCATACGCAGCGCCCCAATGTTCTCCTTGTGCTTATGGAGAGCTTCGGTGGTAAGTTCATCAGCGAGCTGGGCGGCCTGCCCGATGTGGCACCCTACATGAACAGGCTTATTCCCGAGGGTATCTTCTGGACCAATTATTACAGCAACAGTTTCCGTACCGATCGCGGTACGGTCTCCGCCCTGAGCGGATGGATAAGCTATCCCACTACCAGCCTGATGCGCCTGCCCGACAAATTGAGCGGCATACCTTCTATAGCACAGAGCCTTTCTGAAGAGGGTTATGCGACACATTATCTCTATGGAGGCGACATCAAGATAATGGGGAAGCGGGGCTATCTGATTCAGACCGGCTATCAGACACTAACGAGCGATGTGGATTTCCCACTAAACGAGGCGCACGAGACGAAATGGGGCGTGAACGACAGCCTGACAGCCCTACGCACCCTGCAACTTGTCCGCCAGATGCCTACCGACCGTCCCTGGCATCTGGTATGGCAGACACTCTCGAGCCACGAGCCGTTCGAGGTGCCCTACAACCGGTTGGAGGACAAGAAACTCAATGCCTTTGCCTTTACCGACCATTGCATAGGCCAGTTTATCGACAGTCTGCAGGCCATGCCCCAATGGGACAATATGCTCGTCATCCTCATCCCCGACCACGGATTTCTCTATGACCTGACATACCAGGATCCCGAATTCTTCCATGCCCCGATGCTCTGGCTGGGCGGCGCCATCCGCAGCCCGCGCCGGATAGATGTCCTGATGAACCAGAGCGACCTCGCCGCTACCCTACTCAGCCAGATGGGCCTACCGCACCGCCAGTTCCTTTGGAGCCGCAACGTGCTTAGCAAGGACTACACATACCCCTTCGCCTACAGCAGCTACCCCGGGGGCATCCTCTTTGCCGACAGCACAGGCGTCAGCGTCTTCGACATCACAGCCGACGAGCCCATTACCGAAAAGCCCTCGCCCTCGCCGGAACGCCTGCGCCGCGCCAAAGCCATCCTGCAGACGAGCTACGACATGCTTGGACATTAATCAGGGGCGCAGTTTTGCGAAAGATTGGAAGTTTAATACCGAATCTTATACCCTCAGTTTGACGGAAGTATCGTATTTTTGCACCGGAAACAAAAGAAAACGCTATGAATAACGACGTCAAGACCCGACCGACGCGAGTGAACAGCATCGATGTGATGCGCTCCCTCACCATGCTTCTCATGCTTTTCGTGAATGACATCCCCGGCACGAAGAATGTGCCCCAATGGCTTTTCCACGCCGCCCACAACGAGGATATGATGGGATTCTCGGACACCATCTTCCCGGCCTTCCTGTTCTGTGTGGGTCTCTCGGTGCCCTTTGCGCTGGGCGCCCGTCTAAGGCGGGGCGACTCGCAGTTCAGCGTGCTGAGTCATGTCTTGTGGCGCACCTTTGCCTTAGTCACGATGGGCCTCTTCACCCTGAACGGTGACGAGGGCGCGGGCAATATACCGCACATCTGGTTCTCGCTGCTGATGGTGCTGGGCTTCTTCCTCGTCTGGACGGACTACAAAGGCCTTCACCTGCGACTGCCCGGCTGGGCCGTAACGTCCCTGCGGACAGCGGGCGGTCTGCTGCTGGCTGCGATTGTCGTCTATTGCGACGTGGCAGGCAAGCCGTTCCATACAGGTTGGTGGGGCATACTGGGTCTTATCGGCTGGAGCTATATGGTCTGCGCCCTGACCTGGCTGGTATGCCGGGGCCGTCTCGGAGCGGTGCTGTTGGCGTGGGGCGTCAGCGTCGCTTTCTGCCTGCTCAGCCAAAGCTCCCTCCTGCCGCACAGCTGGTTCCTGCGCAATATCCTGCTGCCCTGGCTGCCCGGCGGTTGGACGGGTCACGCCCTTTGCATCTCGGGCATGGCTGCTTCTATGCTGATGACCCTTTTCGTGCAGCGCGGTCAGGCCCTACGGCTTACGGGACTCTTCGTGGCTATCGGACTGCTGATGCTCTGCCTGGGACTCTGGGCGCATCACTACTGGATTATCTCCAAGATTCAGGCTACGCCCACCTGGCTCTTCTTCTGCCTGGCTATCTACTTCCCTCTCCTTGTCCTTATTCACTGGCTAGTGGGGCAGCGCCGTCTCTGGCTGATAGCGCCGGCCGGTACGGCTACACTCACCTGCTACCTGCTGCCCTACATCTGGTACCCCCTGCGCTGGCAGGTGGACTGGCACTTGCCCTGGAGCTGGTACAACGGCCTGAGCGGCCTTCTGCTCTCCCTCTTCTTCGCGCTTATGGTCATTCAGGTCGTCCGCCTTATGCAGCGCGTAGGCTGGACCATCAGAATATAGGGATCTGTCGTCCTTTATCTTTCCATCGGCAACCAAGTGCAGACCTTCTTGCCGTCCCATCCGTTTACCGAAGCATAGTCAGTCATGTGAATTGGGCCGCGTGCAGTCGGCACCAGGAATTCCATGCGTGTGCCGGGCAGCGACGGGCTGACGGCCTGCAGTTCCACTTCGTGGCGGGTATCGGCCAGAATGCTTACCGGCTTGTCGTAGTTCTTGTCCAAATGCTCATCGCGTGCCAGCACGATGGGTCCGTAGGTTACGGCTTGATAGTGGTCGCCCCGCCGGTCGGTACCCAGCGGCGCATTCAGCAGTTGGCCCCGCATATCCAGCTGGAGACTGACGCGGTCGCCCTCCTTCCAAAGGCGCTTCAGCACCAGGTACTGTCCGGACTTAACCCCGCTCACCCGACGGCCATTAATGCTGCAAGCCGTGTTTTTGCTCCAGCCGGGGATGCGCAGGTGCAAGGCAAACTTCTCCTCTGCTTGCGGCCTTACAGTTATCTGCACCGTGCCGTTCAGCGGGAACTGTGTCTGCACCTCCACTTCAACAGGTTTCCCTGAAGCCGTACAGGCCTGGATACGAGCAGAGTTGTACAGATTCAGCACAGGGCCATCCTGGGCCTGCATGGCCAGTACGAAGGGGATGTAGGCCAGTCCCATCGGGCCGTTCAGATTGCAGCAGGTTACGGGCAGACCGTTGAAGTTCCATCCCCATCCACTGTTCGTGACTTTCTCGCCGTTCATCAGGTTAACGTAGCTGAATCCGTCGCCTTCAGGTTTCATGGCTCCCAACAATCCGTTATAGACGTAGCGCTCTATCATGTCCACCATCCCGGCCTGGCCTGTCAGGCGCAGCAGCTGGGAGCAGAATTTCATCCAGGTGACGCCAACACACGTTTCCATCATGCGCGTCTGCCCCGGGTTTGTCTGTTCAAAACGCGTATCGCCCCAGGCCTCGCCTGCCCATTGAGGGAAGTAGGGCTGGTTACACCCGGCATTTCCGATGATGGTAATCTCGCGTTCGCACACGCCCCGATACATGTTCATCAGGCAGCGTAGCCAGCGCTCCTCGCCCGTGGCGCGGTAGTACTCGGCCAGGCCTTCGAAGACGGACAGCATCTCGTAGGCCTTCGGATAGACGTTTCCCATCAGTCGGGGCCGTACGCCGTCATAGGCCTGCTGGAAGAGGTCGCTGCCGCTGCAGCCTCCCCGTCCGATGATGTACGATGCGAAGTCCAGGTACTGGCGATCCCCAGTCAGGAAGTAAACCCTCATCATAGGTTCCAGTAGCGACGAGGACTCAATCTTGTTCTGGCTCCACCCCAGCGTAGTAATATCCACCTTGGGCGCCGGCCCTACCTGATCCACTATGCTCTGTGCCTGCTGCTGCATAGCCTTCAGCACGCGAGGGTCTCGGTCCACCCAGCGGTAATACTGGCTCAAGCCCAACAGGACATACTTACGTTCCCACATATCTCCGCCCGCGTTCTCCGGCTGTATCTCGGGCGGTGCGCAACTGATACTGCCATTCGGGCGTACTGTGGTGAGCAGGTCGTCCAGTGTAGAGCGCAGGATGCTGCGCAGTTCCTCGTCGGCCCGGTAGCGGTAGAACATCGCGCCCGAGCGCACCGCCTTGCCCCACATCTCGCCCAGAGCGAACTGAGGATGTCCCGAGCGGAAGAACTCCACCAGCTGCGGATAGGGCACCGCCTCCTTCTGCCAATGCTGGATGCAGCGCTGCAGGTCAGCCTCCAGCCCTCCGGTCAGCGTCACCGCTCCGGGCGGCAAGGGGCGCAGCACATCCTCCACGCGCCTGAGACTCCCGTCTCCCCACATCTCCTCGCTGCCCGTCCATCCGTCTGCACCGGCTTGCAGCGCAGCCAGCCACATAGCGCCCGTCAGCGCCACAGCACGCAGTACGCTCCGGCACTCCGTCCAAGTCCTGTTTTCCTTCTTCATGTCACTATTCTAATACTTTTTGCTGCAAAGGTACGAAATATCCCTGAGACTTGTACAACTTCCCATACCTTTTTATATTATAGGGCGGGCAAAACGGTTTCGTTAAGGCCGAATGGGCGAAAATGATTATGCCTATCTGTCTTCAGGGCAAAACTTCCAGCGTTCTGCGTTCTTTAGTTTTCAATATCCTTTTCTTTAAGCCCTGCAAAATCCCTGGAACGGCTTCTTTTTTCCTGTCTTTAGTGCATATTTATGGTTGAAACTCCAAAAAATCATTCTCAAATTTGCGAACAATAAAAAGTTTTGTTACCTTTGCAGAAAAATGGACAAAGCCGAAATGAGAGAAACAAATGAGCAAGGCCTCCCTGACTAACCGCAAGTATGTCGTCCCGTTCATCCTGATAACGAGCCTCTTCTTCCTGTGGGGCTTCGCCAGGGCTATGCTGGACGTGCTGAACAAACACTTCCAGGAGGAACTGAACATCTCCATCACGCAGAGCTCGCTGATTCAGGTGAGCAGCTACCTGGCCTACTTCATGATGGCGATTCCTGCAGGCCTTTTCATCAGCCGCTACGGCTACCGCAGGGGTGTTGTGCTGGGGCTGCTGCTCTTTGCCGCCGGTTCCTTCCTCTTTATTCCCGGTTCGATGGTGGAGGACTATGCCCTATATCTGGGAGCCTTCTTCATCCTGGCCTGCGGACTGACCTTCCTAGAGACGGCAGCCAACCCCTACTCTACCCTGCTCGGGCCTGAGGAGACGGCTACGAGCCGACTCAACCTGAGCCAGTCCTTCAACGGGCTGGGCAGCTCGCTGGGCCCGCTTATCATGGGCGGCTATCTGTTCAACCAGACAGAAGCCCATGTATCGCGCCCCTATGCCGTGCTGGGTATTTTAGTGCTACTGATGGCAGTTGTCTTCAGCCGGGTGAACCTGCCCGAGATATTGAGCGAGAGGGAAGAAGCAGGCACGGAAGCATCCAGTAGCACCCTGAAAGGTCTGATGTCCAACCGTATGTTCCTGTTCGGATTGGCCGCCCTGCTGGCCTACGAGGTGAGCGAGATCAGCATCAACAGCTATTTCGTGAACTTTGCGACGGGACTGGGCAGGATGGAGGCAGACGTAGCCAGCTATATACTGGGCCTGAGCCTGTTCATCTTTATGGGCGGGCGATTCCTCGGCAGCTGGATTATGCGGACCGTCCGAGCAGAGCGTATGCTCTACTGGTGTGCTGCGGGCAGCATATTCTGCATCCTGATGGTTATCCTGACCAGTGCCTTAGGATTCAACGGGTCCTCTTGGATGCGCTACGTCCCTGTGGCCTTCCTGATGGCGAACTACCTGTGCGAGGCTATCATGTTCCCCACC
>JAILKU010000166.1 GCA_024693505.1 Bacteroidaceae bacterium | reverse complement strand
GGCATCGGCCACTGAATAGCGGGTCTTGACCTGTAGGTCGAGTTCTACCCTGTCGCCTGTCTTCCACTCCCTGCGGAGCGGCACATACCCGTTTTCTGCGGTCACCTTCAGCGGCTTGCCGTTGAGACGCAATGTGACCTGAGAGGGGTGCTTATCGGCATAGGTGTACAGCTTGCCGGGGATGAACTGGGTGCCGCACCAGGTGGGGATGCGGAGACGCAGGGTGAAGGGAAGGCCTTCCCGGTCGGGCGATACGCTGATGGTTATTTTCCCGTCGAAGGGGTACTCGGTCTGCTGGGTAAGCCCTACCCTACCCGAACGCAGCTGTATCTCCGTCTGACAGCCGGCATAGAGGCCGCAGTAGATATCGTCACCCGAATGGGAATAGACCATGCCGGAGACCTGGGGGATCAGGCGTGCCATATTAGAGGGGCAGCAGGCGGTTCCGAACCAAGGCGAGCGGCCTGCCCGACCATGATTGAAGGGCTTATGCCCGTCGGCCTCGAGGACGTTTACGTAGAAGAACTTGTTGCCCTCGAGGTTCACACCTGCCAATACATTGTTATATAGTGAGACCTCGGCGGCATCGACATACTTGCCGTCGCCCGAAGCCAGGAACATGCGGTAGTTGAAGAAGACGTTTCCCACGGCTGCACACGTCTCGTCATAGGTGTTCCTGTTGGGCAGCATATAGGCCGGACCGAACCCTTCGATGCCGGGCACCGAGCCGAGACCGCCGTTGATATGTATCTTCTTGTCCATGACGTCGTGCCAAATGGCCTCGAGGGCGGGGCGAAGCGTCGTATCGCCCAGTTCGGCAACCACATCGGCCATTCCGGAATAGAGGTACATGGCCCGGACGGCATGACCGACCGCCTCGCGCTGCTCGCGGACGGGCTGGTGCTGCTGGGCGTAGTTCTGGTCCTTGAAGGTCACGCCGCGGATATCCAGAAAGCGTTTGGCCATCTGGGCATAGAGGCTGTTCCCCGTGGCCTGTGACAGCTTTATGAGTGCCAGCTCGATCTCCTCGTGCCCCGGGGCCTGCATCACCGGCTTCCCGCCGTTGTAGGCTGGATCGCCTTCGAAGAAGACACGGTTGATATGGCGGGCATTCTTCTCCGAGACGTCGAGCCACTTACGCTTCCCCGTAGCCCGAAAATAGGCCACTGCCGCCTCGTACATATGCCCCATTTCATAGAGTTCATGGCTATGCAGGACGTACTGATAACGGCCTGTCCCGGCATCGGATTCGTGGTTGCGGACGAGTTCCCGAGGCACGGAATGCAGCTCGTATATATAGCCGTCGGGGCACTGTGCATCGGCGATGATATCAATGAGGCTGTCCATGTGCTGCTCCAGCCTGGCATCGCGCTCGACAGCCAGCAGCGAGGCCACTCCCTCCATCACCTTGAAGAGGTCGGAGGCGACGTAGCGGGGCAGATTGAGCAAAGTGTCGCAGGTGCCGGTCTTCAGATAGTCTCCTACGCGACGCAGGTTTTCCACAGCGGGCTCGGTGTTCTTGAGGGCAAACGGCACGAGTGTGCTCTTCTGCCGCTGCTGACGCGGAAGCCAGAAGTGATCTTCCATCTTTACTTTCTCGAAGGTGACGGGTGTAAGTCCCTCCGAAAGCTGTGCATGTCCTGTTGTCACGCAGAAAACTGCCATTGCAGCGATAAATGTCTTCTTGCTAAACATCATAGTTTAATTCATAATTCATAATTGAGCTGGCGCTCGACTCCTGTCACGACTCGGGATAGTTCACGCATGCATGACTCTCCGCTCGCTGCTCCTGGAGTTCATAATTGACCTTCGGTCGACTCCTGTCACGACTCGGCCATTTTCAAGCCAGCTTGAATGGCGCTCGCTGCTCCAGGAGTTCATTGTCCATTGTTCATTGCCCATTGTCCCCTCAAAGAGGGGCTGGGGGAGGGTCCTATCGTTTTGTTTTCATTTCTTTGAGAACTTACAACTTCCGACCATTGCGGGGCGGGTGGTGAGACGAGCCACATACAGGCCGTGTCTCAACAGGCTTGTCGATACTTTGTTTCCCTCGGCACATAGGGTAACAGCGCGCTGCATGACCAGTTTGCCGTCAAGGGTATAGACGGAGAGGGTGGCTGGGCCAGGCTCCTCGCTCCGCACAAGAAGTGCGTCGCCGGCATAGCTGACTCCATAACCTGCCTGCCTGAGGACCTCTATATCGGTGCGCTTCTCTGCAGAGGGCAGTCCCAGGTATTCGGCACTGGCATGGAGGCGGTTTGTCTGTCCGATGGTGGGGCGCGGCGTCAGATAGACATTAGCCGAGCCGTCCGGGAAACGGCTGACGGCGTAAGTGCCGTCGTGCCGGCAATAGACCAGTGTGTCGGCCCATGAGTCGTCCCGGGCTGTCAGCATAACCAGTTCATTGTCCTCGTTGCCCAGTTTGAAGGGGGCATGCAACTGGGTCAGGGCATCTGCCTCGTCGCACCAGATTACCTTGTACCCCCGCGCCGGGATTATCGTGCCGCCGTTGCCAGCCGGGGTGATGGCATACTTATGAGGATCAGAAGCATCGTCGGAAAGGTACATTCCGGAGAGGTCGATGTCGGCATCGGTGCAGTTATAGAGCTCTACCCAGTCGCGCTTCTTGTAGTACTCGTTCACATAGACCGAGTTGGAGGCGCTTACCTCGTTCACCACCACAGGACTTCCGCCCTCCACCTTGCTAAAGCGGGCCTCCAGTTCGCAATCACCGCCGTTAAGGGTATATTCGGGATCGCTGTAGGACACGTCTCCAGCCGTCTCGAGGATGCCGATCTGTGCATCCCAGTAGATGTCGCTGCTCGTAAGCGCACAGTTGTGCACCTCCACGGCAATGAGGTTCACTCCCGCATTGAAGAGGCTGCCCTTGAGGTCGATATGCCCCGTGGCAGGATTCGTGCCGACGTAGGTGGTGGCCAGTGTGCCGTACTTTGGCTCGCCTCCCGGCATGTTATAGCGCCCCGCCTCGGTATTGTTCACATAGACGACAAAACCGTCGTCGGCAGCAAAGGAAAGCCTCAGGATATCGTCCTCCTTCGGCTTCTCGGCGAGCTTCAGGAACTTGCGGAAATAATATGTCGTCCGTTTGTTGTCACCGTCGCTGCCGAAGTCCAGGCTTGTCTTATAGCCTCCGTCGGCGTTGCCGTAGCCGAACGGCGCACGCCCGGTCTTCCAGTCGCCCGTTCCGTAGGAGGCCCGCTTCCATAGCTTGCCGTCCAGGCTGCCGCGGTCGTAGTAGGTCCATTCCTCGCCTTTGTGCACAAGGGGTGTCCCCACCGTCTCGCCGCCTGAAACCGGATACCAGCCGTCGAACCGGTAGCCGCCGGGCGCCTCGGCTCTCAGCGTGACAGGCGGGAAGAGTTTGCCGTCGAAGGCACCAGTGGGCACCTGCTGTCCGTTCAGGATGATGCACCCGCCCGGGATGTTACAGCTCAGCCGCACCTTCATGGGTTCGATGCCGCCCAGACCCATGCGCCCATAGCCCCGCAGTTGTTCATACATGCCCTGGGCCTGCGTATTCAGTCGGCTGATGATATATTCTGCTCCCGGCCAGGGCGAGTTGTTGCGGCCGTAACCGTTGTCGTTCAGGACCTGCATGGGTGAGACCCGCTCGGCCCAGGCCCTGACGAGTGCCTCGCAGCGCTGCGGCTCGAAGACGGAGCCGGCCACCAGGCAGAAGGCATCCGTGAAGCGACGCCGGAACCGCTCGTTCTCGAGCAGGTTAAGCCAGATGGTGATGGGCTCTATCTCCTTCGTGTAGTTGGTGACGGGTTCGCCCAGAAGTGTGTTGAAGGTATGGATGCGCATGGCCTCGAACAGGGTGAAGGGTGAGGTGCGGTTGAATGTCCCGTCCAGGTCATAGAGCAGGTAGCGCCAGCGTCCGTTCTCGCTTCTCTCTCGCCAGGCTTTCATGTTGTTGTTGGGCCAGTCGGCATTGCCCAGGTAAAACTGGACGGCCAGGTAGTAACAGGTCTCGTCGATATCGACCATCTTTTCTATCTTCCTGTATGTCTCGTCGTCGGCAGCCGTCTTGCTCAGTTCGTAGAGCTCGCCCAGAGCATCGTGCGTTCCGCATTTCTGCACATAGCCCGTATCGTTGTCGATGACAAAGAGGTCGATATCCTCCTCGTCAAGCCCGTAGTTAGAATAGACGAAATGCTTGTTGTTCGGTTCGCGCAGGTTGAGCACGCCCTTGTAGACGCCGTTCAGGTAGTGCGCCACCGGCTGATAGTCCTGTGCGTCAATGTCGATTCCGCTGCTCAGCACCAGTTTCTGCAGGAAAGCATCGCGAACGCGCTCATTAAAGTCGCAGTTGCCGCCGTTGCGCATCAGCAGGGCCTTGCTCTTGATGTATGGCTTGTCCTCGAAAAAGGGATAGTCCAGCGAGTTGCGGCCCTCGTAGATCTTGGCTGCATGGATCTTGAAGCTGAACGGCATCTGGAAGCGTCCCCATCCGCCGCTGCGCTTTATCTCGGCCTCCTGGTTCAGCAGCGAGTTGCCCTCAGCGTCCAGGTAGTCGAAGTTGACGGGGCGATCCCAGTCCATGTTCCAGTTGCAGGGATCTGTCTGTCCGAGCCCCGGCCTGCCGTTCACACCCTTCACGAAGATGCCCAGCTCGTCGCTGTAGAAATGGGCGGGGTCAGAGGCAATCACCACAACCGGCAGGCTGAATGCCTTGTCCCGTAGCAGGAAACTGCGGGTCACCACCTCGCTGCCCATGTATCCCTCGCGAAAGCAGGCCAGCCGAAGGATTGTCGTCGTAGCAATCGTGAACAGGCCGTCGGTGCTTGTCTGCCCGTTGCGCAAGGTGGGAGTTGAGCCGTCGGTAGTGTAGCGCAGCGTTGCGCCTTCGGGAATCTGAACGCGCACTGAAAGGGTTCCCTTGAATATGCAGCTGGTCTTGTCGGGCTGTGGGGCCTCTACGCGCCCCAGACAAGCCACAACGTTTCCGTTGCTGGCATGCGGGGTCGGCTTGTCGCAATAGACCCACTCGTCTGCGCCGTCGCTCACTCGCGCCCAACTGGCACGCGCAACGGCCGGCGGATAGTCCTGACTGGCCACGAGATGTCCCTGCCGGTCGCTCAGGTAGATGGTTCCGCCCTCTGTATCCAGTTTCATCGCTATTTGCGAAGGGCAGTACTTGTCGTGATGGTCGAACCAAAGGTTGGCAAAGCCTCCGGGTCGCAGAAGCACGGACTGAGAAACGTATGACTTCTTCAGGTTCTCAGGGTCGTCGCTTACCCAATAGCCGCGCAGGTTGATCTGGGAGGTGCCGGTATTGTACAGTTCCACCCATCCGCCATAGTTCCAGCTGGGGTCGACGAAACGATCCACATTAGCCACCTGAATCTCATTAATGAGAATCCCGGCCGTAGCATGCACAGGCCATAACAGGACTGCAAGCAGGCCCAGCACCCTGAAAACTTTAACCAAATGACGATGCACTCTTAACAATGTAAAATGGACAATGTAAAATGGAAAATGGACAATGAACTACCAAATGTCTTCCGGCGTCTCGGGATTGTCAAAGACTTCCTTTGCCACATACTCGAAATAGTCCATATAGAGATAGGTCTGCGGATCGTCAACCACGGTCTTGAAGCGGATATAATACGTTTCGTTGGGGTCCATTGTCTGCCTTACCAGCACACGGCGCAGGCACATCTCGTTCGTCCGGGCCGAATAGGTCGTCGTATTGTTGGTCATGCACTGAATGAAGGCACCCTTCATCCAACCCTTATTCCTCATCCGCTTATCCACTTCGGCGTTATACTCGTCGTCCTCGGTATCCTGTTCCCAACCTGTATCGCTGGGAAAGAAACCCAGTTTGGTGCGCAGGTTCAGGCCACCCGTCCGCAGGTCAATGGGAATGCCAAGCGGAGCCAGCCGTTCCTTGTCGTTACCCCAGTAGAACTGCACGATGCCTCTGGTATCGCCCGATCCGCCACCAGGCTGAACGGTGACGCGCAGCTCGTAGGTGCCACGCTGCGGAACAGGCGGCAGCCTGAGCGTGATATCCTGCATACCGCGAATGGTGAACTCATCGGCCTGGTAGTTGTCCCAGCT